>CAZDCO010000034.1:0-13633 GCA_964504025.1 uncultured Clostridia bacterium
CTACGTGAGCCGGAACGGAGGAGGAACCTGCGAACTGTGCGTCAGAGTGCATTCTACCCATAGTATCGGTCATACCGTAGGAAGCAGGGCCTGCAGCCATGTTATCGGGGTGCAACGTTCTACCCGTACCGCCGCCGGAAGCAACGGAGAAATATTTTACGCCGTTCTCTACGCACCATTTCTTGTACGTACCTGCAACGGGGTGCTGGAAACGGGTGGGGTTGGTGGAGTTACCCGTGATGGAAACGCCTACGTGTTCAAGCTTCATGATCGCAACGCCTTCGGATACGGAATCCGCGCCGTAGCACTTAACCTTTGCTCTATCGCCGGTGGAGAACGCCTTTTCGTAAACGACTTTCACTTCTTCGTTCGCGTGATCGAATTCCGTTTCAACGAAGGTGAAACCGTTGATTCTCGAAATGATATACGCAGCGTCTTTACCCAAACCGTTCAATACGACGCGCAAGGGATTCTTTCTAACTTTGTTTGCGTTGAGTGCAATGGAGATCGCGCCTTCTGCAGCCGCGAACGATTCGTGTCCTGCAAGGAAGCAGAAACATTCCGTTTCGTCGGAAAGGAGCATTGCGCCGAGGTTGCCGTGACCAAGACCTACTTGACGGTTTTGTGCAACCGAACCGGGGATACAGAACGCTTGCAAACCGATGCCGATCGCCGCTGCCGCGTCCGCTGCCTTTACGCAACCTTTCTTGATAGCGATTGCCGAACCTACGGTGTACGCCCAAACTGCGTTTTCAAAGCAAATAGGTTGTCCTGCACGTACGATCTTATCGCAATCGACGCCCTTCGAAAGGCAAATATCCCTACATTCTTCCACGGAGGAAATGCCGTATTCCTTCAAAACGTCGTTGATTTTATCAATTCTTCTTTCATAACCTTCAAATAATGACATTTTCTTATCCTCCTATTATTCCTTACGGGGATCGATAAATTTAACAGCACCTTGTTCTTCGCTGAATCTACCGTAGTGTCCCATAGCCTTTGCGTACGCTTCGTTCGGTTCCATACCCTTCTTGATGAAGTCGGTCATTTTGCCGAGGGAAACGAATTCGTAACCGATAACTTCGTTGTTCGCATCCAAAGCAAGACGGGTTACGTAGCCTTCCGCCATTTCCAAATATCTAACGCCCTTTTGCAAGGTCGAGTACATCGTACCAACCTGCGAACGGTGTCCTTTACCCAAGTCTTCCAAGCCTGCGCCGATCGACAAGCCGTCGTCGGAGAAAGCCGATTGCGAACGACCGTATACGATCTGCAAGAACAACTCTCTCATAGCCGTGTTGATTGCGTCGCAAACCAAGTCGGTATTCAACGCTTCCAAAGGCGTTTTACCGGGCAAAATTTCCGCTGCCATTGCCGCGGAGTGCGTCATACCCGAACAGCCGATCGTTTCTACCAACGCTTCTTGAATGATACCTTGCTTAATGTTTAAGCTGAGCTTACAAGCGCCCTGTTGCGGTGCGCACCAACCGATACCGTGCGTAAAACCGCTGATGTCTTTAATCTCTTTCGCGTGAACCCACTTGCCTTCTTCGGGAATAGCAGCGTTTTCATGACGAGCAACGCCTGCGCCTTTAGCCACGCAGAACATCTGTGCAACATCTTGTGATATTGTCATTGTGAAATTCCTCCAAAAAATTTTTCGCTTACTGATGATACCGTTAAATATTTCTCGCATATTTAACCAAGTACAAGTATAGCATATTCGTTGGAAAATTTCAAGTGGGCAACGGCATATTTTTTTGCTTTTTTGCAAAATTTCCCTCTTTTTTCCTGAAAATTCGACCTTTTCTTCCTCATTCTAAAAAATCTTCCGCGCGAAGGCGCATACGCAGCTTTTCCACGGCGTGCTTTTCTATCCTCGATACGTACGAACGGGAGATCTTCAACGCGTTCGCCACTTCCCTTTGCGGCAACGGGATCCCACCCTTTAAGGCGTAGCGCAAACACAGCACCGTATATTCTCGATCGCTCAACACGCGACGGAGTTCCGCAACCAACTTTTCCAGCCGTACGGTGCGTTCCACTCGTTCAAAAACGCCGTCCTCTTTCTCGAACAGCAAATCCATAAACGTCAACTCGTTACCGTCCTTATCCGTACCGACGGGATCGGAAAGGGATACGTTGTTTTTATGCTTTTTGTTGGCACGGATCAGCATGAGAATTTCGTTTTCGATACAACGCGCGGTATAAGTGGAAAGGGTAGTCCCCTTACCCGTTTTGTAGCTGTCGATCGCCTTAATCAAACCGATACTGCCCACCGAGAGCAAGTCGTCCGTTTCCGCCGCGCCCGTATATTTTTTCGCGATATGCGCCACCAAACGCATATTGCGTTGTATCAGCGTTTCCCTCGCCTGTTTATCCCCCGTTGCCGCCAGCGCGACGAACCGTTCTTCCTCTTCCTTGGATAGCGGTTTCGGGAAGGAGTTTTTCGAGGTGATCGCACCCGTGAAAAACACAAGTTTGCTAACGAGTAACCATAAAAAATCAAACAGCATACGCATACCCCCTCGGTGAACGACGATACTCTATCCTATGTGCGGCACGGTTTGTACTATTCCCGATAAAAATTATGCGATTTTATGAATTTTTTTCAAAAAACGATTGCTTTTGACTTGACTTTTCTTTTCACTTTCACTATAATAGCATAGTAACGATTGCGTTGCTGCTATGGCTCAGTTGGTAGAGCGCGTCCTTGGTAAGGACGAGGTCGGCGGTTCAAATCCGCCTAGTAGCTCCAAAAAAAGAACGTTGTTTTGCACAGCGTTCTTTTTTCTTTATTTCGTCATTTTTTCTTGTTTTACTTTGTGATCGATCACGTGCCGCGAAGCAAGTTCTTTCTCCACGTCCTCTACGCTGATTCCGTTTTGCACCATCAGCACGAGCAAGTGATACGCAAGGTCGGCGATTTCGTACACCGTTTCCTTTTTATCCTCCGCTTTCGCCGCGATGATGACTTCGGTGCTTTCCTCGCCCACCTTTTTCAATATTTTATCCAGCCCCTTTTCAAAGAGGTAGGTCGTATACGAGCCCTGCGGCATTTTTTCACGGCGTTCGCGCAACAAATCGTACAAGCCGCGCAAGGAAAACGGGCGTTCGTCCTCTCCCTCGTACACGGTCTGAAAGAAGCAACTTTCCGCGCCCGTATGACAGGCAGGTCCGTCCTTATCCACGAGCACGAGCAACGCGTCCCCGTCGCAATCCGCCGTAATCGAACGCACGTGTTGATAATTTCCGCTCGTTTCGCCCTTCAACCACAATTTTTGACGACTGCGGCTGAAAAAGCAGGTCAAGCCCTTTTCCATAGTCGTTTGCAGGCTTTCCCGATTCATATACGCCAACGTCAACGTTTCTTTCGTGGTTGCGTCTACAACGATTGCAGGAATCAAGCCTTTTTCATCAAATTTCAAATTTTCTATACCGATCATAACACTCCTATACGCGCACGTTGACGCCGTTGGCGGACAGCGTGCGTTTTACTTTTTGAATTTCTATTTCTCCGAAATGGAATACCGATGCGGCAAGAGCCGCGTCTACCGTGGGTACGTTTTGAAAGAGGAAAAGGAAATGTTCCTCTTTGCCCGCGCCGCCGCTCGCGATTACGGGTACGTCTACACGCGCGCACACCTCTTGCAAGAGCGGAATATCGAATCCGTTTTTCACGCCGTCGGTATCCATGGAATTGACGACGACTTCGCCTGCGCCCTCGTGCACGCAACGTTCGATCCAAGACAGCGCATCGATACCCGTATCCTCTCTGCCGCCCTTGGCAAACACGTGAAATTCGCCGTGCACCCGTTTCACGTCCACCGACAGCACGACGCATTGATCGCCGTACCGTTTCGCCGCTTCGCCAATCAGCGCAGGTCTTGCAATCGCGCCTGAATTTACACTCACTTTATCCGCGCCGCAGGACAGCACTCTTTCAAAATCGTCCAAACCGCGAATACCGCCGCCGACGGTCAGCGGAATGAATACGTTTTTCGCCGTTTCCGTCAAAACGTCCGTAAACAGTTTTCGTCCCTCCGACGAAGCGGTGATGTCGTAAAAGACCAACTCGTCCGCGCCGTTATCCGAATAGTATTTCGCCAAATCGACGGGAGAAGCCACTTCGCGCAAGCCTTGAAAGCGTACGCCTTTTACGACGCGCCCGTCCTTTACGTCCAAGCAAGGGATAATGCGTTTGGTAATCATCTCGCCACCTCGATCGCGCGCGAAAGGGAAATCGCGCCCGTATAATACGCCTTACCGACGATTGCGCCGTACACGCCCGTTTCCTTTAACGCCTCTACGTCCGCAAGCGTGGATACGCCGCCGCTCGCCACGACGTCGATCCCGTAGTCCCGTTTCAATTCGCGATACAGCGCGTGATTCGCGCCCTGCATTGCGCCGTCCTTGGAGACGTCGGTACACACGACCGTTCGCACGCCCTCGTCCTGCATACGCCGCATAAACGCGTGCAAATCGTATTCCGATTTTTCTATCCAGCCCTTGACGGCGATTTTACCGTCTACGACGTCCGCGCCGACGGCAATCTTCTCGCCGTATTTTTTTAACGCCGCACGCAAGAACGCCTCGTCGCGAACGGCTGCCGTACCCAAAATCACCCGTGCCACGCCGACGGAAAAATATTCGTCCGCCGTTTGCATATTACGGATTCCGCCGCCGATCTCTATTTTTAAGTTCGTCGCGTTGACGATAGCGCGCAACGTTTCCAAATGTTTCGGCTCGCCCGTTTTCGCGCCTTCTAAATCGACGACGTGCGCCCATTCCGCGCCCTGCGCTTGAAAATCGCGCGCGATCGCCGCAGGATCGTCGCCGTACACCGTCATTTGCGCGTAATCGCCCTTATACAGCCGAACCGCTTTGCCGCCGTATAAGTCTATTGCAGGTAATACGTACATAATACTCCTCGTTTCTCAAAGTTCGCAAAAGCCGCGTAAAATTCGCAGCCCCACTTCACCGCTCTTTTCGGGGTGAAATTGACAACCCGTTACGTTGTCCTTTGCCACCGCCGCCGTCAACGGCTTGCCGTAGTCCGTCGTCGCAATCACCGACGAATCGCAATCGGTTGCGTAATAGGAATGGACGAAATAGGCGTGTTCGCCCTCGTGCACGTACCGCAACAACGGATGCTCACGCGTGATATGCAAGCCGTTCCAGCCGATTTGCGGCACTTTCAGCCGCGCGTCCACCGCGCCCTTAATCGGCGCGACCGTGCCTTGCAGCAACCCCAAACCGATATGTTCGCCGTATTCTAAACTCCTTTCAAACAACAGTTGCATACCCAAGCAAATGCCCATAAGCGGCGTGCCGTTCGCCGCCGCCCGTTTCAGCACGTTATCCAAGCCGCTTGTTCTCAACCGTCCGATCGCGTCCGCAAACGCGCCCACGCCCGGTAAAACGAGTTTATCCGCGCGCGAGATCTCCTTTTCGTCCTTCGTTACGACGACGTCCGCGCCCACGCGGCGCAGGGAAGAACACAGGGAAAACAAATTACCCACGCCGTAATCGATCACCGCTATCATACCGCTACTCCTTACAACACGCCCTTCGTAGAGGGTACTTCGTCCTTTCTACGCTCGTCCACTTCCGTTGCCTTCGCCAACGCGCGCGCCACCGCCTTGAACGTTCCCTCGATAATATGGTGCGAATTTTTACCTGCCAACTGTTTGATATGAAGCGTGAGTTTACTCTCGCGCACGAACGCCAGCCAAAACTCCTCGCAAAGCTCGCAATCGAAATCGCCTACCTTATCCGTGAGAAAGGAGAGTTCGATCGCGGCGTAGTCCCGTCCCGAAAGATCGACCGCCGCAAGCACCAACGCCTCGTCCATGGGCAACAAAATATCGCCGTAACGGCGCACGCCGCGCTTATCCCCCACGGCAACGGCAAACGCCCTGCCGAGCGCGATGCCGATATCCTCGACGGTATGGTGATAATCGACTTGCGTATCGCCGATACACGATACGGTTAAGTCGTACCCCGAATGTTTGGCAAACAACGTGAGCATGTGATCCAAAAAGCCGCAACCGCTGTCGACGACGCCCTTTCCCTCGCCGTCGATTTGCAGGGATAACCGAATATCCGTTTCCGCCGTTTTTCGTACGATTTCCGCACTTCTCATACCTCTTTCTCCTCTAAAATTTCCTTTACCGCCGTCGTAAACGCCTGCATTTGCGTAGGCGTGCCGATACTCACTCGGTTAAACTCGGCTATGCGCGGCGCGTTAAAATGCCGTACGAGTATTCCACGTCGTTTGAGTTTTGCATACAATTCTTCCCCTGCGATTTTCGGGGAACGAACGAACAAGAAATTCGTCTTGCTGTCCAACACCGTAAAGCCAAGTTCGCGTAACCGTTCCGTCGTAGCTTCGCGCGTTGCCGCAATCTCTTTGGCGCAACGCGAAAAATACTCCTCTTCGCAAAGAGCCGCGCGACCTGCCGCCATCGTCATTCGATTTACGCTATACGGGTTCGTAGAAAATTTGACCTTACGCAAGTCGTCGATCAACGCTTCGCAAGCAAAGCCCATACCCAGCCTTGCGCCTGCTAGCGCGCGCGATTTGGAAAACGTTTGCGTAACCAACAAATTGTCGTAACGGTGCACGAGCGGTACGCAACTCTCCGCGCCGAAGTCTACGTACGCTTCGTCGATCACCACTACGGAATCGGGATTGCTTTGTAAAATCTCCTCGATTTGCGCCCTCGACAAGCACGAGCCCGTAGGCGCGTTGGGGTTAGCGATCACGATCATGGCATGCGCGTGCGCGTAATCGCTCGGCGCGATGGAAAAGTCGGCGCGTAAGGGGATCTCGCGATAGGGAATACCGTATAATTCGGCGAATACTTTATAAAAACCGTAAGATATATCGGGGAATACCGCGCCGTGCGTGCAATCGCAAAACGCTGCGAAAGCAAAGTTGAGGATCTCGTCCGAACCGTTGGTGAACAAAACTTCCGTGCCCTTTACCCCGAAAGTTTCCGTCGCTTTTTCCACGAGTGCGGTACATTCGGGATCGGAATACAACTGCGCCTTTGCCGCTTCCCGCGCCGCCGATTCCACGACGGAGGGCGGAGGCGGATAGGGCAATTCGTTCGTGTTCAGCTTGATATATTGCCCGTCCTTGGGCTGTTCTCCCGGCGTATACGCGGTGAGCGTTCGTATTTTTTCGTTGCAATATCTACTCATACTTCGTCCTTACAGCGAACGGTCGCGCTATTGGCGTGGGCGTGCAAGCCCTCTTTTTCGGCAAAATAGGCGATCTTATCCGCTGCCGCGCACAGCGCGTCTTTTGGATAATAGGTAAACTGCGTCTTCTTGATAAAATCGTCCACAGACAGCGGCGAGGAAAAGCGCGCCGTGCCGTTCGTCGGCAGGGTATGGTTCGGACCTGCGAAATAGTCCCCCACCGCTTCGGGGCAATATCTGCCTAAAAATACCGAACCTGCGTTTTTGACTTCCTCTAAATAGTCGAACGGATTTTCCACGCACAGTTCCAAATGTTCGGGTGCGATTTCGTTGGCGATCTCCACCGCTGCGTGCAAGTCGTCCGCGACGATAATTTTTCCGTTATCGTCGATGGAACGACGGGCGATCTCCCGACGGGGCAACATTGCAAGTTGTTCTTCTACGGCGTTCGCCACCGCTACGGCAAACCTTTCGTCGTCGGTAACGAGCACCGCGCTTGCCATTTTATCGTGTTCCGCTTGCGACAACAAGTCCGCCGCGATCTCTTTCGGATCGTTCGCGCCGTCCGCTACGATCAAAATTTCGCTCGGTCCTGCAATCATATCGATCGACACTCGCCCGAAAACCTGTTTTTTCGCCTCGGCGACGTACGCGTTTCCCGGTCCGACAATCTTGTCCACCTTGGGAACGCTCTCCGTGCCGTACGCCAACGCCGCAATCGCCTGTGCGCCGCCGATTTTGAATATCCGATCGACGCCTGCAATCTTCGCCGCCGTCAATACGTCGGGATTGACTCTGCCGTCCTTGGCTGGCGGCGTTACCATAACGAGCTGTTTACAACCTGCAATCTTTGCAGGAATGGCGTCCATAAGTACGGTAGACGGATACGCCGCCGTACCGCCGGGTACGTACAAACCGACTTTCTCCACGGCAGTGATTTTTTGTCCGACGATCACGCCGTTTTCCTTCCGCAAAGAAAAGCCTTCCCGTTTTTGTCGGCTATGGAACGCGCGAATATTATCCGCCGCCTCTTCCAAAACCTCTACGAACCGACGATCCGCACGTTCGTACGCGCCGTCGATTTCCGCTCGCGTAACCTCTATCTCTTGCAAGTCTACGCCGTCGAATTTTTTGGCGTACACGCGCAAAGCGGCGTCCTTATTTTTCACCACTTCGGCGATAATCTCCGACACGACGTCCCCGACGCTCGTTACCGCGGCAACGCGTGCAAAAATTTCTTCGCGCGGCACTTCGCCGCAACGCAATATCTTGATCATATCATTCCTCTCCGCTCTCCACGCAAGCGCGCGTACGATTCGTCAAACGCTCGATCTCCGCCGTCTTGAATTTACAACTCGCCTTATTCGCAATCAATCTCGCACTGATCGGAAATACCGTCGCCTTGATCTCTAAATCGTTCTCTTTCAACGTCGTACCCGTTTCCACGATGTCGACAATGACGTCGGACAATCCCAAAAGGGGTGCAAGCTCGATCGAACCGTTCAACTTGATAATATCGATGTCTCTACCCCGTTCGGCGTAGTAGGTCTTGGCAACGTTGGCGAATTTCGTCGCCACGCGCAACGTCGTTTCCCGATCGTCGACGAACTCCCGTTTCGCCGCCACCGCCATTTGACAACGCCCAATCCCCAAATCGATCAATTCGTACACGTTCGGTGCGTATTCCTCTAAAATATCCTTACCGCAAACGCCGACGTCCGCCGCGCCACGCTCGACGTAAATCGACACGTCCGACGGTTTCACCCAAAAATAGCGCACGCCATTTTCCACGCTTTCAAAGACGAGTTTGCGGTTCTTTTCCTTGATGGACGGGCATGCGTAGCCTGCGCGCTCGAACAGCTCGTACACCCGTTCGCCCAACCTGCCTTTCGGCAACGCTACGTTAATCATACTCGCCCTCCTTTTTTACCGCGCATATCCAACACTACGTCCCCGACGACTTCCCGTCGAACGCAGCAACGTCTACCCTGCTCGCGCCAACGTTGTGCCTCGTCGATCAAAGCCGCCGTATCCGTTTCGTCGTCGTATACGATCGTTACGCCGTCGTTCGCCGTACGCTCGTCGGCGTACAACCGTTCCAAAGCGTCGGTATATACGGCAAAGCCGATCGCGCGAGCGCGTTTGCCTAGCCTCTTCATCAGTCGATCGTATTGGCCGCCCGACAATACGCTTTCGCATACACCCTCGACGAAGCCTTTGAACACGATTCCGTTATAATAGCTCGTATCGTTGACGATAGAAAAATCTAACCGCATACAGGAATAGTATTCGCTACGGCGCAAGAGTGCCGCCATACCGCGCAATTCGTCGTACGCCCGTTTCGTTTTTTCCCCGTCGCATACGTCGGCAACGGCGGCAAGTACGCCGTCCACGTCGCCGTACGCCTGCGCGATCGTCAACAGTTTGTCTTTATACCTCTCCTCCACGCCGTACCGTTTACATACCGCGATCAGCTCGTGCGCGTTCCGTCCCGACAAGCAACGAAGCAGCGCAGCGTTACACGCCTCCCCTTTGCCGATTTCTTCAAACAACGCGGAAAGGACACCCAAATGGGAAACGTCCAACACGAACGACGAAGA
The DNA here is from genome assembly GCA_964504025.1 of uncultured Clostridia bacterium. Lineage (GTDB taxonomy): Bacteria > Bacillota > Clostridia > Christensenellales > Borkfalkiaceae > Scatosoma. The sequence goes on from CAZDCO010000034.1 coordinate 9,810, forward strand.
TATTTGCGCCAAGCTTGCCGCGGCAAGTGTAACCGCCTCGTAAATCTCGTACGCGGAAACGTCGCCGATACATTCTAACCCGACCTGTTTAATTTCCTTAAATTGTTTGCTATCCCCTGAAATGCGGTACACGTTTTCGTCGTAATACACCTTTTGCAAGCCGTCGTCCGCCGTGTTCTTGATAATCGACAGCGTTACATCCGGTTTGAGCGCCAACAATTTTCCGTCGGTATCCATAAAGGTGATGACGCCCTCGCCCACCAAAAAATCTTTATTCGCAACGTACAAATCGTACGGCTCGAATTTACTCATTCGATAGGGAGAATAGCCGTAGGAACGGTACAACGCGCGCAGGGCGAGAGATATTCTTTCTTCCTTTTTGAGTACGCTTTCCAACATATCCTTTTTCTCCCGTCGTCAAGCGTTATACACGCGTACGCCGAACACGCCCTCGATCGATTGCAGGGCGGCAATGACGCCCTCGCCGACGACTTCGTCCGTTTCGACGATCGTATACGCCGCTTCGCCCTTTGAACCGTTCGCCAAGTTTTCGATATTGATATTTTGCGACGAGAACGCCGACGTAATTTGCGAAAGCATCGTCGGTACGTTTTTATTCATAATGCAAACGCGCGGTCTGCCCGAACGAGGCAACGCGACGGTGGGGAAATTGACGCTGTTGCGAATGTTGCCGCAGGACAAGAACTCGTCCAACTCCTGTGCGGCCATCACCGCGCAATGGTCCTCCGATTCGACGGTGGAAGCACCGAGGTGCGGTATCGCGACGATCCCTTTCACACCCACCGTTTCCGACGTGGGGAAGTCGGTAACGTACGACGCCACCTTTCCGCTGTCCAGCCCCCTCTTCAACGCAGCAGCGTCTACCAAATCGGCACGGGCAAGGTTGAGAATACGCACGCCGTCCTTCATTTGCGCAAGCGATTCGTCGTTGATCATTCCCTTCGTTTGCGGCGTTGCAGGTACGTGCAACGTAATATAATCGCAACGTTTGAAAATTTCCGCGTAGTCCGCCGCCTGTCGCACGGAGGGAGCTAAATTCCACGCCGCTTTCGCCGTAATGTACGGATCGTATCCCCAAACACTCATACCGAGGGAGATCGCCGCGTTTGCAACCATACCGCCGATCGCGCCCAAGCCGATAACGCCCAACGTCTTTCCTGCAAGTTCGTGTCCAACGAACGCCGATTTGCCCTTTTCCACCGCTTTGGCGACGTCCGCCTCGCCCGTCAGCGTTTCCGTCCATTTCACGCCGCCGACGATGTCGCGCGAAGCCAAAATCAACGCCGCAACCGCCAACTCTTTCACGGCGTTTGCGTTTGCACCCGGTGTATTGAACACCACCACGCCCTCTTTCGTGCAACGCTCTACGGGAATATTGTTTACGCCTGCGCCGCAACGGGCGATCGCGCGCAAGTTCGGCGAAAAGGGAATATCGTGTAACGCCGCCGAACGCACCATAATCGCGTCCTCGTTTTCGACGTTCTCGCCAAGCTCGTATCTACCGAGCAACATATCCGTTCCGACCTTTGCGATTTTATTATATAATTTGATTTTCATCTTACACTCCTTTGGGGTTCTCCGCCGCAAATTTCTTCATGAACGCGACCAACGCTTCTACACCCGATTTAGGCATAGCGTTATAGATCGAAGCGCGCATTCCGCCCACCGAACGGTGCCCTTTCAAGTTATGCAGCCCTGCCGCCTGCGCTTCCGCAGCGAATTTCTTATCCAACTCCGCATTCCCCGTAACGAACGTTACGTTCATCATCGAACGGCAATCTTTGCGTACGGGCGCGATATAATAGTCCTGTCCGTCCAAATAGTCGTACAAAAGCTTCGCCTTGGCTTGATTGCGCTTTTGCATTTCTTCTAAACCGCCCAAGCTTACGATCCATTCGTAAACGAGTTTTGCTATATAGATACAATAGCACGGCGGCGTATTATACATAGAACCGTTATCCGCCATCAAGCGGTAATTCAACATCGAGGGCGTTTCCGCACGCGCGTAGCCGAGCAAGTCTTCGCGAATCACGACGACCGTCAAGCCTGCAGGTGCCATATTCTTTTGCGCGCCCGCGTAGATCACGCCGAATTTCGACACGTCGAACGGTTCACTCAAAATACACGAGGACATATCCGCCACCAACGGGATATCCCCCGTATCGGGAATATACGGAAATTTCGTGCCGTAGATCGTGTTGTTAAAGCAAATATGCACGTAGTCGGCGTCCTGACGGAAGGCGGAACGCTCCACCGTGGGAACGTAGCTGAAATTGTCCGCTTTCGAGGACGCTACGGCGACGATATCCCCGTATTTTTGCGCTTCCTGATAGGCTTTCGTGGAAAATTGCCCCGACAGAATATAATCCGCCTTGCCGCTCTTACGCAACAAGTTCAACGGTACGGCGGCGAATTGCGTAGACGCACCGCCCTGCAAAAACAAAACTTTATAGTTATCGGGAATTTGCATCACTTGACGAAGCAAGCTCTCCGCGTCGGCGATAATCTTTTCGTAGACGGGAGATCGATGGCTCATTTCCATAACGGACATACCGCTGTCTTGATAGCAAAGCATTTCGCTTGCCGCGCGCCGTAATACCTCTTCGGGCAACATAGAAGGTCCTGCTGAAAAATTATACACCCTTTCCATCGTTCTTTCACTCCTTTCAAACAATAAAATCGAATATAAGGCATAGTTTAATCAAAAATATTGATTGAACATATTTTACCACAACCGTTTATAAAAAAGCAAGGATTTTCAAGGCTTTTCTTTATTATTTTATAAATTATTTCGCGCGCGGTACACTCTTTTTCCGGTTTTGCATAAAAAAAGGCGGCGGTTGCCTATTTGACAAACGCCGTCCTTTGAAAATACGGTTTTTTATTGTTCTACGCGAATGACCGCTTCGACCGTGCCCAAGCACGATTCGTTGATTTTTGCTACCGCTTTTTTCACGCTGTTTTCGCTCGTTTTATGGGTAACGACGATCAACGTTACGTCCTCGCTTTCCGCGTCGTCCTTGGGAAGCTGAGAAACTTTGACGATAGAAATGCCTTGCTTTGCGAACGTGCCGCAAATTTTCGCCAACACGCCGGCTTTATCGCTGACGGACAGGCGCAAGTAGTACGCGCTCGTGAAATCGGCGACGAACTTCGTGTTCGGATCTGCCGTGGCGGTATTTTTGAACGTGGAATATTTCACGTCGGTATGCGTAGCCGCGTACAACACGTCGCTGACGACTGCGCTTGCGGTAGGCAACGCGCCTGCGCCGCGGCCGTAAAGCATAACGTCACCGACGGCGTCCCCCGTCAGATAGACGGCGTTAAACGAATCGTTTACGCTCGCAAGCGGATGATCGTGCGGAATAAAGGTAGGATGCACGCGCACCTCGACCATATCGTCCTTTTTCTTACCGATGGCAAGCAATTTTAAGGTATAGCCGAGTTCCCTGCCGCACTCGATATCCCGTACGCTGACTTCCGAAATGCCCTCGCGGAAAATTTTCGTATAGGGAATTTTGGTATGGAACGCCATGGACGAAAGGATAGACAGCTTATACATAGAATCGTAGCCGTCTACGTCCGCCGAGGGATTGGCTTCGGCGTAACCGAGCTTTTGCGCCTCTTTCAAAACGTCTGCGTAATTCGCGCCCTCGTACGACATTTTCGTCAAGATATAATTCGTCGTGCCGTTGACGATACCCATCATGCTTTGGATATGATTGCCTTGCACGCCGTCCAAAAGCGTGCGGATAATGGGCACGCCGCCGACGCAACTCGCTTCGTAATACAGGCCGCAGCGG
>CAZDCO010000035.1:0-12569 GCA_964504025.1 uncultured Clostridia bacterium
TTGACTATTTGCTATGCAGTTGTTAATCTTCTCTTCCACCGTCTTCAGACGGCGTACTGCCTCTTCTCACGCGACAGCTTTAATATAATACCATTTACAAAAAGTAAAGTCAAGCATTTTTTTTAAGTTTTTTCAACTTTTTTCGATTTTTTTGAAAAATCTTATTTTTTCCGTTTATGCTCGCATTTAGCGCGTATAAATATTATAACGTACGCGCGCACGCGCATACGCGTGCGTATCGATGATCAACGACAACCGCCGCACGTTTTACAATTTCCCGTACATTTTTTCGTCGTCTTTCCCGTAGAAGAATACATCTCGCCCGAATAATCGCGTACGGCAACCGCACCGCAATCGGGACAGCGCACTTCGTCTTTATAGGAAACGACCAACTCGTCAAAGCGTTTTCCGCACGATTCGCATTTATATTGTAACAAGGGCATATCTTTACCTCTCGCGTTGGCATTGTTCCTATTATATAATCAAAAACCGATTTTAGCAAGCGTTTTTCTTCACAAAATCGCTTTTCCTTGCAAAAAACTTTCAAAAAAGCCGCGAACGTCCAAGCCGCAACGCTCGAACGCGCCGATCAACCCGTCGGGCGTGGCGATTTTATATACGTTTTCTTTATAGTAACGACGGAGTCCGTCGAGGAATTTTTCGTCGCCCACGCTCTTACGCAACGTATCGAACATAACGACCGATTTATCGTAGGAAATACAACGATACTCGTACTCGTTCACGAAGTCTTTCAAGTGGCGCGTCATAGCCGTATCGCTACGCCCCAGCACGCTGCCGTACACGTCGTAAAAGGAACGGTATTCTCGCAAGGCGTCCCGAACGATCGTCTCTCGCGAACAACCGTACTTTTCGTACGCCTCGAAGAACAGGAGCGCGGAATATTCCGCCAGTCCCTCGTCCTGCCACCCGTTCTCGATCGGATCGCTGCCGACGACGGCGTACCACCATTGATGCGCCGTTTCGTGCACGACGGCAGCGCGCGCCTCCTCTTTCGACAGTCCGTCCGAAAGCATCGTGAGCGTCGGATATTCCACGCCGTCGAACACACAACCCGTTTGCGCGATCGAATACCGTTCGTAGGGATATTTTCCGAACGTCTTTTCGTAGAAAGCAAACGCTTCCGCCGCCGCGTCGATAATCTCGTCCGCGTTCTCCCCGTCGTAATAGTAGTAGGACAGCGTTTTTCCGTTGACTACGCGCACCTTTTGTCGGTATTCGTCGGAGAGTACCATGGCAAAATCGCGCACGTTATTTGCGGACACGGTATACTCCTTTTTGCTTTCCAACGCGCGTTCGGAAATGATTTCGCCCGTTGTGGCAAGCACGTATTCTTTCGGCGTCGTCAGCGTCAGCTTATATTCGGCGCAATCGCTATAAAAAGGATCGCCGTGCGCGTAATAGGTGCACTCGACGAAGCCGCCGTTTTTCCTGCCGCATAAAATCGGGAAAAAGTTGCCCAAATTGACCGTATGGCGCGTGATCCCCGTGCGGTGATTGACTTTGGCAAGTTTCAGCAAGAACCCGATATCGAGCGTCACCTCTTCGCCCGGGAACAGGGAGCGTTCCAAGTGGGCGTACAGGACATTTTCGTCCTCCCCTCTCACCTCCCAACTCTTCGCGCCGTTCACGCTCGACACGACGAGTTCACCGTAGCTTTCCCCCTGATAGTACGCCGCGTTTTTATAGCTCTGCCCCACGGGCGAATACAGCGCGTCTTTGCGATAAGCGTTTGGATAGAGTTGGAATTTCAAAACGGATATTTCCTCGTCGTATACGTTTTCAAAATTCAATTTCACCGTGCCTGCAAGCGTACCGTTTTCCGGCATATACTCCACCGTAATCTCGTACCTGCTTCCCGCTTTTACCCTATCGTTGCAACCGAACGTACCCAACAGCACGCCGAGCAAACACGCGCACGTCAACAGCGCGACAACCGCCTTTCGCCACATACCTCTACGCCCTCCTTTACCAACGACGACAGCATATCGTATGCGCGCGTTCGTAGAAATATGCAACGCCGTTTACGCGTAAAAAAACACCGCCGAGTACGGCGGTGCTTTTTTACGTTTTTTTCTTATTTCGTTTCTGGGTTGGGCATGGGATATACGTCCTTTCTCTTACGCAATACCCATTTGCCGCAAGTGAAATCGGGAATGGCTTGCGGTGCGCCGCCCTGCGCGATCGATTGTTCGGAAATCGCCGTGATGCACATCCAGGACGCCGCGTCGTATACGTCGATCGGCATTTCTTCGCCGTTCAAGATACAACGGAAAAATTCTTTGAACATGAAATAGTCCATGCCGCCGTGTCCGAGTTCTTTCTCCTCGTCGGTGATCGACTTCCATTGCGGTACGAGATACTCTTTCATCTCGTCGCTGTCGGCGTTGTTCATATATTTAGCGAGTACGTTTTGCGGCTCAAAAATATCGTGCAAATCGGTTTGCTTTTCTTCCAACAACACCATATTCGCTTCCTGCGAGCAAAGTCCCTTCGTTCCGCGAACGGTAAATTCGCGAGAGTAGTACTTCGGAAGGGTCGTATCCAACGTCAAGCTGATCGTTTCCCCGTTCGCGCAGGTGATGATCGTGTTGACGATATCCCCCTGCTTAAAGGTGGTATTCAACAATTCGGGATCGGGATTCTTGTCGCTGCGTACGAACTCGTTCAAGCCTGCACCCTTGCTCGCCACGGACACGAGCGACGTCATCTTGTTGCCGCGGTTGATGTCGAGCAACTTCGCGATCGGGCCCAATTCGTGCGTGGGATAGTTTTCGCAATTTCTCTTTTGATAATTTTCCAAACGATAATGTCTATTGACGTGTCCACCGCAAATTTCGTCGCGCAAATCGTGGCTGTACGCGCCGTGGCAATGTACGATCGTACCCAACTTCCCTGCTCTTACCAACGCCGTGGACAACAACTCGAATCTGTCGAAGCAGCAATTTTCGATCATCATGATCGGCGTTTTCGTTTCTTCATACGCACGAACGAGCGCCCAGCACTCTTCCACATCGTACGCGCCACCGACTTCCATCGCCGTGATTTTTCCTGCGTGCATACACTCGATCGCCATGCGGATATGCTCGTCCCAAGAGGACGCAACGACCACCGCTTCCACGTTGGGATCGGCGATCAAATCTTTATAATCGGCGTAGCCTATGGGCGTAACGCCGCGCTTTTCGTTGACTACTTTTTGCGCGCTCTCCACGCGATCTTGATACGCGTCGCAAACCGCAACGATATCCGCTTCCTCACACGCCAAAACCGTTCTCGTCAGCATTGCGCCGCGTTGTCCGAGTCCGATCATACCTACCTTTACTTTTTTCATACCGTATATACCTTCCATAATAAGATTTTTTTATCGATTGCTAACGCAATTTTCGACATCAACCGATTGCGTTTTTCTCACCCGTTTTGCCGCTCTTGTTCTTCTTCGTCAAGCCTTGCACCGCGCGGCTTTCCGTCATCGCCGTTTCGTTCTTTCCGCCTTGCAACGAGGGATAGCGTTTACACAACAACTCCCAAAGCACGTCCGCCGATTTTTCCGAACCGTAACGGTTGCGATACCCTCTTGCGTTCGCCTGCAACGCGTGCAATTCCGTCGGATCGTCCAACCACGACGCAAGCTTGTCCACCACGTGTTGCGCGTTGAAAATTTGCAACGCGTTTTGCACGTCTTCCAAATAGTATTCGCCGTTGTCGCGTTCTTGGCTCGTCGCGTATTTCGTTACGATAATCGCCGTGCCGAAGTACGTCGCCTCCGCCACCGAAGACGCGCCCGATTTCCCGACGAATACGTCGGCCGCAGCCAAATATTCCAGCGTTTTCGCGCAGAAGCCCTCGACGATTAAATTCAAATTGCCCTTCGTTTGCAAGCCCAGCAACTGCTGATGCAACTTCTCGTTTTTACCGCAAATCGCGATGACGTTCATCGGCAAATCGCGTTCGACGAGCAAAGAGGCAATCTTGCCCATGCGTCCCAAGCCGTAACCGCCCTCGAAGAGCACGACCGTCATTTTCTCTTCGTCCAACCCGAGTGCGCGGCGGTTTTCCTTTTTATCGGTAGACAGCGCGAACGCTTCCTTCCGCAACGCGAACGATACCAAACGAATGTTATCCGCATTATATAACCGCTTATGCCGTTTCAAGGCGCGTTTGTAACCGCGTTCCGCCGACATCAACGTCATATCCGTCGGGTAACGGAAGAGCGGAATGGTTTGCACGTCGGGAATGTACGTTACCGTAATCGGCTTATGTTCCGGCATATTTTCCGCGTAGTAGTTCGTAGACCAATGCGTGCTGACGACCATATCCGCCTTCAACTCCGCCATGTGCTCGCGCGCCGCCTTTTTCGTACCCGGGATATAGACGTCCATAATTATCTTCGACAGGAATTTACTGCCGAAAACGTACATCAGGAACATATTGAACCAGCCGTACAGCCAATTATGATTATATTTCTTTACTTCGTTGACGAACGATTTTTCCAACCGCATCAACGACTTGTTTTCCGTTTCGTTGAAGAAGCGAGAACGCACCACCGTGCAGCGATCGCCGTACTTGTTCTCGAACGCGTCGGCAAGCGACGTTTCGGGCATAATGTGTCCCATGCCTGCTTCCACGAACGCGAACACGACGCGCGGTTTTTCGTTCTCAGCAAGCGGACGAGGTTCTCTCCTCTTCTTGTCCCTTTTCGCCATAATTTTCTCTCTTCGGTACATATCCGCCTCACACGCTACGATCAGCGCGAGATATAAGAAGGTGAATTGTGCCTTATAAAAAATAGTATCGAGCAACGACATTCCCAAAAACGCCAAGATTGCCAAACCCAAGAAACCGCGATTGAAATTCGGCTTCGTGAAAAAGGTTTTCAGCACCCACCCGAAGTGGATAAACAGCGTGATCGTACCGACGATTCCGCAAGAGCCGATGCTTTGAATCAACACGTTGTGCGCCAAGTAAGAGTAGATATTAAATACGCCGTTTTTCGGATTGCCGAGGATCGACGCTTGATATTCCAAGTCCGCGCCGAAGCCGCCGCCGAAAATCGGATTTTCCATAAAGTAGCCGCAATAGCGATCCCAAATCGTCAAACGACCGCTGGTAATATCGCCGCCGCCCTCGCCTTTATGAATGAAATAGTTGAAGAAATATTGCCACGTATCCGTTTGATACAGCACGACGAGCAACCCGACGATCAAGCAAGCGCAACCGATCAAGGTAACGATAATCGTCTTGCGTAACTCCTTTTTGCGTAACAGGAAGATCAGCCCGACGACGAAGACGATCGCCGCCGCAACCAACGCGCCGCGCGCCATAACGAAATAGATGGCGGCGATATCGACGAGCGCGAACCATAACCAAATCGCGTGCCATTTGCCCGAACGGAGCATTTTATATAAGCACGCAGGCACCGTCATAGCAAGATACGCACCGAAGTCCAAACTCATACCCCAACCGGAATAAATCGCTTCCTTCCATTCGCTACTGATCGACAGGAAGCCGTAGAAACGCGTAGCGTAGATATAGCCGATCAACGCGATGATGTAGAACATGACCGTCAGCATAATATCGGCGATACGATCGAGGGTAAACGACTTGAAATCTAACGTCGAAGCGTAGAAGAAATAAATCAGAAAAAAGGTAGCGGCTTGAATGACGCCGAAGAGCAACTTCGAATCTTCGGGATCTTTCGTGCACCCTGCGAGTACGAACCCCAAACTCATCAAAACGATACTCCACAGCACCCCCTTAAAGGAGAACGCGCGCTTGAAATTGCCGAATACGATCAAACGGAAGAGCATCGCGGTTACGACCATAGCGATCAAAACGGACGCCGTCAGCCAAAATTGCGGAGAGCCGTAAAAATCGGACGCCGTACCGTAGGTATAATAGCACTTGCCGAGCAAACGAAAAGCGGACGCGTTATACGCAGGACTGTTTTTCGTAGACACGCAAAAGGTTGCCATACACAGCACGGGCACGCTGGCGTTCGTGTTTTTACAAAACAAACAGATATAGACGATCAAGGCGGCGCATACCGAAAAGCCGACCAAATCGCCGCCGAGTGCCTGCTCGACGAATATGAAAATCGCAAACAGGGCGAGAAACCAGCTGCCGTTTAGAAATTTCTCAATTGCCTTCAAGACCTTGCTATCGTCCATCCAGTCTTGTATGTTTTCTTTGACACTTGCTATCACGAGCGTATTTCCTTTCAATCTATACTTACGTTATTTATTGCCTTATATTCGTCGATTTATAACCAACGTAATTCGTGCGGATATTATTCCGTCTCCGCGTCGTTCGCGGTTTGCGTACCGCGCAAAGCTTCCGCGATACCGTCCCTCTTATCGATCGTATAAGTGGGCACTAATTTCTTCACCGACTTCTTCATATCGTCCGTTTCGGAGTACGCCTCATCGCAAAGTTGTTGGAGGGTAGGCCAAAACCGCGTTTCGTTCAACGCGATCGGCTTGGCGATATTGATCAAGCCGTTGGGCGTTTTCGTCAGTCCTTCTTCTTTCATCAAGCGTTCTTCGTACAGCTTTTCACCCGGACGAAGCCCCGTACACACGATATCGATATCGACATTCGGTTCTAACCCCGACAGTTTGATGAGGTTATACGCCAAGTCGTAGATACGCACGGGTTCGCCCATATCGAGCACGAAAATTTGACCGCCTTTTGCGTACGCGCCTGCCTGCAACACCAACGACACCGCTTCGGGTATCGTCATAAAGTAGCGAATGATGTCCTTATGCGTAACGGTTACGGGACCGCCCTCCGCGATTTGCTTTTTGAACAGCGGAATGACCGAGCCGTTCGAGCCGAGTACGTTACCGAAGCGCACCGCCACGAATTTCGTGTGTTTACTATGGCGACCGATCGTTTGAATGATCATTTCGCAAATACGTTTCGTCGCGCCCATAATATTCGTGGGATTGACCGCCTTATCGGTAGAAATTTGCACGAACGTTTCCACAGCGAACTCGTCGGCGCATTTCGCCACGTTCCACGTACCGTAGACGTTGTTCTTCACCGCTTCGTTCGGGCTCGTTTCCATCAAGGGCACGTGCTTGTGCGCCGCCGCGTGGAATACGATTTGCGGACGATATTTATCGAATACGTCGTGCATCTTTTTCTCGTCGCGAACGCTCGCGATCAACGTCAACAAATGCAACGACGGGTTTTTACGCTTCAATTCCTGTTCGATCTCGTAGGCGTTGTTCTCGTAAATATCCAAAATGATCAACACTTTGGGATTATGCGTTGCGATTTGACGGCAAAGCTCGCTGCCGATCGAACCGCCGCCGCCCGTAACGAGCACCACTTTGTTTTCGATATACCCCATGATTTCGTCGAGGTTGACCTGTACCTGTTCTCTACCGAGCAAGTCTTGCACGCCGACGTCGCGGAATTGCGATACGGAAACTTGTCCCGAAACAAATTGATAGATGCCGGGCAAAATTTTGACCGCGCACCCCGTTTCTTGGCAAACGCGCACGATCTCGCTCACCCTCTTCTTGCTGACGGACGGCATGGCGATAAAGATTTCCTGCACGCCGTATTTCTTCACGCAGGCAGGAATATCCGACACCGCGCCGACGATACGCACGCCGCAAATGCTCTCCCCTTTTTTGTTTTTATCGTCGTCCACAATACACACAGGACAAACCTGCATTTTATCGGAAGTTTGGATCTCTTTCAAGAGCATAGCCGCCGCGTCGCCGCCGCCGACGATCATGACGCGCTTTTTCGCGACGTAGTTCTTGCCGAAGCGGAATCTAATCGCGGAAATGATACGCTCGGAAAAACGAATACACCCGACGCATACGCCGAGCATGACGGTATACACGAAGTTGACCGCGGAATTGACGTAAGCGTATCTCGTCGATATGGAAAAGACGACGTTACCTGCGGCAAGTACCAACACCGCAAGCACGATTTTGAAAAAGTCTAACACGCTGACCGATTTGAACGCCATCGAATACAGCCCGAAGATTGCGAACACGAGCAACGCCGCCGCCACGTTACCGAGCGTCCAATAGACGTATATCGATGAAAACTCGTCAATAATGATGTGGCTCTGCGTAACGAAATACGCCACGACTGCGGACACAATGACCGAAGCCACGTCCAACAACACCAACAAAAATCTACTCCATGATTTTTTTCGTTTCTTGTTTTCCATATCCTTTGTTCCCTCGTTGTTCTTTTTTTCGCCCGACACACCAACTGCGAGACAACGGGCACGCACGCGCCCGAATTTTATACCTTATTTATTATACATAACGTTTAGATTATACCATTTCCGACCTGCTTTGTCAATATATTTTTCCGTTTTTCTCGCGCCAAATCGAAAAGAGTTGCGTTTTTACGTCGCAAAAAAGGTTTACGCTCCATTAAAATGGGATATACCTACCGAAACGATACGCAAAAATCGCAATTTAGGAGAAAAAGAGTATGAAAAAAACGACCACCGACGGCAACAGCGCGGCGGCGTACGTAGCTTACGCCTTTACGGAACTTGCCGCCGTCTACCCGATCACTCCCTCTTCGCCCATGGCGGAACGAACAGACGAACGCGTTGCGGCAGGAGAAAAAAACCTGTTCGGCAAAGTGCCTACGCTCGTGCAAATGCAATCGGAAAGCGGCGTGGCAGGCGCATTACACGGCGCGTTGACCTGCGGTACGCTCGCCACGAGCTTCACTTGCAGCCAGGGTTTGTTGTTGATGCTACCCGATATGTATAAAATGGCAGGCGAAGCGTTACCCTGCGTACTCCACGTCAGCGCGCGCGCCCTGTCCACGCACGCCCTGAGTATTTTCGGCGACCACCAAGACGTTATGGCGTGCCGACAATCGGGGTTTGCCATGCTCTGTTCCGCCGACGTGCAAGAGGCTATGGATATGGCGATCGTCGCGCACGTCGCCGCGATTAAAGCGAGCCTGCCCTTCCTACATTTCTTCGACGGATTTCGCACTTCGCACGAAGTGAACGCGATCGACGGCGTAGAATACGACGAAATGCGTACCCTCGTGGACGAAGACGCCCTGCGCGCCTTTCGCGAACGCGCACTCTCGCCCGACCGTCCCGTGCAACGCGGCACGGCGCAAAATCCCGACGTATATTTTCAAAACCGCGAAGCCGCCAACACCCGTTATCTCCGCGCCGCTTCTATCGTGCAAGGCGTTATGGACGATTTGCAAAAAATTACGAAACGGGCATACCGTGTATTTGATTATTGTGGTGCAGCGGACGCCGAATACGTCGCGGTAACGCTCGGTAGCGGCGGCGTGGCGATGGAAGAAGCCGTCAAAACTTGCAACGCCGTCGGCGGCAAAACGGGCGTCGTCAAAGTGCGTCTGTACCGTCCTTTCGACGGCGAAGCGTTCGTGCGTGCCTTGCCGAAAACCTGCAAACGGATCGCCGTACTCGACCGCACGAAAGAATCGGGCGCGATTGCCGAACCGCTCTATCTCGACGTGCGTTGCGCCCTCGACGAGCACGGACGGAAAGATATTCGCACGATCGGCGGCAGATACGGTTTAGGCGGCAAGGACTTCACGCCCGACGACGGACTTGCCGTCCTGCAAAACTTGCAAAGCGCAACGCCGAAACACCCGTTCACCGTCGGCATCGACGACGACGTAACCAACCTTTCCCTGTCGCCGTCCGCCCTGTCCTATACGCCGAAGGAGGACGTCGTCGCGTGTAAATTTTACGGTTTAGGCTCGGACGGCACGGTGGGCGCGAACAAGAACTCCATACAACTGATCGGCGACGAAACGGAGTGGTTCGTGCAGGGGTATTTTCACTACGACTCCAAAAAATCGGGCGGCGTAACGATTTCCCATTTGCGGTTTTCCAAAACGCCCGTGCGCGCGCCCTACCTCATCGACCGCGCCGATTTTATCGCCTGCCACGATCCCTCCTACCTCACCCGTTACAATATGCTGAAAGACGCGAAACGGGGCGGTACGTTTTTGCTGAACTGCCCGTGGATGACGACGGAAGAGTTGGAAAAGCACCTGCCCGATCCCGTCAAGCGCGCGATCGCCGAAAAGGAATTGTTCTTCTACGGGATCGACGGCACGAGCGTGGCGGAGTCCGTCGGCTTGCGCGGCAGGACGAGCACGGTGATGCAGGCGGCGTTCTTCTATCTCTTTCCCTCGCTTATGCCGTACGAGCGCGCGAAGGTACGCTTGAAAGCGTTGCTTGAAAGGAAGTTTGCACAAAAAGGCGAGGACGTCGTCCGCAAAAATTGCGAAGCGATCGATCGCGCGGAAGGCGCGCTGCACAAAATCGAATATCCCGCCGCGTGGAAGGACGCGAACGGGCGTATCGAAAGGGAGGAAACGGATGACGAATACGTCCGTTCGTTTATCCGTCCCGTATTAGAGTTACGGGGAAACGACGTACCCGTGTCCGCGTTCACGCCCGACGGAAGCGTACCCACGGGCACGACGAAACTTGAAAAACACGGCGTCGCCGCATACCTGCCCCGTTGGATCAAGGAAAATTGCATACAGTGCAATCAATGTTCGTTCGTATGTCCTCACGCCGCAGTGCGCCCGTTCGTATTCGACGAAAACGTGCAAACGCCGTTCGACACTCTGCCTACGACGGGAAAATCGGGCACGCGCTTCCGTATTCAAGTTGCCGCCGAACATTGCACGGGTTGCGGCGTATGCGCCGATACCTGTCCGACGAAGGAAAAAGCCCTCGTCATGCAACCGTCCGCTCGGCACGCAGAAGAAGAACGGGAAAACTGGGCGTTCGCGCAAGCCGCGAAAAAGGCGGACGTGCGCGATTTGCAAACGAATACAGTCAAGGGTAGTCAATTCCGTACGCCGCTGTTCGAGTTTTCTTACGCCTGCGCAGGTTGCGGCGAAACGGCGTATATCAAACTCCTGACGCAACTTTTCGGCGATCGCGCGATTATTGCCAACGCGACGGGTTGCTCGTCTATCTACGGCGGTTCGTCCCCCACTTGCCCGTACACGAAAAACGAAGACGGGCGCGGTCCTGCGTGGGCAAGCTCCCTGTTTGAAGATAACGCGGAGTTCGGTTTGGGTATGCGGCTTGCGTGCGATTACGCCGACAAAAATCACTCCGTTTGGATCGTCGGCGGCGACGGTTGGGCGTACGATATCGGGTTCGGCGGCTTGGATCACCTACTCTCCCAACCCGTCAACGTCAATATTTTGGTGCTCGACAGCGAAGTATACTCAAACACGGGCGGACAATCGTCCAAAGCCACGCCGTTGGGCGCAACCGCGCGATTTGCCGTTCGAGGAAAACGCACGGCGAAGAAACAACTCGGTTTAATGGCAATGACGTACGGCAACGCGTACGTGGCGCAGGTCGCCTTGGGCGCGGACAAACAGCAATGCTTGAACGCCTTTTTGGAAGCGGAAGCGTACAACGGCGTATCGCTATTGATTGCCTATTCGCCCTGTATCGCGCACGGAGTAAATATGCAAAAGAGCGTGCAGGAAGAAAAATTCGCCGTAGAGAGCGGATATTTCCCCTTGTTCCGATACCACCCCGACAAGCCGTTTCGGTTGGACAGCAAAGCACCGAGCGTGCCGTTGGAAGATTTTTACGCGCGTGAAAATCGGTTTGCCGCACTCACGAAAGAGGAAGAGTTGTTGACGGAAGCGAAAACGGAAGCCGCACGGCGGTACGAATTCTACCGCAAACTGTCTGAAATACTCCGCTAAACGGCGTTTATACGGCAAGAAGCCGCCCTTCCGAGCGGCTTCTTTTCAGCGTTTATATTCAGTTTTGCACTTGCGGTACGATAATCGAATCGGCCGCCACTACGTCGTAGGAAAGCGTATAGCACAACTCTATATCGTTGCCCGCCGTCCATAACACGGCACTCGTCAAACGCCCGTCCGCAAAGGTCAACGACGCGTTCTTTATCTTAACCTCGCCATCCACGACGATTTCGTTCGCTTTATACGCTTGCTCCGTTTCGTCGTAAGTGAAAGCCGCGTAAGGACACTGCTCGTTCAAGCCCGTCGTTTTGTTATTGTTATACGACGTTTCCGTTATCGGAGTTTTAGCGTTTTCAGTTACACGATAATAGCCGTCCGCTTCTTTCACGAGATAATACGTGTCTTTGGTTTTCGCGACGCGTATCGTCTTGCCGTCAAACTCGACCGTGCGTGTCTCAGAGGCGCTGCCTTGCTTCATCACAATGACGACTTTCCAACTCGTTTCGTCTTTCAAGTCCAAAGCCGCCACCCATTCTTCCGCCGTTACACTCTCGTCGCGAACGGGCACGGAGGAAGAATTATTCGACGAGGAGCTACTCGACGAAGAGTTGCTCGACGAAGAGTCGTCGTTTGCGTTTGCGGAAGAACTTGCGGAGACGGAAGAATTGCTCGTATCCGAATTTCCCGTTGAAACATCGCCGTCGCAAGCGGTTACGGCAAAGCACGTGCCGAGCGCAAGCAAAAACGCTACCATTTTTTTACATTTCATAATCGTATTTCTCCTTTGCAGGGGGGCATTTTCACCCTCTACGGTACTATTT
>CAZDCO010000036.1:0-12567 GCA_964504025.1 uncultured Clostridia bacterium
CTCGCGAACGTCCGGTTCTTCGGGAACGTAGTCAAAATGCAACCACGCGTTTTCGCCTGCTACGATACCTTTCGCACGCAAAACCGTGCCGTATGTTTCCTCGTCGGACAGCGCGGACAACGCGTTTTCCAACTGCTCTTTCGTGAAACGCTTGGTCGTTTCCACGCCCCAGCTCGTAAACACTTCGTCGGCGTGGTGGTGATGATGATGTCCGTGATCGTGGCAGCAGCACTCTTCGTCATGGTCGTGATGGTGATGCTCGTGGTCGTGCTCGTGGCAGCAGCACTCTTCGTCGGGGTCGTGGTGATGATGCTCGTGGTCGTGCTCGTGGCAGCAACACTCTTCGTCATGGTCGTGATGGTGATGCTCGTGGTCGTGCTCGTGGCTGCAGCATTCTTCGTCATGGTCGTGATGATGATGCTCGTGCTCGTGCTCGTGATCGTGGCAGCAGCACTCCTCGTCGTGGTCGTGATGATGATGCTCGACTTCGTGCGCCAGTCTATCCAACTCCGTTTGCAAACAATTGGTCTTTTCCATTGCCGACAAAATGTCCTTGCCGCTCAACTGCGCCCAAGGCGAGGTAACGAGGGTTGCCGTACCGTTCTTTTCACGCAACAGGGCAACCGCCGTGGACAACTTGTCCTCGCTCGTTTTATCGGTATGCGAAAGAATGATACAACTTGCGTTTTCCACCTGATCGCAGAAAAATTCGCCAAAGTTTTTCAAATACATTTTGCATTTCGACGCGTCCACTACCGTGCAAAACGCGTTCAAAACCGAATCGTGCAAGTTGGCCGATTGTACCGCTTTGATGACGTCGGAAAGTTTACCTACCCCCGACGGCTCGATAACGATACGGTCGGGCGCGTACTGCGCCTGTACCTTTTGCAACGCCGCGGAAAAATCGCCGACGAGCGAGCAACATATACAGCCCGAATTCATTTCGGTGATCTCGATGCCCGCCTCTCTTAAAAATCCGCCGTCGATACCGATTTCGCCGAACTCGTTTTCAATGAGTACCACTTTTTCGCCTTGATAGGCTTCTTTGATCAGCTTTTTGATCAGCGTCGTTTTCCCTGCGCCCAAAAAGCCCGAAAAAATATCAATCTTAGTCATTCGTTTTCACTCTCCGTTCTTTTGATTCGGCTCGATTAAAAAGCCCAGTTACCGTCTTTGAAAATTTGCACTCTTTCGCCCGTTTTGGTGATACCGACGATCGAAGTGTCGCGTGCGCCGATCATGAAATCGACGTGGATCATGCTATCGTTGATACCGCGCGCCTTGCATTCGGCGTCGGTATATTTTTCATAGCCCTTCAAACATTCGTTGAAGCCTTGTCCTACCGCCAAGTGGCAGCTCGCGTTTTCGTCGAACAGCGTGTTATAGAAGAGCACGCCGGAGTTGTTGATCGGCGAATCGTACGGGATCAACGCCACTTCGCCGAGCTTGCCTGCGCCCTCGTCCATCGATACCATTTGCTTTAACAACTCTTCGCCCTTTTCCGCTTTCACTTCGACGACTTTACCGTTCTCAAAACGCATGGAGAAGTTGTCGATCAACTCGCCCATATAGGACAACGGCTTCGTCGAATAGACGATACCTTCAACCGAACCTGCCTTCGGGGAAGTGAATACTTCTTCGGTGGGAATGTTGGGGTTGAATACCCGTCCTTGCAACGTCTTTTCGTTGCCGCCGTTGAAAATGCCGTCCTCGTTCAACTCGACGCGCAAATCCGTACCGTTGCCGCTCTTATACTCTAAATAGCGCAGCCCGAGTCCGTTCAAATAGGCGCAACGCTTATCCAAATCTTCGTTGTGTTCTTTCCAAGCCTTGATCGGGTTTTTGCCATCCGCGCGCGCAGTCAACAAAATGACGCGCCACATCTCTTCCACCGCTTTGCTTTCCGAAAGATGAGGGAATACCTTTTTCGCCCACGCCTTGCCGGGAACTGCCGCGATACACCATTGATGCTTGTTTTCCAACGCCAGGCGGAAAGGCTTGACTTGCGGATAAATCGCACGGCGTGCCGCACTCATTTTCTCTTGATCGACGCCGTTCATGCCGTCGGGATCTTCCGATTCGATATACAGGCGGCAAGAATAGTTTTGCGCCTTAAATTCCCATTTTGCCTTTGCCCAAGGCTTCAACTCGGACAACGATTCTAACGAGCGATAGTTGGAGGAAAGTTTTTCTACGGGCTGATGCGACCATTCTACGTAGACTTCGCTTGCGCCCGCCTTATAACATTCTTCTACGACCATCGTGATAAAATCGGGTTGATCGAGCCCTGCCGCGATAAATACCGTTTGTCCTTTCTTAACGTTCAGACCAACGCGTGCGATCAATTTTGCATACCTTTTTAATTGTGCTTTTCTCATGATATTTACTCCGTTGTTTATTTTCAACGCATACACGGGTAGCCCGTTTTTGCGTTACTTGTCGATTTTTCTCCGTAAAAAGTCGCCCTTTTGCAAGGGGTACGGGCAGGGAAGGGTATACGTTTCGCATACGAGCTTCGCGTCCTCTACCCGTTCGCCTTTGGACGTGTACGCGTCCGTAACCTTGAACGTTTTACGGAAGTTTCCGCTCGGCGAAAGTACCTCTAATTCGTCGCCGCAATAGAAGCGGTTGCGCATTTGCGCTTGCACGAATCCTTCGCCGCCGCCCACCACGTCGGCGATATACGTATACTCGCCCTTGGACTGGCTGTCGGTGTAGTTCACCGTCTTGTCGTTCGCGCCGTCGGCGTACGCCTGCGTATATTCTCTATGCGCGACGGCAAGCAATTCCCGTTCGGATACCTTCGCGTCCTCGCCGTTCATGGCGCGGCGATAGGCGTTGATAACCGTCGCCAAATAGTACGCGCTCTTCATACGCCCTTCGATCTTGAACGAACGTACGCCCGCGCGCTCCAAATCTTGCAAGCGATCGAGCATATTCAAATCTTTGCTGTTAAAAATATACGTTCCATTATCGTCCTGTTCCACGGGCAACCAAGCCGACTCCCCGTTCGTGGCGTTCAACGCGCGCACTTCGTATTTCCAACGGCATGCCTGCACGCAAGCACCGCGGTTGGACGAACGCCCGTCTAAATAGTCGGATAACAAGCAGCGTCCGCTATACGAAATGCACATCGCCCCGTGCACGAACGCTTCCAGCTCCATATTCGGCACGAAGTCGTGGATCTCCGCGATTTCTCGAAGGGACAACTCGCGTGCCAAAACGATACGGGCAACGCCCTCGTCCTGCCAAAAGCGCACGGCGTACTTGTTCGTGGTATTCGCCTGTGTGGAAAGGTGTATGGGCAGATCGGGCGCGACTTTTTTCGCCAACGCCACGATTCCGACGTCGCTGACGATGATCCCGTCTACGCCGCTATCGGACAGCAAGCGCAAATATTCTTCCATATACCCGAAGTCGGCGTTGCGCGCCAAAATATTGACGGTAACGTACACTTTTTTTTGCATGGAACGGGCAAGTTTGACGGCAGCGCGCAGCTCGTCCTCGGTGAAATTATCCGCAAAAGTGCGGAGGGAAAATTGCTTTCCCCCCAAATAGACGGCGTCCGCGCCGAAATGCAACGCCGTTTCTAATTTCGTAAAACTCCCTGCAGGTGCTAACAACTCCGCTTGCATGCCTTTTCTCCCGTGCTTACTTTTCTTTCGTATATACCGACAACGCCACGCCGTCGCCCACGTCGATCACAGACGTAACGAAATCGGTATCCGCCGTAATCGTTTGTAAATAGCCGCGAATTTTCTCCACGATCGAACGGCGTTTTTGCGGCGTGGGTTGCTCACCGCTTACCCAGCCGTATAAAAGTACATCGTCGGCAAAGAGTACCGCGCCCGTCTTCATCAAACGCTTCAAATCGAAGAGATACTTTTCGTATTGCGCTTTCGGTCCGTCCATAAAGACGAAATCGAATTCACCGTCCATCATGGACAATATTTCGCCGGCGTCTCCCAGATACGCGTTCACACGCGAAGAAAGCCCGAAGTGCGCGAAATTTTCTTTCGCCTCCAAATAGCGTTCCTCTTCCAACTCGATCGTCGTCAGGCGCGCGTCGGGGCAGGCTTGTAACATCGCAGTGCCCGAAAGTCCTACCGCCGTGCCGATTTCCAAAATACGTTTGGGGCGTATCGCGGCGAGCGTAACGAGCAAAAACTGCAACGTTTCGTCGTCTGCAACGGGGATTCCGCGTTCAAGCGCAAGCGCGCGACGCGCTTTTACCTCGTCGTCGATATGCAATTTTACCAATGACGCCGTATACTGCATATTCTTCCTTTCGTTTATACGTCTAATACGCTGACTACGATCAGCGGAGATTGCTTACAGCTCTTATAGAAATAGTTTTTCAACGCCTTTTTAATGGTCGCCGTCAACTCTTCCTTGTTACCGTTTTCATAATCGTACCCGTCTACCGCGCGTTGCACGACGGTTTTGATCGCGCCGTTCTTATCGGAGTTTTCCGCCGCGACGAATCCGCGCGATTCGATCACAGGATCGTTGATGACGTAGTTGCCCGTTACGGCAATAGCGACGGTGAAAATACCGTCCGAAGACATCTTCAAGCGGTCCTTCATAACTTCGCTCGTGCCGTAGTCTTCATACCCCTCGCCGTCGATCAATCTCGTACCTGCCTGCACGCTTTCGCCAAATTTCATCGAATTTTCCGTCAATTCGACACAGCTGCCGATTTCGGTAATCAAGATGTTTTGCGGCGGCATACCCAAGTTTTCCGCCAAGTCCGCGTGGCGTTTCAAGTGCCGATATTCGCCGTGGACGGGAATGAAAAATTTAGGTTTTAAGAGGGAGTGCAAAATTTTATGTTCCTCTTGACAAGCGTGTCCCGAAACGTGGATCTTTTCCAAGCTTTCATACACGACATGCGCGCCCTTTTGATAGAGGTTATTGATGACGCGATACACGGGTTTTTCGTTACCTGGAATGGGGGTGGCGGAAATGATAATCGTATCGTTCGTGCCTACCGTTACTTTATTAAACTCGCCCGAAGCCATACGCGTCAACGCACTCATCGGCTCGCCCTGCGTACCCGTCGAAACGATCAACAACTCGCCGTCGAACAAGTTTTTCGTCTTTTCTATATCGATCAACACGCCTTCGGGGATCTTCAATTCGCCGATTTTCACCGCGGCGTCCACTACCTTGAACATACTTCTGCCCGACAGCGCGACTTTACGGCGATATTTCACCGCCAAATCGATAATTTGCTGCAAGCGGTGCACGTTCGACGCGAACGTGGCAATGATCAAACGGCGCGTCATATTTTCCGAGAACAGGTGATCGAGCGTCGTTCCGACGACCGTTTCACTCATCGTATACCCCGGACGTTCGATATTCGTCGATTCGCCCATATACAGCAACACGCCCTCGTCGCCGAGCTGCGCGATGCGCTTGAAATCGATCGGCGAACCCGCCACGGGCGTCAGATCGATTTTGAAATCGCCGCTGTGATAGATTAAGCCGCACGGCGTGCGAATTGCCAACGCGCACGCACCCGAAATGGAGTGGTTGACGTTGATAAACTCTACCGAAAATACGCCCAAGCGCACGACGTCTCCCGGTTTTACTACCCGTTGAGGGTTGCCCGTTACGCGGTGTTCTTGCAATTTGTTATCCACGAGCATCAGCGTCAGCTTCGTGCCGTAGATAGGCGTTGCAGGCAACAACTCTTTCATAAGATACGGTATGCCGCCGATATGATCCTCGTGTCCGTGCGTGAGCAATACGCCGCGGATCTTATCCTTGTTTTGCGCCAAATAGGTAATATCGGGGACGACGGAATCGATACCCGGCATATCCTCGTTGTTGGGGAAGGTCAAGCCTGCGTCCACGACGATAATATCGTTTCCGTATTCGATCGCCGTCATATTTTTACCGATCTCGCCTACGCCGCCCAAGAAGATAATTTTCACCGCTTTTTTGCGCTTGCCGATTTTTCCCTTCGCCGGCGTCGGTTGCTTCGCTTTCGGTTGTTTGGACGCTTGCGTATCCTTCGCCTTCGTTTGCTTAGATTGCGTAGTCGGCTTCGTCTTATCCGCAGCCTTGTCGCGAGCGGCGGTCGGTTTTTTCTCCGTTTTGCGTACCTTTACGGGCACTGCCTTTGCGCGCGCGGCGTTACGAGCGGCGTCGTCCGCGGAAAACGCCGTGCCTTGCGGACTGCGTTTCGTGCTTCTCGGACGCTTCTTCTCGTTCGACGTCGGTTGCTGCGTACCGCTCGTCTTCACTTTTTCCGTTGCTTTTCCTGTTTTCACTTCGTTCTTTCTTCTCCTTGGCGGATATATTCCGCCCCATAAAATAGAGAGCCGAAAATATGCAATTATCAGCTCTCTCGTTCGTTATTCGTATTTTTTGTCTTGCGTTTGCATTAGAAGTCCAAATCGACTTTCTTTTCCTTGGTTACTTTGATATAACCTTCGTCTAAAAGTTCTTTCGTGGACTGATACGCAAACTCACCTACGTAATCTACCGTCTCGAAATTCTCCGATTTTTCCGTGCCGAGCTTTTCCGCAAGATACCCTACCAAGCGAAGCGCTTTCTTTGCCGCCGCGTCGCTCTTCACCTTGACCATGAACGGCGTACTTTCATACGCTTTTTGGTTGCCGACGTTCTTTTGATGATATACCGTCGTCTTATATTCGGGGTTTTCGGGATCGAGTGCTAAGTAGAAGCAAAGCGTCTTGCCGCAGATGTTCACTTTCGCTACCGTATCTCTACCGAAGTTGAAACGATCGCCGTGCCAACTTATGTTGGAGTTGATACGCTTATACGAAGTCAATTCGTTCTTGATATCGCTATAGTAGTTCTTGACTTTGTCATCGCTTTGTTTCATTTTCGCGGTAAAGCTCTTCTTCAAGCGAATAACCAGTCCCGTTTCAGCGTCTACTAATTGATCGTCGTTTTCGGGAAACGGACTTGCCGCGGTTGCAGCAAGTTCCTCCCCAACGGTAACCGTTGTGTCGGCTGCTTCTTCTACAACCTTCTCTTCTACTACTTCTTCCGCAACGGTCGGTTCTTCTACCGCTTCCGTCGTCGGCTCGTTTGCCGTTTCTTCTACGACAGCTTCTTCGCCTGCACAGTTCGTGCACATATTGCAAAGTTGATTAGATACACATTCCGCAATGGCTTGCACGCCTTCTTCGTCTACGACGAGGTTATATGTAGGCTCTTCTTCGCTTGCCGCGGGGAGTTTTTCTTCGACGATCGAGCCGATACGGTCGTAATCGATCTCGCTCGCTTTATGCGTTTCCACGATCTCGTTGATACGGTCGTAATTTACGGTGTCCGCCTTGTTGTTTTCTACGATTTCGGTGATGCGCGCATAATCTACATTTTCCGCTTGACCGAGTTTTTCCGCAACCTTATCCGCGATTTGATCGATACCTGCTTCGTCCAACACGACGTCGTACGGTTGATCGTTTTGCACGGACAACTTCGCCGCCACCATATCCGCAAGTTTATCGTAATCGATCGCTTCGGTTTCCGCAACGGGCATAACGAGCTTTTCCGCAACCTTTTCCGCGATTGCGTCTACGTTCAACGCCGCCATTGCTTTTTCCACAGCCGCCGCAACCGCGTTTGCGATTACGTCTTCGCCGACGGTGAGCTGTACCTTCGACGCTGCTCTTTCAAAACTTTCGTCGATACGACGATAATTTACTTTTTCGGGATAGGGAAGAGATTCCACTACCTTTTCCGCCGTACCGTATACGATACGGTCGTAATCGATCTTCGCTTCGATCGGTTCAACGGGAGCAACCTCTTTGACGGGTTCTTCCACGGGCGCAACCAACGCCTCGTTCAACAAATCGAGCACTTTGTCGCCCACTTCGTCCGCGATACGTGCGTAGTCTACGTTCTCCGCTACGGGAATCGCGTTGACGGCGTCCAAAATTTTGCGGCTATGTTCCGCAACCGCCTCTTCCGTCTTTTCGCTGACCGATTCGACGAGTCCTTTATAATCGTTCTCGGCGTACATAGATGCGAGTTCGGTGAGTTTCGCGTCTACGTCGGCGAGTGCCGTTTCAAATTCTTGCAAAAGGGCAAGTTTGTTTTCCACATCGTTCAACTTACCGATTACGTCGCCGGAAATCAACGTCGTCAATCCGTCGTAAATGGCTTGATGTTGTACGAAGCTATATTTGATTTCGTCAACCGCTTCTTGCAACTGAGGAACGATTTCCGATTCTCTTTCCTTAACCTTATCCGCCAACGCTTCAACGTCTACGTTTTCCAACAAAGCGACGTTGCTGTCTACCGTGTCCAACTTGGAGAGAGCTTCTTCCACGGCAGCTTCGATTTGCGCCAACGAGGAAATTTTTTCATCCATCGAATTTAAGCGTTTTGCAACTTCATCCGTGAGCAACTCCGTCAAGCCGTCGTAGATCGTTTGATTTTGCTTGTAGCTAAAACGAATTTCCTGCGCGATCGCTTGCGCCGACTTGTCTTTCTCGCTCTTGAGCTCTTGGTACAATGCGCCCGATTGCATCGACGAAAGCTTCAACTCGTTCAAAAGATCCCCCTTAGCCTTTTGCAGGTCGTAAGAAATCCAGCTGTACAACGCGTCGATCTTCGATGCTTCTACTTGTTTTTTGTCTGCCATTTCACACCTCGGTCTTTTTTTACCCCGTTTGCACGTTTTTTATAACGATACGGTTATTTTTTTATTCTTTCGGCTTGACGTAAAAAGGTAAAATTACTCTTTTACGACTAATATTATAGCATATCTTATTTAATCGGTCAAGGGTTTTATAAAAAAATCTATGCGATTTTGCAATTTTTTTTGCGTTTTTCCCCTTTCAACACGAACACGGTAGCCCCTCTTGCGATTTTTTTCGACAAAACGCCGCCCGAACACTCCGTTCGGACGACGTTTTCCAATCGTTATTTCGTTTTCCGTTTCGCAAGCTTTCTTTGGACGAGCTTTACGAGTTCTACGACGGGCACTACGCACGCGCCCAAACCGATCGCGACGACGAATTCGACGAACTCCACCGACGCGAATCCGAATGCGTTGGCAAGGAATGGTACTTCGCATACGAGCGCAGTCGCCAAGAAGGAAGCGATCGACGCACCCCACAGCCACTTGTTTTGTTTCTTGATCGTAAACAGGCTCTTGCGTTGCGAACGCATATTGAAACCATGGAAAATTTCCGCCATGGACATCGTCAGGAACGCCATCGTCGTACCGTGCGCGCTATTAGCGAAGGTGAATACACCCTCGTTCATGAAATGCCCGATAAAATAGGAAATCAGAACGAGCACGGCAACCATAACGCCTTGATAGACGACGTCCACGCCCATGCCGTCGGCAAACACGCCCGATTTGGCGTCGCGCGGTTTTCGGCGCATGGCGTCCGCTTCCGCGCTTTCCGTACCGAGTGCGAGCGCGGGAAAACAGTCGGTAACGAGGTTGATCCACAGCAAGTGTACGGGTTGCAATATGCTAAATCCCATCAAGGTGGCGAGGAAGATCGCCAACACTTCGCTCATATTCGACGAGAGCAAGAATTGAATAGCTTTACGGATATTGTCGTAGATACGCCGTCCTTCCTCCACCGCGCCGACGATCGTCGCGAAGTTGTCGTCCGCGAGTACCATGTCCGCCACGTTTTTGGTAACGTCCGTACCAGTAATACCCATGCCGACGCCGATATCCGCCGTCTTGATCGAGGGCGCGTCGTTGACGCCGTCGCCCGTCATCGCCGTAACGTACCCTGCGTTCTTCCACGCGGTAACGATACGCGTTTTATGTTCGGGTTGCACCCGCGCGTACACGCCGATCGAACGGAATTCCTTTGCGAACGTTTCGTCGTCCATTTCGTCGAGTTCCGAGCCGGATATCGCACGAATTCCCTCTTCCAAAATGCCGAGTTCTTTCGCGATGGCAATCGCCGTATCGATATGGTCTCCCGTGATCATGATGGGACGGATACCTGCCTCGCGGCAACGCGCGATCGCGTCTTTCACTTCGGGACGGACGGGATCAATCATACCGCAAAGTCCCGTAAAGCAAAGCTCCGTTTCCATGTTATCCGAATCGTACTTCGTCGGCTCGTCCATCCAAACGCGTTCCGCAACCGCCAACACGCGCAACGCCTTATCCGCCATTGCCTTATTCGCCACGGCGATTTCCGCGCGCAATTCGTCCGTTATAGGCTGTATTTTTCCGTCTTTGTACACATACGTGCAATGCTCCACGACGACGTCGGGCGCACCTTTCGTGTATTGCACGAAGTCCGTTTCGCGACGGTGCACGGTAGACATCATCTTGCGCATCGAGTCGAAGGGCAACTCGCCCACGCGCGGCAGGTCGGTCTTTAAGCCCGATTTCGGCATGCCGAGTTTATTCGCCCAAACGACGAGAGCCGCCTCCGTCGGTTCGCCCGTTACTTCGCCGTTTTCGTCGATTTCCGCGTCCGAACACAACGCCATGGCGCGCGCCGCACTCCGTTCGTCCGCGCCGTAATACTCGACGACGGTCATTTTGTTTTGCGTGAGCGTACCCGTTTTATCTGAGCAAATAATTTGCGCGCAACCGAGCGTTTCCACCGCCGTCAATTTACGAATGATCGCGTTGCGCTTGGACATATTGGTAACGCCGATAGAGAGCACGATCGTTACGACTGCCGCCAAGCCTTCGGGAATCGCCGCAACCGCCAACGACACCGCTACCATGAACGAATCCAACACGAAGTCGAACGTCAACGGTGCTTCGACCACGAGATGTTGCAACAGTTTTACGCCGAACACGACGACGCTGATGCCCAACACGAGGCAGGTGAGAATTTTGGACAGCTGACCGAGTTTGCGTTGCAGGGGCGTTTGTCCCTCTTCCGCTTGCGCGAGTGCGTCGGCAATCTTACCCATTTCGGTATCCATACCCGTAGCGGTAACGACTGCCACGCCGCGCCCGTAAACGACTACGCTACCCATATACATCATATTTTTACGATCGCCCAAAGGCACTTCCTTGCCGTTATCCGATACGGAGATCGTTTCCGAAGTCTTTTCGACGGGTACGGATTCCCCCGTCAACGCCGCTTCTTCTATCTTTAAGCTCGCACTTTCGATAATTCGCCCGTCGGCAGGTACGGCGTCGCCTGCTTCCAGCAACACGATATCCCCGACGACCAACTCTTCACTGCGCACGACGTGCACTTTGCCTTCGCGTAAAACTTTCGACGTCGCCGCCGACATTTCTTGCAACGCTTCGATCGCCTTTTCCGCTTTGCTTTCCTGAAATACGCCGAGTACGGCGTTGATCAGAACGACGGCGAGAATGATGATGACGTCCGTGGGAAATTCCTGTTCGACCACCGCCAACACGCCACTGATTGCCGCCGCCGCGATCAAGATGATAATCATAGGATCGGCAAGTTGTTCCAAGAAACGGCGAACGAGCGATTTTTTCTTGCCTTCGGCAAGTTTGTTCTTCCCGTTCTCTTCCAGCCTACGCGCCGCTTCGTCCGTTCGCAGCCCGACCGTTTTATCCGTGCCGAGCGTTTGCAACACTTCGTCGTAATGTTTTGAATATGCTTTCATACGTTCTCCTTGTTACGTTTGATTGTTTTTTGAGTTCGATTGCGCATCGTGAGATTGCCGCGCGGCGTTCCGCCGCTCGCAATAACAGAGGGGTGGTTCGCCGCGTTGTGCTCACAAAGGTGAAACAACAGAGTGTCATTTCGAGGAGGGAAAGGACGAAGCAATCTCGTGCAGTACGACCGCCAAACGGAGATTGCCGCGCTTCGCTCGCAATGACGGTTTACCGCGTTGTGCCGCAACGGTTGCTCGCCGTGATAAAGAAAAAACCGAGCAGATTACACGTCTACTCGGTTAAAAAATACGGTTTTTCCCCTGCACACAATGTAATACGCAATATACATTGAGTCTCGCGATTTCAGATAGACCAAGCTTCGATACGAAGCGGTGTTGTTGACCTATCCCGTACGAAAGGTACGCAGGCTACTCCCTCAATAGGAATTCAGTTGTATAGGTAAATGATACCACAAACCGCACGACTTGTCAAGCGTTGAAAAGCCATGCGGAAATTTTTTTTACTCCTCGTCGTCGGGAAGTTCTACGTTGTGGTATACGTTTTGTACGTCGTCGTGATCTTCCAACGAATCCAAGAGGTTCTCAAACTTCTTCAACGCGTCTTCGGGCAACGTGATCTTGTTTTGAGGAATCATAGCGATTTCCGCTTGTACGAAACGAATCTTCGGTTCTTCCTCTTCGTTTCTTCTACCCTTGGGGGCAGCCGCCATAAGCTCCGCGTTCTTATCTTCCAAATATTTACGCACGTCGGAGAACGATTCGGGCGTGGTAAAAATTTCGTACACGTCGTCGCTCGCCACTACGTCGTCCGCGCCTGCTTCCAAGGCGTACTCCGTCATGGTGTCTTCGTCCAACTCTACCGTTCTTTCTACGACGATATAGCCCTTATTGTCGAAGTTGTAGGAAACGCAACCCGTGTTACCCATAGAGCCGCCGTTCTTGCTCAAAATCGCGCGAACGTCGCCTGCCGTACGGTTGATATTGTCC
>CAZDCO010000037.1:0-12439 GCA_964504025.1 uncultured Clostridia bacterium
CTTTATAAACATGGGATTTACCTGTCGAACGAGGTCCAAGTTCACAAAGATTGTAGTTATTCTCTACCAATGGAACAAGTCTTTCAATCAAATGCATCCTTTCTCTTTCTTTCAATTGAGTAGGCTCCATTCCGATTGAACGAAGAATGATACTTTGCCATTCATCCTTTGTGAATTGCTTTCTTCCTTCAAATATCTCGTCTATGCGGAGATTTGGCATTTGAATCGGCTTAATGCTGTTAACAATCAAAATGCCGTGATAATCCTTGTCTTTAGACTTTTTATTAACTTCTTTGACAGCGTTTTCCATTTCAATATCGTTGTCATCAGGATCGAAATATGCAAGTTTAACGATACTCCAAATACCGCCATCGAGTAATTTTTGATTTTCTTTAACGAACTCTGACGAAATAGGAACATTCGTAAGTCCCAAATTCATCAAGCCAGCAAAACATAAACCTTTCTCAACATCAACCGTAACCGTTACTCTATCAATAACCGTATAAGAACCCCTTTCGGTTATTTTGAACTTTACAGTTTCTGCCTCATCAGGTCTAACATAGTTTTCTGCAAGCACTTTTTTAACCTGCTTTACACCCTCTTTGATGCCGTCTTCGTCATCCGTTGCACAGTACGAGCCAAGCAAGTATTCGAGAACATAAATAGGAACATTTATGCCCTCTTTAATTTTCTTTGATAAGTCTTTCCTTACAACTCTACCAGCAAAGACTTCATTTAACTTTCTACCCAACTCTTCCATATTTACTCCTTAAAATCCAAAGTCATCGGCAAATGCAATATCAATCATATACTCGTATCTAGCCTGCTCTGCATCGGTTTGTGCATCGTAAACTACCAAGTAATATTTTTCCATACTGTCATACTTGCCTGTTTTGAAAGTAAACTTTTCTTTGAACGCCCTCTTTTCAGGTGCAAGATCCTTTTTACCTGCAACTATAATAACTTCATTCGATATACGGTTACCCTTTACATCCTCGAAACAAAGTTTATAAACCGCTTGTTCTACACCTTCGCCAACTGGCTCTTGCTGTAAGAAGTCTATGTAAGTAATTAAGTTTGTAATTCTTCTTGACAAACTCATCAATATTAAAGGTGCACTTATAACATCCTTTTTGTCTTTCGATGTTTTTATTGATAACACAGGAACTATCATTTCCTGCAAACTTGCTCCACCGTGAACATAATTCATTCCACCACCTTGAACCTTGAAAATGTCAGTACCGTTTGGAATGGTTACATAAGTGTCTGCATTTTTTCCTAAAATCGACTTCATATCGATTGTTTGAGAACCCTCGATGTTCATTGGCTCTCTTGAAATAATAAACCTACGATTTATTTGACTGTCCGCTACTTTACCGATTGATACTTTATCGAACTCATGCAATGATTCTCTTTTATATATAAATCCGTGGTCAGCTGTCAAAATAAATTCGCTTGCCGAAATAAACCTTGATAACCTATTAACCAACTTTGCGATTTCGACCATACTGTCTTGGCAGGCATTAAACACCTCGTGTTCGCTCGCCTTTTTATCGCCTCTCGCATCAACCTGATTATGATAAATGTAAATAAGGTTTTTGCCTTGCAATTGCTTGTAATCTTCCTTTTTCATATTCAAGGCTTGATTAAATCCAAGACAAACTGCGTTCGGCTGATATTTTTGCAATATCGCTTGTCTTTGCTCGGTTGTTTCGGTCGGCATATCATCGACAAGAACACCAAAATCACTGTCGTACCTTATTGAACTGTTAGGTAATAGCGATGCCATTCCAAGTGCCGTATACGAAGGCATTGTGCTAACCATATAACTCATCGAAGTATCGGTTACGGTGTCCTTATGGACATACTTTGCGAATTCCTTTGCACACTCAAACCTGAACGCATCCGATATGATTACAACAAGTCTCTTTTTATTTGCAATGTTTCTAACAAACTTGTTATAGAAACTCTTTTGAGTAGTAAGTTTGCCGTCCGAATATACCTTTTCGATTTCTCTACTCCACGCATTTGCCGACTGGGTCAAATAAGTGTTGGTGTACATATTCTCAACTAACTGCTTTACTTCTTCAAATCCCGAATTGTCTTCGAGTGCGTTATAATGATAATAAAACTCTCTATATGCTCCATCGATTAAATAATCCTGCGAAATATAGTTCTTTACCATATCTTCGTATGTTTTGCCAGGCTTGTATTTCGATGCATCGTTTACCATATAGAATGCCGATTTAAGCAACTCATATTGATGTCTGTATGTGTCTCTATAATGCATTGCTAAACGATTTTTACAAACTTCCCTGAAAGTATATCCGTTTATGCCTTGTGCCTTATTATCCGACAACAAAATTTCTTTCAACTTCTCAATGATCGCCTCGTCAAAATCAGCAAAAGTATCGACATCAATAAACCTTTCGACATCGATTTTCTTCAATATTTCTTTCAATCTGATATTGCTTGAAACATGAGAAGCCAACCTGTCATACGCAGTTGTGTACGACAAGTTGTTCATAAAGTTGCTTGCAAACGCATCGACATTGTTTTTCTTTGAAAGCACATACTTTTGCAATTGCAAAGGCAGATCCTGTCTAAAACCGTAATCGGTATGCGTAACTAAAATATTAATGGCAAATTTCTCAAGCGATGGCTCGTTTTCGTAATAACCGTAATAATCGTTACACTTTTCCCAGAACTTCTTTTCAATGTCATATTTAGCAAACTCGGCAAGATACTTATTGTTTTCTAAATCTCCGTCAACAAGTATAATTCTTACGATTTCATCAAAGCTTAATGTCCTTGCTTTGCAAATAACACTCATGATACCTGTTTCGATAACATCGGTGCTCCAGCTTTCAATATGTAAATCGTAAAACTTATTCGTTCTTTCATTCGAAGCAAAGAACTTTGAATAAGTGGATAGAATATTCCTGTACTTTGTAGGAATTCTCAAATCCGACATCATTATCGATTGCTTGTCGGCAAAAAACTCTTTGCTATAACGAATGGTATCAATCAAGTGATTGCTTTCAATCGGTGGTTTAGCAAAAGGAGCATAAACCAAATAGTTGGTCGTTGTGTCCACCTTTTCAAAGAAATATTTAGTGTAAAAAGTGTTGTCTTTCTCTAAACGATACACTTGGGCATTTTCGAGTTTGATTAAATCGATATCATCCACAAACTGCCCTTTCTCGTCAAACCAAAAGACTAACTTTCTACTATCCGATTGAAATTCACTATTAAGTTTTGCCTCTATTTGCTTTAAATCCATTTTACTTCTTTCCTTTATAAATATCTACCAGCAAGTTCTTTTTAACCGCTCTGTTATTGCTTATAACATCGATATTTTGGAACTTTTGATAGTTTACAACCACACCATCGTCCAAATCGAGTGCGATTCTTTGAAGTGCTATGTGTCCTAACACTTCATCGTACTCTTTGGTCTCAAGCAGTTGTTTTGTTAATTTTTCCTTTTGCTTTCTTGCAAAAGCAACTTCACGAGCATCGGTGCTGTTATCAATAACATCCTGCATTCTTGCACTTTCGCTTTCATATACTCTTTGAACTTTGTGCAAGTACTCCTTTTCAAAGAAATATTTAGTGTAAAAAGTGTTGTCTTTCTCTAAACGATACACTTGGGCATTTTCGAGTTTGATTAAATCGATATCATCCACAAACTGCCCTTTCTCGTCAAACCAAAAGACTAACTTTCTACTATCCGATTGAAATTCACTATTAAGTTTTGCCTCTATTTGCTTTAAATCCATTTTACTTCTTTCCTTTATAAATATCTACCAGCAAGTTCTTTTTAACCGCTCTGTTATTGCTTATAACATCGATATTTTGGAACTTTTGATAGTTTACAACCACACCATCGTCCAAATCGAGTGCGATTCTTTGAAGTGCTATGTGTCCTAACACTTCATCGTACTCTTTGGTCTCAAGCAGTTGTTTTGTTAATTTTTCCTTTTGCTTTCTTGCAAAAGCAACTTCACGAGCATCGGTGCTGTTATCAATAACATCCTGCATTCTTGCACTTTCGCTTTCATATACTCTTTGAACTTTGTGCAAGTACTCTGCTCTCATTTTTGCAATTGTATTTTCGTCATAACGGTGCAAATATACAAGTGCTTTGAATCCGTTGTTTTTACCGCTGTCAAACAACCAATATATAGGTCTGTTGCTATACTTCTGACAATGGTCTTTGAAGAAATCCTTAAGCATATAATTTCTTATAACTTCTCTCGGATTATCCCCTGCATTACCCAATGCATCGGCGATGAACTTTAAGTTCGCCTCAAGCGATTCTTCGCCATATACTTTCCTGATAAAATCTGCAATTCTTAAAACGATATCATCGTCAAAGTATTCATCGTCATTGATAGGCAAAATATTGTCTTTATCAGGAAGAACAGCATATTTATTATAATCTGCTATACCTTTAATTGCAGGCTGTTCGTTTGCAAAACTGCCTGATTCCAGTGCCATTGTTTCGTATTCTTCATAATCGAAATCTCCGCCTGCATATACCAACCCTTCTTTATATGGCGAGTATCTACCAAACAAGCATCCGATTATATACGAAATCAAATCAACCACAACATCGTGCTTTGTCTTGACATAAATGTTGTTTCTCATATTTTCAGGCACTTCTTCTTTCGTGTCATAAATACGAGCAACTGTTATGTCTTTATCCTCGACATCAGGAGTTAATTCATCATTAAGCCCATAAATATCGATAAACAAACGATTCAATTCTTCCTCGTTATTCTTTAACTGGTCAAATCTCTCGTTAACCTGCTTTTTATATTCATTGTATAAGTCTTTTAACAATCCTTGTGCCGAAGCACCCTTTAACAACGGACTTCTTTCAAAATCCCAGCTTGTTTCGTTTGAATCCCAATCAAGTTTTGAGATTACAGTGTTGTCTCTTGCAATTCCTTCAATTGCTGGTTTCTTTTCAGTACTTATAACTATTGGAAGTCTCTGCAATATGCCGACTTCAAAATTTAATGTTTGCGATAATATTTGTGCAAGATAGTTTATTACATTCGAGTTTACTAATGCAAGGAAATAATCCTCGTTTTCATTTAATCCAAATAATCCATATCCTGCACCTGATATTATTGTTCCTTCTGGAGCAACTCTTAACGACAACTGTTTCGTAGTTAATGCAGACCATGTTAAACCTTTCCTAAAATAAAACTGCATATTTTGAGGACGAGCTTTCTGCTTACCATTGTCACATTTTAATTCTCTTATTTCAATACCATCATTGTACCAATATACAACATCCGTATAGTTTCCATTCCATTTTCTAAACTCTCCACCGTTTACAATAGGAAACCATTTCTTTTTACTTTTCAGTGCTGATTCTCTGTTCGAATGATTAAATCCAATTTGACCGAATGAAACTTCCGTCCAACTTTTAACATACTTTTCCGTGATCCCTGTTTTCAGTCCACATTTGGGAATAGCATAATTCTCTAAAGACTTTTGTTTATTAAACAACTCAACAACACCATCAGATGCCCAAAATGATATTGGCATACCTGAAATACCTGCATATATAGCCATATCCCTTGTATACCTATAACCACACTGAGGATTTTTGACTGCCTCTAATGTTTTAGGACCTTGAACTTCAGGTCCCTTAAACTGCTCCAACTTTACAAATTCGCAAGTTTCTTTTGTTTTAGAATTTCTAAAAGTAAAAGTGCAAATAGGAACAACTGCCTCTGCAAATCCACCATACTCTAACTGCACAAGCGATGTCAATGACTTATGATTGATGATTCGTTTTCTTAATTCTTCATAACTTGAAATAAACATCCAAACATAAGGGCACATTATTCCCAAGTGTCCTTCGTTTGTTGCATAATCCATGTTTCTTTCTATAAACGCAGAGAAAAGGTCGGCTTTCGTATTTTCGTAAAACAACCTTAAAAACTCTTGCATTTTAGACGATAATTTTCCATTACCAGCATAAGGTGGATTTGTAACAACGATATCATATTTGTTACTCAAAATTTCCGCTTGCTTTAACAACGGAATTATGTATGATTCCAAGTTTTCACGAACAAGGTAATCGTTAATATCCCCTACCAATCCTTCTGCGATATCGGTTAACTGTCTTGCAAGTTCTCTATACTCGGATGATTGATATTTGAAATCCTTAATCAAAGAACCGTATAATTCGGCATCTTCAAATTTGCGGACGATTTCTTCAATCATATCATTTTCTTTGGATGAATGGTTTTTGCTAAAATACTCCTCGCAAAGTCTATATCCGTCCGAATATTTGAACGCATTACTTTCCTTCATGTAAATTACATTAGGCAAGCCGTGTTGTTTTTTGAAATAACGCTTGTCATAACTTCTTGCTTTCATTGAAATAGCAAACGAAGTCAATTGCATTGCTCGTTTGTCTACATCGATTCCGTAAAGGTTGTTTTCTACTATCAATGCAGGGATTTCGCTTGAAACATAACCTTGCTCTTGGTACATTTTATAGAACAAGTCGAAAGCATAAACAAGAATATGACCACTGCCACAACAAGGGTCAATAAAAGTAATTTCTTCTAACCTTTTGTTTCTATATTGCTTATTGATTTCTTCTAATTGTTTTTTAACCGATTCTTCCTGCTCGGCAGGTTTCAAATAATACTCGCACTCTTTTGCTATAATCGTACCAGGATGCGATTCAATCCACATTTTGCCGAGTGTGTTATCGGTCATATACTTTACAATCCAGTCAGGTGTAAAGATTTGTGTTGCCGATGGCAAAGTGCTTTTTGTGATTTTAGTATTATTCTTTAATCCCTTAAAAACTTCTTCTTTCTTTTGTGCAATGTAATATTGGTACATCCAACCAATAATCTCGACTGCCTCTTTGAAATCGTCTTCGGATATACTATTTACCAATTGACGAACAATGCCCTGCTCATCGGTATAAGAAACCGAAAGCATAAGGTCGCAATAATCTGCTGTTTTTTCAAACAAGAACGGCAAAATATCGCCCAGTCTGTTGCATTGTTTGATAAACAAAAACTTAAACAAATCATCAGGCTTGTTCTTGCTTTTATATAATTCTATTTTTTGAATATCGGCATCGGATAACTTCAAATCGGCATCGAAATAATGCGTAACAATATCAGGCTCTTTCTTGCCTGCTTGTTCGCTCGACAAAACCCTTATGCCTGCAGGAAGATATCCGTTGACTTCCATAAAACGAATAGCAATAATTCGGTTAAACCAAGTATATGCTATTTCTTCTACGGTGTCTTGGAATGCATCTTTAGGACTTTGCCCAGACTTAATTCTTTCGTTAATAACGGTTATCAACGAATGCCTTTTTGAGATTTCATCTCCTTGAATTGAAAAAGGAGTATTGCCACCAATGTCAAAATACTGAATATCGTTTGTCGACTGTGCAAGCGGACTTGCAATGCCGTTCTCACTGATACCCATCATATTTGCCTTTGTAGCAATTTCACTTGTTAATTTATACCTCGCCCTTACAGCAAAGTCTCTAATAGCATTTTTATCCATTTATCTCTCCATTAATTGATGATATTGATTGTTGTGTCCTTGTCCATATTTGCAAGAATTTTATTCTTTAATTCGTTGAGATACTTATCTACATCATCTTCGTTTTCAATAACCCAAGTTCTACCTGCAGTCAATTCTTTGAAACTTACATTTTTCTTCTTTCTAATGTTCTTAACTGGCTCGCCTTCGGTTACTTTCTTTGATGCCACGATAGCATCGATTTCGTTAATCATTCTAACCTTGATGACATCCAATTCAAGT
Source organism: uncultured Clostridia bacterium (assembly GCA_964504025.1). Classification (GTDB taxonomy): domain Bacteria; phylum Bacillota; class Clostridia; order Christensenellales; family Borkfalkiaceae; genus Scatosoma. The sequence goes on from CAZDCO010000037.1 coordinate 7,825, forward strand.
CTTACATTATGAACGGTTGCCACATTGTTAGAATGGTCAAGTTTGTCTTTCAATTCATCAAATTGTTTTCTAAACTTATCGCTTACTTCATCGTTGACACCGTTGTCGGTTGCATACTTAAACACTTCTGCTTTCGCCATATCTAACTCGCCGTAAATAGGCTTTGCTGTTTCGTCAAGCACTGTGCAGTATGTATTATTGAATTTGTCTATCAATTCTATCAACGAATGAATGCGATTATAAGGTCTTTCGCTCTTAATGATACCTTCGATTTCTCTTGCGATTTTAGCGACTTCTTCGCTTACTACAAACGATTTACTGTCTTCATAAATAGCAAGTTTTCTAACTGCATCATCAAACAATTTCTTTTGTTGACTTCTCTCATCAAAGAAATTCTTAATCGGGTCAAGTTGCTCATACAACTCTTCCAAATCGTCCTGTTTATTGCTTACAAACGAATAGAAATCAACTACTGCCGTGATTTCGTTCACGGTCTTTAATAATTTCAAAAGGTCTGAAACTATTTGTTGACCAGGATACTTAACCGCTCCGTTATAATTGAAACTAATCCTTGTAAGTTCGTTTATCATAGAGTTCGAACATGACTTAAATTCGCTGATAATTGCATCTTCGTCATCACGCATTGGAGTTCTATCAAACAACTCTTTCATAACGGATTTAACGACACGAAGTTTGTCACGGTCAACTTTCATTCTGCGAGAAATCAAAAGTTTCTCCAAATACTCTCTTCTGCAAATAAATCTTTGCAAATCGTCTGTTCTTCTATTCAATAACGAGATTTCTTCATTGTTTATAGTCAAGCTGATTTCGCCGTTTCTAAACAACTTCGCAACGAGCCACTCGATGTCTTCTTCAACAAATCCATAAGGTGCTTTCATGTAGTTCTCTTTAATGGACTTCATTGACACCTTCATGTAGTTTCGAGTTGTGCTTTCGATATAATTCAAAACATCATCGAGTGCTTGTTTGTTTCTCGTTTCTGCTTGTTTCAAATCAAGCGATATTTGATTTGAATTTACTGTAAGTTCTTTTATGATATCGGCATCCGAAACAGGACTATCCATATACGAAAGTTTGTAATAAATGGTATTAACCAACTTTCCAAGTGCCTCGTTTATTTTGCTTGTTGCATCCTTTGATGAACTTGTCAAAACATCGCCGTTAACATAAATGGTTGAGTTTCTCAAACTATCTTCGAGTAAAAGTTTTGCTCTTTCCCTTCTCTCACGCAATTCCTGTTGTTTTTCGATTTTTATCTTTGCAAAGCGGTCTGCCATTCCCACGCTGTTTTTCTTAAGGAACTTCTCGATTTGCAATGTAGACCTAACTTCGTCAAGGAATGCACCGTCATCAGGCAATTTAACCAATACACTGCTTTCTGCTTGAGATTGCATTCTCAAAGCCGAATCACTGCACTGTCCCAAGTTGTCAGGAGTGATAATCTTCAAACTTATATCGTTCGATTGAACATTACGATAGAACCTATCATCAACCACTTTGTTGAACTCGAAATTGTATCTCGTGCTATATCTGAACTTTGAATCGGTGTAAATATCAGTAAACAAAACTTCTGATACTTTTGCGATAACTTCGCTCAATTCAATGTTCATATTCTTGATTTCACGATTGATTTCCTGCTCTTCGTTTGTAAGGAAGATATACAAGTCACCGCTCTTTTGAACTAAAACTTGCGATACAAGTCTCTTTAACGATTCTTCGATGTTTTTCTTTAATTCGAGTCTGTCATCGTCAATATTATCAATCATTAACGATGTAATTGTTTCGATATTAGGAGTAACTTCTTTAACATACTTGATAAGGAATAAAGTTTTCAAAACCTTAACATCAAAAGGAACTTCCAACTTCTCGTTCTTCTCTGCTCTAATGATTACACTTCTATGACTGTGGTCAATAAACTTTTCAATTGCGTTATAGAATAAATCAATAGGAACTAAAACACCTTCTTCTTGCTCGCTTACCGACTCTGCCGATTCCTTAAACATAGCAAGCATTGAACGCTCACCTTCAGACAGGTGTTTACCGTCAGAACCGTGTTCTCTAATCGAGGTCAAAACACTAGCCATCAAGTTAAATTGATAAGGCACGAAAGGATAAACATCAGCAAAGTCCTTACCGCTCTTATACAACTTCATTTCTACATCGCTATTAAATGTAATCAAGTTTTTAATAAGCGCCGACTTGTCACTATAAATCATTGACAAGTTCTGCTCTGCCGATTTGTTTTTAGCAAGAATTCTCTTTTTGATAACTTCATCAACATCGGCTGATGATAACGAAATCCTTGTATCGAAACGACCTTGAATTTTAGAGAAATCTCCACCGATAACCTTTGTTACTTGGTCGATATTTTGTTGCGATGTTACTACAACCCAAGCTTTACCTTTGCATTGTCTACCAAGTTCCTCAACTACCGTTTGAAGATTAAGCATCAATTGAGAGTTGTCACCGATATACTGACCGATTTCATCGACCATAAAAGTAACATGATGATTTCTGCCCTTTGTGTCTATGTATTTTTTAACAAGCGTTGCAAAATCCTCGATGCTGATCTCGTACTCTTGATTTGCTTTTTCGCACCAGTTACGAGCTGATTCGGCACTCATAAAGTTCATCTCTACCAATGCATCTACAACATCGTCTTGGATAAAGTCAAATTCGTTTCTTTCTTCTTCCCAGTCGCCACCGTTGATTTCTTTAAACTTTGTTTTAAACTCGGCATACTTGCCTTCTGCATCAAGTTTTCTTTCCAAGTCTGCCAAATAGAATAAGTTAGGACTATAACCCAACATTGTATTGAACACTTTTAAGAAAACCTTAACGATTGAGTTCTTTGGTGCTGAACTTTTTGAGTCAACATTGAACAGAATAACATCGTTGGAAATGTTACCTGCCATTCTAATATCGCCCATAACAAAGTTATCGTCAATTTTGTTATCATCCACGAAATAATCAATTGCTTTCTTACCGTCAACATCCCTGTTTTCGAGCAAGTAAGATAATATCTTCAAAAAGTGAGATTTACCACTTCCAAAGAAACCAGAAATCCATACACCGACTTTATCGGTAGCACCTTCGATTCCTTTCTTAAAGTTTTTGAAAAACTCCGCAAAGTGTTTTTGGAGTTCTTTTGTTACAACATACTCCTCCAACTCTTGCTTTATATTCGAATCTTCATCCTGTCCAACTTTAATGACACCCTTTATATCTCTTCTGATGTCTTTTTCAAACATAGACCTTACTATCATAATATTTTCTCCTCTTTACCTTTCAACCAATTGGAATGCTCTATAATAATTATCATCTTTGACTTCATTGAATATTTTTAGTTTTTGACCATCGTATCTTCCAGGAAAGAACATAACAACTGGCATATTATCAATGGAAAGATGCAAATTATTTAGTACGACATGACTTCTTAATATTGGATAACACTTTCCTATTCCTGTAATGAATACAACCGTGTTAGGCGGTGTTTCATTCTTTATCTTTGCGACAAACAAATTATCCTTATCGGTTGTTCTCATAAAATTGTTTATCGCTCTCGTTATTCTTTCAAATCCTTTTTTCTCAAACTCAAAGCATTTTTCTAAATAACCTTTCTTTTGCAGTTCTTCTATGATTATGTCGTACAAATCATATTCCTTAATTTTGAACTCCAAATCCTGCTTGTTTATTTTGTTTATTAATGCTTGTACCCTATCTCGAACATATAGTTCCTGTTCAGGATCATAATCGAATATCCTGTAATTGACTTCGTTTCCCAGTCCTTTACTTGCAAGAAACTCTGGTCGTTTAATTTCGTGTTCGATTTGGTCTAATCTCTCATTTAGTTCCATTAGTTCTCTCCCATTATTGCCTTATAGTATGCAACCATGTTATTTTTCAAATACTTTTCCAAACGAGAACTCATTAATGGTCTTTCAATTGTTCTCTTTCTCACATCCTGTATAATCAGTCCGCTTTCGGCAAGCATCTTCAAAATTGTTTGCGAGATTTTGGCAAAAGTGGATTCAGACCACTCTGCAATTTCCTCGCTTTGCGTTGCTTTGTAATCAAGAAACACTTTCATGTCTTTCTCGGTTACTTCATAATCACCAAGCATTATTTTTTCACGATAAACCTCATATACAAAATCGAATAGGATTTTTTCACACTTCATTGTAGCAATTAATGCAATTAGTTTCGCATCCGAAGTATCGCCATAAACGAGTATGTCTATTAATTCATCATCCAATCCTTTTAGTCGTTTAAGGCAATAGTTGTAAATGCGTGTTGACCTTTCAACATTGCTTATTTGATAAACATTATCCCTCAAAACTATTTCTCTTAACTCAACAGGATTTGCATATTCTTCTTGTAATTGGGCAGTTCTTTTCAATTCGCTAAACCATAGCAACTTTGATACAAGTCCTGCACTATATTCGATTTTGCCCATGTCCATGAAAATCTCCTTTCAGTCTATACTAAAACAATTATAACATAAACGAAAAAAATAATCTACATTTTCCAATAAATAATTGAAATTTTCTAAAATAAAATTTTAGCGAAAAATCCGTTTGTATATACTATAGTA
>CAZDCO010000038.1:0-11439 GCA_964504025.1 uncultured Clostridia bacterium
CGAATTTCGCTTACTCTCGTACCTGCCGGCCACAAAATGTCCTTCACTTCCCTGCCGTCCGCCAACGCGCCCTCGACGACGGAGAGGGTATACACCTCGCGCAACGCGCGCTTCTCCGTGCCCGTTTCGTGCTCGTACGCTTCCAAAAGTTCTTCGTAAATGCCTTCACTGCCCGACAACTCGCCGATGAAATATCCGATCGATACGGCGATGATCACGGGAAGGAGCGGGGCAAAACTGCCCGTAAATTCGCAAATCATAATCACGGCGGTCAACGGCGCGCGAATGACGGTTACGAAAAACGCCGCCATGCAAATCATCACGAGCAAGTCGTAATATTTCGCTTCCAACGGCAGCACGTCGGACAACACGCCGCCGATACACGCACCGATCGCAATGATCGGGATAAAGATACCGCAGGGTAACGACGCGCCGATATTCACGCCCGTCGCCACGAATTTCAAAAGCAAGACCAAAAACAACGTCCACGCGAGCGAGAGTCCGAACACCGTTTCCACGTGCCGTTCCACCGTACCGCCGTGCGTGCCGAGCGATTCGATCAAGTGATGACCGCCGCCCATCGCGCCCACCGTAAGCAGCGACAGCGCGCCGCCGACGAATACGGCGATAAAGATACGTACGCCGTGGCGCACGTCGGCGTTGTCGTGCTTAATCTTCCGCATGCACCGCCGCACGAACAGACAAAACTTTTGAAAGGCGATACCGCATACGCCGCAAACGACGCCTGCGAGCACTACGTACGCGTACGCCTCGATCGGCAACGCGAAAAATTGATAGGAATGGAAGGAGCTTTGCACCGCCAAACCGAGCAACGCATAGATCGCCGACCGCGTGAGTACGCCGAAAATCACCGACGAAAACGCGCAAATGAACACTTCGGGAGTGAACCGCTTATGCGCTTCCTCGAAAGCGAATACGATTCCCGTCAACGGCGCGTTCGCCGCCACGGCAAGACCTGTACACGCGCCGCCCGTAATTTGGTATTTTCGAATCATCTCGTTGCGTTTCAACGTCGTAGAAACGCCGTCCCCCATGCACGCGCCGATCAATACGCTCGGACCTTCCGAACCGACGGACAAGCCCATAAAGACACTCAACAAGCACGCGGCGAACATTGCCGTCGCGTCCCTCCACCAACGCAGGCGCACGTTGCCGCGCGTCGCGCCCTCCGCCTGCGGTATGCCGCAACCGCGCACGACGTTGGACGCCTTCACGATCACGGACAACAGGAACGCACCCATTGCCAACGCGACCAACCACAGCGGTATCCACAGCGGATTCGCCCGTATGTACGCATACCCCTCACGCGCGAGTCCCTCGCCCAACTCCGTCAACACGCAAAAGACGGTAACGACCGCGCCTGCGCATACGCCCGTAATCGAACCGACGCCGACGAGTTGCAGCGCGCGATAGATCGTCGCGCGTTTCTTCGCCGCTTTTTTCTTAACGTTTTCTTTCATACTCTTCCTTTTTTATGCAAATTGTCCGTTATATAATTCGGCGTACGCACCGTTACGCGCCAACAGCGTTTCGTGCGTGCCCTGTTCCACCACTTTGCCGTCCTGCATAACCAAAATGCAATCCGCACTTTGAATGGTAGACAATCTATGCGCGACGATGAACGTCGTTCTGCCCCGCATCAACCGCTCGAACGCGTCGCTGATCTTCATTTCCGTACGCGTATCGATAGACGACGTCGCCTCGTCCAAAATCAGCATAGGCGGCAACGCCAACATGATTCGCGTGATACAAAGGAGTTGTTTTTGTCCCTCGGACAAATTGCCGCCGTCTTCGGAGAGTACCGTATCGTAGCCGCGTTCCATACGCTTGATAAAGCCGTGTGCGTGCGCCGCGCGCGCCGCCTCGATCATCTCTTCGTCCGTCGCGTTCGGCTTGCCCATTTTCAGGTTTTCCCGTACCGTGCCGCTCTTCAACCACGTTTCTTGCAAGACCATACCGTAATTCTTTCGCAACGACCGCCGCGTTACCGTACGAATATCCGTGCCGTCTACCCGTACCGCGCCGCCCTGCACGTCGTAAAAGCGCATCAATAGATTGATGAGCGTCGTTTTACCGCTGCCCGTACGTCCTACGATCGCAATACGTTCGCCGCCGTGCGTTTGCAAGGACAATCCCTCGATCAATTTCTTGTGCGGCGTATAGGAGAAATCGACGTTTTCCAACGTAACTTCACCGCTCGCCGTCGGCAACTCCGCACTGTCCGCGTCGCTACTTTCTTCCCGCTCGTCGATCAACGCGAAAATACGCTCCGCGCAGGCAAACGCACTCTTCAATTCGGTAATCACGCCTGAAATTTCGTTAAACGGTTTGGTGTACTGGTTGGCGTACGAAAGAAATTTCGTCAAGCCACCAACGGTGAACGCGCCCTGCGTCGCCACGACGTCCAACGCGCCGATGAGTGCCACCACCGCGTACACGACGTTGTTGATAAACCGCGTGGAAGGGTTGGTCAACGAGGAATAGAAGGTGGCGTTCATAGACGCCTTTTCCAAACGCGCGTTCAGTCGATCGAACGCTTCCTCGTTCGCCCGTTCGTGCGAGAACGCCTGCGTCGTTTTCAAACCGCCGATCGCCTCTTCCGCAAACGCCGTTTGTTCGCCGCGCGCTTCCGTTTGTTCTACGAAAAATTTATGCGTGTGCGTCGCTACGTACCGCGCGATCAGGATACTTGCAGGTGTCAAAACGACGACTGCTAAACCGATTTTGAAATTCGTCGCGAGCATTAAGCCCACCGTACCCAGAATGGTAGCCACACCCGTCAAGAACTGCGAAAAGCCCATAAGCAACCCCTCGGAGAACTGATCGGCGTCGGCGATCACGCGACTCACCGTATCCCCGTGGGAGTGTGTATCCAAATACTGCAACGGCAACGCGCCCAACTTGTAGAACGCGTCGCGGCGCAAATCGCGCACGACGTTACAGGAAACGTAGTTGTTGCAAAGACTCATCAACCATTGCGACAGCGCGGCAACGGCTATGCACGCCGCAATCTTCCAAAATACGGTGAACAGCGTCGCGAAGTCCACTCCGTTTTCGATCATGCAATCGAGTGCGTCCCCGAAGAACACGGGGATCAGCAGGTTCGCCGCAACGGACGTCAGCGCGAATACGAGCGCGCCCGTAAGCGCGACGGGGTATCGGCGCACGTAGCGGAGTACGCGCGAAAGTACGTTTTTCGTCTTCATACCGATAAACCTCCTTCGCCGTATTGAGAGCGGTAAATTTCGCGATAGACCTCGCAAGAGGACAACAATTCCTCGTGCGTGCCGATTCCGACCGCCCTGCCCTCGTCGAGCACGACGATCTTATCCGCGTCGCGTACCGACGACGTGCGTTGCGCCACGATAAACGTCGTGGTATGCAACGTGCGTATTTGTTTTCTAAGTTCGGCGTCCGTCGCGTAATCGAGCGCGGAGGACGAGTCGTCCAACACGAGAATATCCGGCTTCCGCACGAGTGCGCGCGCGATCGTCAAGCGTTGTTTTTGACCGCCCGAAAAGTTCTTGCCGCCCTGTAACACGGGCGTATCCAAACCGCCCTTTTCTTCGATAAAGTCGGCGGCTTGGGCAATGCGAGCCGCTTCCATCAATTCTTCGTCCGTCGCCGTCGCCTTGCCCCACAACAGGTTATCGCGCAACGTGCCTTTGAACAGTTGCGCCTTTTGCGGTACGATACCGATGCGAGCGCGCAGGGCGTCCTGTTCGCTTTGCAAACGCACGTCCTTGCCGTCCACGCATACCACGCCGCTCTCCACGTCGTAGAAGTGGGCAATCAGGTTGACGAGCGTCGTTTTACCGCTACCCGTACCGCCGATTACGCCTACCGTTTCCCCTTTCTTAACCGAGAAAGTAATATCTTCCAACGCGGCGTCCGCGCCCGAAACGTACCGCATCGTTACGTGATCGAAGCGCACGAACGCGTCGTCGTCGGGATCGGCGTTTTCGTTCGTTTGCACGTATTGCAACGACGGTTGCATTTCCAGCACGGCGGAAATTCTGCCGCCGCACGCCGCCGCTTTCGTTACGGTAACGATCAAATTCGCCAACTTGATCAATTCTACCAAAATTTGCCCCATCAAGTTATAGAGTGCAAGCACACTGCCCTGCGAAAGCGCGCCGCCGTCCACGCGGATCGCGCCCACGTACATCAACAAAATGATCGCGCCGTTGACGAGTACGAATGTCAACGGATTGGTAATCGCCGCGATCGCACCGACGAATTTGCGGCTCTTGTTCAAGCCCTCGTTCCGTTCGTCGAATAGTTTCCGTTCGTCGTTTTCACGGCAAAAGGCGCGCAACACTCTCGCGCCCGTCAAGTTTTCACGGGTGGACAGGAGGACTTTGTCCAGCTTTTCCTGCGAAGACTTATACAGCGGCATACACACGAACATCACGGCAAACACGACGGCGGCAAGCGCGGCAATCGCTACGAAGAACACCCATACGAGGGTAGAGTCGATAAACCACGCGGTGATCGCCGCGCCGAACACGATAAAGGGGGAACGCAAAAACAGGCGCAACGCCAAATTGATCCCCGATTGCAACCGATCCACGTCGCTCGTCATACGCGTCAACATCGTGGAAGTACCCAACCGATCGACGTCGCTATACGACAGCGTTTGCAACTTTCTAAACAAGTCGCGCCGAATATCGGCGGCGATTCCCGTTGCCGTACGCGCCGCGAAATATTGCGCGATCACGGCAAACACCAAGCCGAGCAGACCGAACAGCACCAACAGCGCGCACATCCAACAGATATACGCCGTGTCGCCGTTCACGATTCCCTTATCGACGATCAAACCGACCACGATGGGAACGAGCAACTCGAAACTTGCCTCCAACAGCTTGAACAACGGACCTAATAAACTCCGTCCTCTGTAATTTTTGAAATAGGCTAAAATTCTTTTCATACACACTCTTTTTACACGATTTACAGCCCGAAAACGCGGCTTACGGGTATAGTATAGCACGAAAACGGCGTAAAGGCAAGAATATTTTTCCTTTTTTTATAAAAAAGGAAGGTTTTTCCCTTAGAGTTTTCTTTCTTTTTTGCCGCGTTTCTCGCCAGAGTTATAACACGGGCAACGCCGTTGCACGAGATCGCTTCGTCGCTACGCTCCTCACAATGACGATAAAACGGGGGAAAGTCATTGCGAGCGGCGGTAAAGTTGCACGAGATTGCTTCGTCGCGGCGCTCCTCGCAATGACGATAAAACGGGGGAAAGTCATTGCGAGCGGCGGTACGCCGCGCGGCAATCTCAAAAAATCACGGCGCACCCTTTTCAAGGCGCGCCGTCGCGGTTTATTCGTTCTCTTCTTCCCCTACCTCGTCCAACAAGAAACAAGCGTACAACTCCTTATATTCGCGCAAGCGTTCCAGTTTCGCCCCGTCGTCCGTCGCGGACAGCCTCTCGTTTTTCGCGCGCATACGCAAATCGTTGAGGAAGCGGTTCGTCGCCACAATCAAGAAAATCAACGCGACGAGGAATACCACGCCGCACACGATCGTCGGCAACAGGTGCACGTTATCGCGCGTGGAGAAAATTTGCGAAGCAAGTACGATCGTACCCACCAACAACAACGCCGCGCACACCGCGCCGATCGCGAACGCCAACGCCGAGCGTTTCAACCGTGCGGACAAAATACTCCTGCGGCGCGATTGCGCTTGCAACACGCTTTCGGCGAGCGGCTTTTCTTCCGCGGAAAGTTCCGCGTGCCGACGGCGAAATACGCCCTGATACTCCTTACGCAACCGTTCCGTCGCCTCGTAGCCCAAGTCGTACTCCAAATTCTCTATGCCTGCGTCCACATATTCGTCCATCAACACTTCGGGTTTCGTCATGTTTTCCGTCTTCGCGCGCCAATAGCCGACGGAAGCCTCCGTCGCCACGGTATCGAGTTGCAACGCCTGCTCGTACGCCTTTTCCGCCGCGGCAAAGTCTTGCGCCTGCAACGACGCTTCCGCGTCCTTGCACGCCTGCTCGTATTCCGCTTGCCGTTTCGCCGCTTCCGCCGCCTTCTTTTCGCGGAGTGCCGTCGCCTCTTCGGGGGACAGCCCTACCAAATCTTCGTCGTCCTCGTCCGTATCGGAGAGAGGAAAGGCAAAGGCGATTTCCTCGCCCTCGTCGTCCGTCGCCAACTCGTCCGTAACGTCCACGTAGCCGTCGTTCGTCTTTTTCAAACGCACCCCTCTGCCGTATTCGTCGTCAACCATTCTTTCTTCCATACTCGTTCTCCCTCGTTTTTTATTCGTCCGTATCCAGCGCAAACGGATTGCGCCAACGCTTGCTCTTCACCGTCCGATCGACGGTCTTCGCCACGATCGCCGTATATTTACCGCGATAACGGCTCTTCGCCCATTCGCACAGCTCAGGCGTTTCAAACAACGCCGCCACGCAACTGCCCGATCCCGTCATCACCACGCCGAGCGGAGAAAAGGACGCTGCCTCGTCGAACGCCGTTTGCACGTCCTTGCAAAGCGCGCTCGCCGCGGGGAATAAGTCGTTCGACAAATACCTGCCCCACTCGTTTACGTTTCCGCTACGCAACGCGGCAAGGCAAAGTTCGGTCTTACCCACCGCCGCGCGCGGCTCGCTCGCCGCACTCTCGTCGTATTTTCGGTAGCACGCGCCTGCGGATACGCCCTCTTTCGGACATAACAGCAGGAAGTGCAATTCGGGCGTTTTTCCCAACCGAATCACCCGTTCGCCGCGCCCTTGCATACGCGCGAAGCCGCCCGTACGCATATACCGCGTATCGCTACCCAACTCGTCCGCAAGCTCGTCCAGCCCCTCTTCGTCTGTAACGCCGTACAATTTCGCCATACCGTTGAGTACGCCGCTCGCGTCCGCCGACGAACCGCCCAAGCCTGCGCCCATGGGAATGTTTTTATATACGATTATATCCGCGCCCGTCGTACCGAACCGCGCGGAAAAGGACTCCGCCGCCTTCAACGCGTTGTTCGATTCGGGCGGAATACTCTCGCTGCCCATACCGAGCATACGCACGGACGAAAGTCGATCCTTCCGTTTTTTCAAGACGATATAATCGAAAATATCCACGTTGCACACGAGGGAGTCCAACGTGTGGTATCCGCCCTCCGTGCCCGTAATATCGAGCGTCAAATTCAGTTTTGCGTACGCTTTCACCCTAACCGTGTTCATTTTCTCGTCCTTTGCGTAAAAAAGAAGCTGCGGCGAAAACGGCTTCACCGCAGCCCTCGTTGTTTTTATTGTACCATATTCCGCGAAAAAATACAATCCCTTTATGCAAAAAAGTGAAAGAAAAATCTCACTTTATTTGCCGATAGACGAAAATGCGTTCCCCTTCTTTGACGGGAAAGGTCAGATCGGGATTGCTCTTTTGCAATTCTTCGGGGTCGCGCGACAGCCGTTTCGCTACCTGCCACAGCGTTTCACCTTCGCGCAAGGGATAGACGGATACCGCCGCGGACGGCTGTTCCGCTTCCTCGCCTTCCGTCGTTTCGCTCACGTATTGCCAACGGCGCGTTTCATAGCGGTATACGCCGATCTTCAACGTCGCTTCCGCCTCCGTTTCCTCGCCGTTCCGCTTGACTTTCAAGCCGCAAACGGAACACTCCGCTTCCGTTTCGTCCCCGTCCGATTGCAACGGGAATAGGAAGGGCAACGACAACGTCGCCGCGCGATAACCGCCCTCCGCGCCGCGCAGCAACACTTCCGCCGTAACGACGCCCTCCGCTTCCGTGCCGCGCTCCGTCTTTTTACAGGTCAACTCCGCACGCGGCATAATCGCCGCGGCAAGCGAATATTCCCCCTCGGGCAACGCGGACAAATGCGCCGAACCGCTTACCCGTTGCACCCGTTTTTCATAATTCGTCAAATACCTACACACCTCGTTTACCACCGTCGATTGCAACTTCACCGTCGGGGAGAATACGTCGTCCACGACGAGCAGTTCCTTTTTCGTATGCAAGAAACAATCGGCGGCGAGAGCATAGGCAAGCACCATGCGGCTCTTGTCGTTCTCCTCGTCCGTACCCACCGATAAGCGCGCCGACTTCACGCGTACCCTCGCGCCCACCGTTACTTCGCCGAACGCTTCCTCGCAGGGAATTTGCATGGTAAACGGTACGATCCTCTCGTACGAGCGCAACTGTTTATCCGCTTTCAATACGCAAGCGTTGATTTGCAACTCCCCGTCGATCTCCACCTGCCCTGCCGCCGCCCGAACGGCGTTTACCGTGGCGGTTTCGCCGTGCAACAGTACGTCGCCGACATAGTCCGTCTCGAACTCGTCCTCGCCCTCCGTTTCCCCCGACACGCAAAGGGAGTGCGCCAACGTTTCCGTGCGCGTTTGCACGCATATCCCCTCGCCGCCCGCGAGATAGTCGGCGTGCTTGCCGCCGTATACGAGAATATCCGCACCGACGACGACGGAAACATACACTCCCGAGCCCTCGCGACGGTGGGTAACGTTCACGATAGAAAAATCGGGTTTGGAAAAACACGCAGGCGACACGTCCGCGTGCTCCGCCTTATGGAAGAACTCCGCGCCGCGCTCCATACGGCAAATTTGCCGATTCGAATCTTCGTATACTACGCAGACGAGCAATTTTCCGCCGTAGCGCACTTCGCCGTCCGCGCACGCGCTTTCCGTGGGCGTCGCCACCGCTTGCACGGCTAAAATGCCGCCGATCTCGCTGCCAGGCAGCCGACACTCCACGATCGATTGACTTTGCAGGCGACAAATTTCGCCTGTATAACGGTAGGTTTCATAATTCGGTTTTATCCACATATTGACGCGCTCCCTTTCATGATATTGCCTTTGTATCGTATGCACCGCGGAGAAAAAGTAGAACGGCGGCTGTATAATTTTACCAAAATCGGGGCATACTGTGCGTATGATCAAACCAACCAAAAGTATTTCCGAAGTCAAACGAATGGTAAAGGACTGCTCCCTGTCGCGCGTCGCCGTACACGTCAATTTGGGGCGGAACAAGTTTTTGCGATTTTCAGGTACGCTCTCGGGCGTGTACCCCGCTCTCTTCACCGTGAAGCCCGACGACGAGCGATTTCTCGGCAAAACGGCGTACTCCTATTCGGACGTGCTGTGCGGCAACGTGAAAATTAAACGCATTTGATCCCGTCGAAAGGTACGCGCGGCGATCGTAAAACGAAAAAAGCCCTCGGGAAGAACGCCTCGAAGGCTTTTTTTCGTGCGGTATTCGATAGTTTACTAATTTTTTACAATAAACTCTTGAACGACGGCGCAAAAGGAATTGATTAAACGGTTGCGTTGTGTTATAATACATACGGTTCAAAGATTTCCCACTCCGTCAAGGCGACGCTTTGACGGCACAACGCGCCAACCGCGCCACGCAAACGATGAAAAATATGCATTACAAACAAAATCTACATATCCATACCAAGTACAGCGACGGGCGCGACACGCCCGAAGAGATGATTGCCGAAGCGATCGCAAGAGGCTTTTCCTCGATCGGCTTTTCGGAACATTCGTATATGAGTTTTTCTTCCTATAAAGATCAAATGACGGAAGAAAAAGCCGTTGCGTACCGCGAGGAAATTCGCGCGCTGAAAGCCCGTTATAAGGGAACGATCGACCTGTTTTGCGGTTTGGAATTAGAGTTCTATTCGGACGTTTCCACCGCCAATTACGACTATTTGATCGGCTCGGTGCATTACCTGCATTTGAACGGCGAATTGTTGGGGTTCGACCGCAATTTATCCGCCACGCAGGCCTATCTTGCCGACAACTTCGGCGGCGACGGCATGAAATTCGCCGAAAAGTATTTTGAAACGGTATCTTTGCTCCCTCAAAGAAAGGTGGATATCGTCGGGCATTTCGACTTGTTGACCAAAAACAACGAGCAAGGACGGTTTATCGACGTTACCTCGAAAAAATACCTCGGCTACGGCTACGAAGCCATTCGCGCGCTCCAAGGCAAAATTCCCTTTTTTGAAGTGAACACGGGCGCGATTGCGCGCGGCTACCGCACTTCGCCCTATCCGCAAACGGAGTTCTTGAAAGAATTTCGCCGTTTGGGGTTCGGCGCCGTCGTTACATCCGACTGCCACGATAAAAACTTTATCGATTGCTACTATCCCGAAGCGGAAGCGTTGCTCCGCGCGGCAGGTTTTACGAGCAAATGGATCTTGACGGACGACGGCTTTCAAGAGGTGGCGTTATGAACGTTTTAACCGTCGTCATCTTGGCGTTTTCCGTACTCGGCGCGATCGACTGGCTTATCGGCAACAAATTCGGTTTGGGAAAAGAATTTGAAAAGGGTTTCTCCCTGTTCGGTTCGATGACGTTGTCCATGCTCGGCATGATCGTCCTCGCCCCTGCGATCGGCATTTGGCTCACCCCCGCGTTCGAAGGATTCTACGACCTGTTCAAAATCGATCCGTCCGTACTCCCCTCTATGTTGCTTGCCAACGATATGGGCGGTATGCAACTCTCTCAAACGATATGTAAAGATCAGGCAATCGGCAATTATAACGCGTTCGTAACCTCGTCCATGATGGGGTGCGTCGTTTCTTTTACCATTCCGTTTGCCCTCAGTTTGGTGAAAAAAGAACGGTATAACGACCTCTTCTTCGGCTTGTTGTGCGGTATCGTTACCATTCCCGTCGGCTGCTTCGTCGCAGGACTGTGTTGCGGACTCAACCCCCTCGGCGTATTGTTAAATTTGCTGCCGATCCTTATCGTTTCGGCAATCGTCGGCGTCGCGCTCGTGCTTCTGCCCAAGATTTGTATAAAATGCTTCACCGTCTTCGGGTACTTCGTAAAAGCCGTTTCCGTCGTCGGGTTGGTTTGCGCCGTATTCACCTTCTTGACGAAGGTGGAAATTTGCCCCTATTTCGACACGCTCGAAAACGCGGCGTTCGTGTGTGTAAACGCCTGCATTACCCTGTCCGGCACGTTGCCGATGATGTTCGTCGTTTCTAAATTGTTGGATAAACCCTTCCGCAAACTCGGCGCACTGACGGGAATCAACACGGTGTCGGCGGTGTCCTTTTTAAGCTCCCTCGTTACCAACGCGTCCACGTTCAGCGTTATGGATCAAATGGACGAAAAAGGTACGGTACTCAACGCCGCATTCGCCGTTTCGGCATCGTTTACGTTCGGCGGACATTTAGCCCTTACCTTGGCGTATAACGCCGCGTACGTCCTGCCGATGATCGTCGGAAAACTCGTTTCCGGAGTGTGCGGTTTGCTCCTCGCGCTGTTGCTGTATAAACGACCGAACGGCACGGAAAAGCAAAACGACGCGACCGTAGAAACACACTCCGCGCAGAACGCCGTTCTTGAAAACGAGTAAAAAAACGATATAGTATATAAAAAAGCGACGAATTACAAAATCCGTCGCTTTTTGCTTTTTATAGAGATAAGAATT
>CAZDCO010000039.1:0-11265 GCA_964504025.1 uncultured Clostridia bacterium
GGCTTGGGCGAAGACTTGCACGCTCGCGGCGTAGAGTGGTTGAATATTTACGCGGTGGATAACGTGTTGCAACGTATCGCCGATCCCGTATTCGTCGGTGCGACGATCGACACGGGCGTGAACTGCGGCGCGAAAGTTATCTGTAAGACGAACCCCTACGAAAAGGTAGGCGTGCTTTGCATGGACGGCGATCAACCGGACATCGTGGAATATTACGAATTGACGGACGAAATGGCGAACCAACGCGACGAGAACGGCGACTTGTCCTATATCTACGGCGCGATCATGAACTACTTGTTCCGACTTTCCAAGTTGGAGGAGATCGTCAACCAAAAGATTCCCGTACATATCGTAGAAAAGAAGATCGAGAGCGTTTGCGAAGACGGCGTTACGAGAAAGCCCGAAAAGGAAAACGGCAAGAAGTTCGAGATGCTTGCCGTAGACTTGATCAAACCCATGGGTAGCGTGTTGCCCTTCGAGGTCGTACGCGAAAAAGAATTTGCGCCCATTAAAAATAAGACGGGCGTGGACAGCGTAGAATCCGCACGCGAGTTGTTAAGACAAAACGGAGTCGAGCTGTAATGGCAACCGATTTAGAGGGTAACGAAAAGCTGCAACGCTTTATCGAGCTACTGGCTGCGCTCAACGCGCAAACGGTGGCGGCGTTAAAGTCGGGCGATACGCGCACGATCGCGCAAATGAACGATACCGTCGAGGAAATGTACTCCATTCAACATACGGGTACGGAAGACGCGTATACGGCGATCGAAGAGGACGCGCAAATCATTTACAAAAATTTCAACGCGATCGTAATGATGTTGCAAAGCGAGGATAAGAACGCGCACGACAGAGCGACGAGCGAAGCGGTACGGAAATTTTTGAAAAATATTTTCGACGCGGACGTGCGTATCGTGCTTGCTTACGGCTTGGCGTAAAAAAAGACAAAATAAAAAAGAGAGTTCGGCAACGTCGCCGTTCTCTCTTTTTCTTTATACGTTACAGCACGTTTTCCAAACGGAACGAATAGGAAGAGGGAATGTTCTCGCACATACCGAGCAGTACTTCGATTTTCGGCAACGCGCCCGTAAAGTCCTGCACGTACAAACAACCCACGGCGTCGTACAGCTGATAATCGACTTCCTGAATGGCGGTATGCGGAATCCAAACATGCAGGGTGCGCTTTTGTTCTTCCCATAACGCCTGCACCGCCGTGCCGTCCTCGTATGCGGCTTGGTTGCGTTCCACTTTGTTATACAGCGCGAGCAACGCCTCTTCAAATTGATCGAATACTCTCGTCAAGTGCATCGTGTCGTAAAAGGATACGCCCAATAGGAGTGCGAGCGTTACCGCAATGCTTATCAACGTCTTGATCATATCACCACACCGCCTTTTCCCACGATAAGGGGATTACTTCGTATTTTTCGTTTTTGATTTGTAGATATACCTTGCCGTTCCCGTCCACCGTCATGACAAGTACCCGTTTGACGTCGCGGCAACCGCGCTCGCGAAGTAGCTTTTCAAAATATTCCCGTTCCCGTCCCGTCCGCGCGACGTTATCCGTTTGCCACTTGCCCTCGTCGATCAAAACGATCGGCAACGACGTTTGTAGCCGCTCGTAATTCCGTTTGGGGAGCGCGGAGAACGCGCCCTCCGCTTCGTAGAGTGCGTAATCGACGGCGTCGAGGGCGAAGTATCCCTCCACGCGCAAGCTTTCGATGAGATCGGAAACGTCTAAGTTGTTCTTTTTCAGTTGCGTGTCGTCGATTCCGTTTTTGTTGAGTACGATACTCGGTTCGCCGCTGATGACCGACTTTGCCTTGTTGCAGTTCAAGTCGATAAAGCATAAGATTTGGTGCAGGAGGTAGACCGTCAAAATGGCGATCACGCCGTACAGGAGCGGAATGGAAGTGTCGGACATAGGGATACAGGCAAGATCGGCTATCATCAGCGTGATGACCAGCTCGTACGGTTGCATTTCCCCGATTTGCCGCTTGCCCATCAATCGCATAACGAAGAGGGTGGCAAGAAAAATAATCGTAACGCGTATACAAATTAAGCCCATATCGACAGTTTGTAAAAAAAGGAAAAAAAATATGCGTCGTACGCTTGCTTTTTTCTTAGAGAGGGAGTATAATAAGGTTGCTATGTACGAGTAGCCTTTGATGCGTAAAGTGGCGTCGAACGGGACGTTGTCGGCGCACGAAAGAAAACGGTAATCTTTTTCTCGTCGTTTTCTGCGGTATCAAGGCGCGTCCGCTACAAAAATGGGATAGGCAGGTATGCGTTCACCGCGCTACGCTCGCCCGTATTCCACGATTTGCGGACCTCTTTTGCAAGGAGGTTTTTTTATGTCTTACACCAAGGAACGGGACGGTGCATCCCTTTGGAAACGGCTGTTGCTTTCGCCTGTCATCGTAGAGAAGGGGAAAGCGCAAAAGATCGCGTACGTCGGGCTAATGACGGCGTTTTGCGTAGTGTCGAACATGTTTTTTGAAATTAAATTCCTCGACGTGCAGTTTTCCCTCAATCTCTTCGTTTGCGCGCTCACGGGCATTTTGATCGGCGGCGTATTCGGTTTTTGCGCCTGCTTTTTGGGTGATTTAGTCGGCTTTTTATACAACTCGCAAGGGTATGCGTATATGCCGTGGATCGGGTTGGCGATGGGTTGCGTCGCGCTGCTCGCAGGGTTGCTCTTCAACGGTTGGAAGACGGAACGGCGCGGCAGTATCTACGTAAAGACGGCGTTGCTCGCGGTGAGTAGTTTTTTGGTGAGTACGGTGGGGATCAACACGACGGCGTTTTGGCTCGTCTACGCACCCGGAGTGCCCTATTGGACGTACTTGACGGCGCGTTTATTCGTCGCGGGACAAATTTGGAACAGCCTCGCGAATTACGCTTTGCTCTTTGTCGCGTTGCCCCTCTTAAAACGGGTAAAAGGACTGCCTCTTTCCCTTTGAGCGCGCGTTTGCCCGTCAGAGCGTGGAAAAAACGGAAAAAACGGGTGGAATTCGCGGATAATCTTGTGAAATATACAAAAAATCGTCGGCAATTGTTGACGATTTTTTTTAAGTGTGGTATAATATACGCAACGAAAAAACGCGCGACGCGTTTCACGCGCGCCCGTGTATCCGTACAGGAGAACGTAACTATGAAAGATATATCTTCTTTGTTGTTGAATCCGCATATCACCGTATTCGGGTTCGATATCTACGCCTACGCCATCATCATCGTATGCGGCATGATCGCGGCGTTCGTCGTCATTGCCCTACTGTTTCGCCGCAGGAATATGTCGCCCGACCTCTTTTTGACCTTCTTTTGCATCGCTTTGCCGATCGCTTTGGTAACGACGCGCCTGTTCTATTGCATTACGAGCAATATGCCGCTTGCGGATTGGTTCTCCTTCGATTCCATTCGTAACGGCGGCTTGTCGATTATCGGCGGTATTATCGGCGGCGCGGCAAGCGTCATCGTTATATGTATCGTCAAGAAAGTCAATTTCTTCCGCGTGGGCGATTGCGTCGTCGTCGGGTTGCTCTTGGCGCAATGTATCGGGCGTTGGGGCAACTTCGCCAACCAAGAAGTGTACGGGTTGGAAGTTACGAATCCCGCGTTGCAATGGTTTCCGTTCTCGGTGTTTATCGACGCCGATCAAAAATGGCACTACGCGTTCTTTTTCTACGAAAGTTTGGTAACGGGAACGGCGGCGGTGCTTATGTTCATCAACGCGTGGAAGAACGCCGATAAACCTAACGGCGTCAATACCGCAGGCTACTTTATCGTGTACGGCTTGATCCGTTCGGTGATGGAACCTTTGCGCGATCCTGCCTATATCTTGGGAAAAGAGCAGGGCAATAGCGGTATTCCTTGGTCGTTCGTATTCTCCTTGCTGCTGCTCGCGGCAGGCATCGGCTTGTTGCTCTACGTGCTACTTACGAACAAGAAAAAAGAGGGCAAATGTTTCGGTTCGTTACACGGCGAGCCGTGCGGCATTTTGCAATATATCGGGGATAAAAAGGACGATAAACCGAAATTCGATAAGCTGAATATCGTATGCGCCTTGCACCCCGAATGGTTCGAGAACGCACCGAATGTGCAAGAAAAAGAGAAAGAAGAAGCAAAAGAAGATCAAGTAGAAGAGAAAACAGAGGAAAACGCGGAAAAAGAAGAATGAGAAATTTAACCCTTTTAACGGATTTATATCAGCTGACGATGGGGTACGGCTTCTATCGTCAAAACAAGCACGAAGAAGAAGTCGTCTTCGACGTCTTTTTCCGTAAGAACGATTTGATTACCTACTCCCTTTTCGCCGGTTTGGAACAGGCGATGGAGTATTTGTTGAATTGGCGTTTCGACGACGAGGACATCGAGTATTTGCGCTCGTTGCATCTCTTTGACGAAGGTTTCCTCGCCTACCTGAAAGATATGAAATTTACGGGGGACGTATACGCCGTTCGCGAGGGCGAACCCGTATTCCCCGGCGAACCGATTCTCACCGTGAAAGCGCCTTTGATCCAGGCGCAATTTGCGGAAACGGCACTCTTGAATATTATCAATCACCAAACGTTGATCGCGACGAAGTCGTCGAAGATTTGTCGTGCGACGGCAGGTACGGGCGTGGTTATGGAATTCGGTTTGCGCCGCGCGCAAGGTCCCGACGCAGGTATCAACGGCGCGCGTGCCGCCATTATCGGCGGTTGCTCGTCTACGTCGAACGTGATTGCAGGACAAAAATTCCGCGTTCCCGTATCGGGTACGATGGCGCACAGCTGGGTAATGGACTATCCCACCGAATACGACGCGTTCAAGGCGTACGCCGACGCGTACCCCGACAACTGCTTGTTGCTTGTGGATACGTACGATACGTTGCGTAGCGGCGTGCCGAACGCGATCAAAGTCTTTAAGGAATTGCGCGCAAGCGGTCATACGCCGAAGGGTATTCGTTTGGACAGCGGCGACTTGGCGTACCTCTCCAAGAAAGCGCGGCAAATGATGGACGAAGCAGGTTTCCCCGAAGCGAAAATTTGCGTTTCGGGCGATTTGGACGAACGTTCGATCACCTCCCTCTTACAACAGGGCGCGAAGATCGATTCTTGGGGGGTAGGCACGAAGTTGATCACTTCGGAAGACTTGCCTGCGCTCGGCGGCGTGTATAAGTTGGCGGCGGTCGTGGAGAAAGACGGTACGATCACGCCGAAGATCAAGCTTTCCGATAACACGGCGAAGATCACCAACCCGTCATTCAAAAAACTCTATCGCTTATACGATCGGGAAAACGGCATGGCGATTGCCGATTTGATCACGACGCACGACGAAGTGATCGACGATAGCAAGCCGTTGACGCTCTTCCACCCGATCGAAACGTGGAAAACGCACGAAGTGGAGAACTTCTGCGCGGAAGAATTGCAACACACGATCGTCAAGAACGGCAAACTCGTTTACGACTTCCCCGCGCTGTTGGACGTGCAAGCGTTCTCCAAAGCGCAGCTTGAAAAATTCTGGGGAGAATATTTGCGTTTGGACATGCCGCAACTGTATAAAGTTGACTTATCCAAAGAACTCCACACCCTGAAAACGGGTATGATTGACGAAATTCGTCAAAAGGCAAAACAAGGAAAGAACTGATATGGCAAACCGTTCGTTGTTGGGACAAACTGAAAAACAGACGTTAAAAGGCTCGGCGTTGTGGGGGATGCTCCTCTTTTTCTTGCTCGTCTTGATCGATCAGGCTACGAAATTCGCAGCGGCGGCATACTTCGTCGGCGCGGAAACGTACGGACGTATCGACGTGATTCCGAATTGGATCTCGTTGTGTTTGAGTTATAATCCCGGCATTGCGTTCAGTATGTTCGGACAGTCGGAAGGCTGGGTGAAAGGGTTTATCACCGTGGCGACGGCGGTTTTGATGGCGGCGTTGATCGTACTCTATTTTTGCACGGACAAACGGCGCGCGTGGTTGAGAAACGCGCTCGTGTTTATCGTTGCGGGCGGCGTCGGCAATTTGATCGATCGCGTGTATTATCGGATATGGGAATCGGCTTTGTACGGCGTACGCGATATGGTCGATTTGAGTGCGTTTGGCTTCGGCATTTGTAATTTTGCTGATTTCTTCATCGTCGGCGGCGCGATCGCGCTGTGCTTGGCGTTCTTGTTCTTCGATACCGATGCGATCAAGCCGACCGGAAGATATCGCGGTTTGGCGGAGGAAGCGGAGGCGCGCGCGGAAGCGAAAAAGGCGGCGAAGAGGGAGAAAAAAGCCTGATGGATACTCGCTTTTTCGTTGCCGAGAACGTCTACAAACGCTTGGACGCCTTTTTGAGCGAACAGATGGAAGATTGCACCCGTTCGCGTATTAAAAAGCTGATCGAAGAGGGAAACGTTACCGTCAACGGCAAGGCGACCTGTAAGGCAGGCTTGGAAATTCGACGGGGCGACGGCGTGCAAATCACCGTTCCCGACGCCGTGGAATACGCCGTCAAGGCGGAGAATATTCCGTTGCGGATCGTCTATCAGGACAACGATTTTGCGGTGGTGGATAAACCGAAGGGCATGACGGTGCACATCGGCAACGGAGTGGTAAACGGTACGCTCGTGAACGCGTTGTTGTATCATTTGGACAGTTTAAGCGGTATCGGCGGCGTGTTGCGGCCGGGGATCGTACACCGTATCGATAAGGATACGACGGGTTTGCTCGTCGTGGCGAAAAACGATCGGGCGCACGCTTCGCTTGCCGCGCAGATCGCGTGTAAATCGTGCAAGCGGATCTATTACGCCCTGTTAGAGGGGAACGTAAAAGAGGATAGCGGCGTAATTTCGACGGATATAGGCAGACACCCCACCGACCGTTTGAAAATGGCGGTGTTGCCCACGGGTACGGGAAAGGCAGCCGTAACGGAGTATCGCGTGGTGGCGCGCTTCGGCGGTGAGTTTACCCTTTGCCGTTTTCAGTTGCAAACGGGGCGCACGCACCAAATTCGCGTGCACGCGCGGTATATGGGCAATCCCGTAGCAGGCGATCCCGTGTACGGATTCAAAAAGCCGCGTCTGGCGGCAAACGGGCAGTTGTTGCACGCGCAAACGTTGCAACTTACGCACCCGACGACGGGGGAGGAAATGACGTTCACCGCACCCCTGCCTCCTGCGTTTGCCGAAATTTTGGTAAAGCTTTGCAAACGCTTTCAGGTGGACGAGAACGTTTTACAAGGACTGATATAGGCTATGGTAAAAATTACGAAAGTGAAACGCGGTGGCTTGGCGAAAGAGCTGGGTTTGGAAGTCGGAGACGAGATCGTCGCCTTCGACGGTTTTTCTTGCGTGGACGAACTCGACTATTTATATTATATGGACACGGACGGCTTTTCCATGACGGTGCGCGATCACCGTAGCGGCGAGGAAAACACCGTGCAGGTGGAAAAGGAAGAAGGGGAAGATCTGGGGCTGGAATTTGAAAAGTCGTCGGCGATCCGAACCTGTCATAACCGTTGCGTGTTTTGCTTCGTCGATCAAATGCCGCAGGGCATGCGCGATAGCCTGTACGTCAAGGACGACGATTATACGATGAGTTTTACTTGCGGCAATTTCGTAACGCTCACCAACGTATCGGACGAAGAACTCGATCGCGTGGTGCGGTTGAAACTTTCGCCGCTCTACGTATCCGTGCATACCATGAACGGAAAGTTGCGTGAAAAGCTGATGCGCAACCGCTTTGCAGGAAGGATCGCGCAACAGATCGATACGCTCGTGAAAGGGGGTATTTCCCTGCATTGTCAGGCGGTCGTCGTGCCCAACGAGAACGACGGGGAAGAGTTGGCGTATACCGCGCGCCAGCTGTTCAAATATTATCCTGCGGTGAAGGACTTGGCGTGCGTGCCGACGGGAATCACGCGGTATCGCGACGGGTTGACGTATATCCCCGACATCGACGGGGAGTATAGCCGCAAGCTTTTGAAACTCGTGGACGAACTGAACGCGGAATTCGGCGTGAACTTCTTGTTGCCTGCCGACGAATATTTCGTTAAGGCAGGGTTGCCCGTGAAGGACGCGGAATTTTACGGCGGTTTCGAGCAGGTGGAAAACGGCGTGGGCTTGACGCGGAAATTCTTGACGGAAGCGACGTTCGCGCTCGCCGCACTCGGCGACGGCTACGCGTTGCCGCAACCGAAAAAGAGTTTGTTGATCAGCGGCGTGAGTGCGGAAAAAGCTTGCCGCGCGTTGATTGAGGAATGTAACGGCGCGATCGGAAATTTGCACGCGGAAATCTTGGCGGTGGAAAACGACTTTTTCGGTCGGACGGTTACTTGCACGGGGCTGTTGACGGGCAAGGATATCGCGGCGGCAGTCAACGCCTATCGCGAGGGCGGCGGCGAATTCGACGAGATCGTTTTGCCGGGAAACACTATGAAAGAATTTGAGGATGTATTCCTTTGCGGTATGACGTTAGAGGGATTGAAAGCGGCTACGGGTACGCAAAATATCCGCGTGAACCGCAACGACGGCAGCGGCTTGATAGAAATATTGTCCACGACGGCGCAAAAGACGCGTAAGAGTAAGTTTGGTAGGAGGTAGAAAGAAATGGCAAATCCTTTGATTGCCTTGGTAGGACGTCCCAACGTGGGGAAGAGTACGTTCTTCAACAAGGTTGCAGGTAGAAAAATTTCCATCACGGAGGATAGACCGGGGGTAACGCGCGATCGCTTGTACGCGGACGCGGAGTGGCGTTCCCGTCATTTCACGATGGTGGATACGGGCGGATTAGAATTGAAATCGGAAGACGTAATGTGGAAGGAGATCGCGAAACAAGCGGACGTGGCGATCGAAACCGCCGACGTTATTTTGTTCTTCACCGACGGGCGCGACGGTTTGCACCCGTCCGATTGCGACGTAGCGGACATTTTACGCCGTAGCAAAAAACCCGTAATTCTCGTCGTCAATAAGATCGACGACTATTCGCCCGATAAAGTGTTTGAATTTTATTCGTTGGGGCTGGGCGAGCCGTTCGCCGTTTCCGCGGAGCACGGCAAAGGTATCGGCGACGTGTTGGACGAAGCGGTGCAATTCTTCCCCGACGATACGCAAGAACCCGTGCCGTCGTTGAAGATCGCGGTGGTGGGAAAACCGAACGCAGGGAAGTCGAGTTTGGTCAACCGTTTGCTCGGCAGCGAAAGAAGTATCGTAACGCCGATGGCAGGTACGACGCGCGACGCGATCGACACTCTGTTCTATCGCGGTGATAAGGCGTATACCATAATCGACACGGCAGGGATTCGTAAAAAGAGAAGTGTGGACGACGACGTGGAATACTATTCTAATATGCGTGCGTTCGACGCCGTACGCCGTAGCGACGTTTGTATGCTGGTGGTGGACAGTGCCGAAGGTTTGACGGAACAAGACGTCAAGATTATCGGGTACGTGCACGAGCAGGGCAAACCGTCGGTGATCGTAATGAACAAGTGGGACTTGGTGGAAAAGGATACGCATACCGTAAACCGCTTCGAGGAAAAGTTAAAGGAAGACTTGAAGTTTATGGACTATTACAAGTCGATCTACATTTCCGCAAAGACGGGGCAACGGGTGGAAAAACTGTTGTTTGCCGCCGAGGAGGCGTACGCGCACGCGTCCTTCCGCGTGCCTACGGGCGAGTTGAACGACTTGATCGGGGACGCGGTGCGTTTGCAAGAACCGCCTTCCTATTTGGGTAGAAGAATGCGCGTGTTCTTCTCGTCGCAAGTGTCCGTTTGTCCGCCGACGTTCGCGTTATTCGTCAACGACGAACGGCTGTTGCACTTCTCGTATCAACGGTATTTGGAGAATACGATCCGTCGCGCGTACGATTTTTCGGGTACGCCGATTCGGATCACCGTGCGCGAGAAAAAAGACGAGGAGTAACGGGTAAACGCGTTGATTTGCGACGTATTTCGTCGTCGCATACGCGCAACGCAACCGAACGCCTGCCGTCGTTGCAAGGAAGAGTAACGACGGGGCAATCTTTCGCGGAGTGCTCTAAAAACATATGAAAACTGTACGCCGTTCCCGTCGGTACGGTGTAAAAAGGAGATATATGAACACATTTTCCTTGGCGCAAAGCTGGTGGCAGCTCGTCGTAATAGCCGTCGTCGGCTACGGGTTTGGCTGCGTCAATTTTGCAAAATTGATCTCCGCCGCAAAGGGCGGCGACATCACGAAAGAGGGGAGCGGCAACCCCGGCACGATGAATATGTTTCGCAACTTCGGTTTCGTCGGCGGTGCGTTGACCTTTATCGGCGACGCTTTGAAAGGCGGTTTGCCCGTGTTGATCGTGCATTTGCTCTATCGTAACTACCTGTTTGCAGGAACGGACGTCCTCGTTTCCGATTTCATGCGCTACTTCGTCGGGCTGTGCGTCGTCCTCGGACACGTCTTTCCCGTAACGATGGGCTTTAAGGGCGGAAAGGGTATCGCTTCTACGTTCGGCTTGTTTTGGATGGCACTCTCCTGCGAAAACGCGTGGTGGATCTTGTACGGCGCAATCGTCGTCGTGGCGATTTTGCTCTTTATTTTCCTGTCCGAATGGGGTTCGCTCGGTTCGCTACTCGGCGTGTCGACCTATTGTATCGCGCAGGGCGTACACTTCTTCTTGCGGTACCAATATTCTCCCGTCAACGCATACCTGGTATGTACGTTTGTGTTCATGTTTGCGATCGAGATCGTAACCTGGTGTGCGCATCACCAAAACCTGTTGCGACTGTTCGGCGGCGAGGAGCACCGCACGTCCTTCAAAAAAATATTAAAAAAGAAAGAAAAATAATCGCAAAAAGCGTTTACAATTCTCGCGGAGTCGTGTATAATAATATGGCTCCGTATATGGGGGTGTACCGGATTCGATTGCCGGTGAGCGAAAGGATAAGCGTGTCGCAGTCGGAATGCCTGCGTAAAAACGTTCCAACTAAACTTAAATGCAAATAGAAATGCAAACTACGCTCTTGCAGCGTAACTTCGTTTTGTAAAACGAACGTCGCGCCCGTTTTATCCGTCGGGCGGGAGTGCGGCGTCAATCAGACGGAAAAATCTTTTCGATATCGGAAAGTGTACGAAAAGATCATATAGCTTTCTGCGCCCTGCGACGCGTGTGTATCCGCCGCGCAGGGGTAAGCAACAATAGATAGACTAAACACGTAGAAAGTTTTTTGGCAGCCGAGTAAGACGTCGGTTCAACTCCGACCACCTCCACCAAACAGAAATAAAACGAACCAAACCGATAAGGTTTCGTTCGTTTTATTTTTTACAAGAGAT
>CAZDCO010000040.1:0-11064 GCA_964504025.1 uncultured Clostridia bacterium
AAATCGTGTTATGCAGGAATGTATACAAGGGTTCAAATCCCTTTCTCTGCGCCACAAAAAGCAGGCAAACGAAGGTTTGCCTGCTTTTTGCATAACGGCGCGCAAGGAGGAGAACGAAGTGGCTGATTGTCAAAAGAAACGGTATATCGGTATCGATCTCGGTGGTACATTTATCAAAGGCGGTATCGTGGACGAAACGGGGACGATTTTGTTGCAGGATATAATGCCTACGGAGAGCGAAAAGGGTGCTAACGGCGTAGCGCAAAATATGGCGAACCTTTGCGAATCGTTGTTGAAAGCGGCAAATCTTTCCAAGGACGACGTCGTCGGTATCGGCGTAGGCGTACCGGGTATGATCGATAGCAAACGGGGAGAAGTCGTCTATTCCAACAATCTCGGTTGGGAACGTTTTTGTATTTCCGAAACGTTGGAAAAGCAAACGGGATTGTCCGTAAAGATTGCCAACGACGCGAACGTGGCAGTGTTGGGTGAAACGAAATTCGGTTGCGGTAAGGTGTATCATTCTACCGTAATGTTCACGCTCGGCACGGGCGTCGGGGGCGGAATCGTTATCGACGACAAGTTGTTCGAGGGGAACGGTTCGGTTGGCGCGGAACTCGGGCATAGCGTAATCGTGGCAGGCGGCGAACGCTGCACCTGCGGTAGAAAGGGGTGCTTGGAAGCGTACGCTTCGGCAACCGCGCTGATTCGCGATACGAAGCGCGCCATGCAAGCGGATAAGAACAGTAAAATGTGGAAAATCGGCGGCTTGGAGAACGTTACGGGTAAGACGGCGTTCGATTATAAAGACGTAGACGAAAGCGCGAAACGGGTGGTGGACGGATATATTGAAATGCTCGGCGTGGGAATTACCAACGCGGCAAACGTATTCCGCCCCGAAGCCGTCATTCTCGGTGGCGGCGTATGCGCGCAGGGGGACACGCTCGTGCGCCCGTTGCAAGCGTATTTGGATAGAGAAATATTCGCGGGGGATAAAGGTCCGTCCGTCAAAATTTTGACGGCGACGCTTGGAAACAGCGCGGGAATTCTCGGCGCGGCGGCGTTGTTGATGGAATAAAAGCCGTATGTAAAAAATCGCGATCCGTTCGCAGTTTTTTCTACGAAATGCGGAGAAAAATTTTTACAAATTTCCCGTAAAAACGCCTCAGTAACTTGACATAACTTTTGTCGTGTGTTATAATAATAAAAATTGACGGACGGAAGCTGCAATGTATATGCAATCTATGATGAAAGTAAAGAAGACGGACGACATCGAGAAGACGAAGTTTTTTCTCGACGACTCCTATTTTTCCATTGTAGCTCTTTCTCACTTTTCCAACAAGGACTGATTTTTCAAAATCAGTCTTATTTTTTGTAAAAATCAAGAATCATATAGATAGAGGTCAACTTATGAAAAAGAACAAGGTGTATTTAACGTTACAAAACGGCGACGTGTTCGTCGGCGAGCGTTTCGGCGCGTGCGGAACGGCGCAGGGTGAGTTGGTGTTCACGACGGGTATGGTCGGCTACGTAGAAACGCTGACCGATCCGACGAATTTCGGAAAAATCGTGGTGCAAACCTTTCCGTTGATCGGTAACTACGGCGTGATGCCTGCGGACGCGGAAAGCGATAAGGCGCAAGTTTCGGCGTATATCGTGCGCGAAGTTTGTGAAACGCCCTCCAACTTCCGTTGCGAGTGCACCTTGGACGAATATTTGAAGAAAGAGGGCGTCGTTGCCGTCAGCGGAGTGGATACCCGTCAACTGACGAAAATTTTGCGCGAACAAGGCGCAATGAACGCAAGAATCAGCGACAAGCCTTTGACGAAAGAGGAAATCGCATCTTTGGCGAATATTTCCGTTAAAAACGCAGTGGAAGCGGTTGCGCCGAAAACGGGCTTTACCCTCGCTAACGACGATGCGGAGTATACCATTGCGGTTTGGAACTTCGGTGCGAAGAAGAGCGCGTTAAACGCGTTCGTTGCGCGCGGCTGTAAAGTGATCTCCTTGCCGGCTACGGCTACGGCGGAAGAGGTGTTGGCGACGGGCGCGAACGGCGTCGTGATCAGCGATGGTCCCGGCGATCCAAAAGAGAACGCGGCAAGCGTTGCGGAAGTGAAGAAATTGCTCGGTAAAAAGCCTGTCTTTGCAGTAGGTTTAGGACATCAGTTGGTGGCGTTGGCACTCGGCGGCGATACCGTCAAGGATAAGTACGGACATAGAGGAAGCAATCAGCCCGTAAAATGCTTGGAGAGCGGCAGAGTGTACGTATCTACGCAAAACCACGGCTATTCGGTAGCGGCGGATGGCGTAAAAGCAGGAAAAGTAAGTTTCGTCAACGTCAACGACGGCGGTTGCGAAGGGTTCGATTTTGACGAATACAACGCGTTTACGATACAATTTACGCCCGAATCTTGCGATAGCGGCAACGTAGAAAATCCCGTATATAAGAAGTTTTTTGCAATGATGCAAAAGGAGAAAGAAAATGCCTAAGAGAAGTGATATTAAAAAGGTTTTGGTAATCGGCTCCGGTCCTATCGTTATCGGACAAGCCGCCGAATTCGACTACGCAGGCGCGCAAGCTTGCCGCGTTATGAAAAGCGAGGGGGTAAATGTAGTGCTTTGCAACTCGAACCCTGCTACCATCATGACGGATAAAGCACTCGCCGACGAAATTTATCTTGAACCGCTCACGGAAGAAACGTTGAAGCGTATCATCATCAAGGAAAAACCGGATAGTTTGTTGGCTTCTCTCGGTGGCCAAACGGGACTCACCATGGGCTGTAAACTTGCAAAATCGGGTTTTTTGGAAGAACACGGCGTAAAATTGATCGGTACGAAGTTGGACGCGATCGATCGTTCCGAAGATAGAGAATTATTCAAGGAAACGATGGAAAAAATCAATCAACCTTGCGTACCTTCCGATATCGCGTATACGGTAGAAGAATGTGTTTCTATCGCGAATAAACTCGGCTATCCCGTCATCATTCGTCCTGCGTATACCCTCGGCGGTGCAGGCGGCGGCGTGGCGTACAACGAAGAGGAATTGCGCCTGATTTCGCATAACGGCTTGATGCTTTCCCCGATTACGCAGGTATTGATTGAAAAATACATTGCAGGCTGGAAAGAAATCGAATTTGAAGTGTTGCGCGATAGCGCAGGGAACGTATTGACCGTATGTTCTATGGAAAACGTAGATCCCGTCGGTATCCACACGGGCGACTCTATCGTCGTTGCGCCTGCCGTTACCCTTTCCAATAAAGAATATTCTATGCTGCGTAACGCGGCTTTGTCGATCATTACGGAGTTGGGGATCGAGGGCGGTTGTAACGTACAGTTCGCGTTGCATCCCGATTCTTTCGAGTATTCGGTAATCGAGGTAAACCCTCGTGTCAGCCGTTCTTCCGCGCTTGCTTCTAAGGCGACGGGCTTCCCCATTGCAAAGGTAACGTCCAAGATCGCGCTCGGCTATACGTTGGACGAGATCGTAAACGACGTGACGGGCAACACCTACGCATGCTTCGAGCCGACGATCGACTATTTGGTCGTCAAAATGCCGAAATGGCCGTTTGATAAATTCTTGTATGCAAAGCGCGAGCTGGGTACGAGAATGAAGGCGACAGGCGAAGTGATGGCGATCGGTACGTCCTTTGAAATGGCGATCATGAAAGCGGTACGCGGTGCGGAAATCTCCACCACGACGATGAATTATAAAAAGTTCTTGCATAGCACGCGCGAAGAACTGTTAGCAAAGTTGCCCGAAAAGACGGACGAACGTATTTTCGCCGTTTACGCAGCCTTAAAAAAGGGCGTTTCCGTAGACGAAGTGTTTGAAATCACGAAGATCGACCGTTGGTTCTTGAATAAATTTAAGAACTTGATTGCCTACGAAGAAAAGCTTGCGTCGCAACCGCTCACGGAAGAAACGTACGAAGAAGGCAAGCGTTTAGGCTACTTAGATAAAGACATCGAAGCGATCAGCGGACAAAAAGTGCCGTATAGAAAGCAAATCGGTTATAAAATGGTAGATACCTGCGCGGCGGAATTCCCTGCGAAAACGCCTTATTTCTACTCTACCGCGGACGATTTTGCGCACGACGAAGCTACTCCGTTTTTGCAAAAGAGTGAAAAGAAGCGTATCGTCGTTATCGGTTCGGGACCTATCCGTATCGGTCAAGGCATTGAATTCGACTATTCTTCCGTGCATTGCGTATGGACGTTGAAAGAGTTGGGGTACGAAGTTGCTATCATCAACAACAACCCCGAAACGGTTTCTACCGACTTTGACACGGCGGACAGATTGTACTTCGAGCCGTTGACGCCCGAGGACGTACAACACGTTTTGGATATTGAAAAGCCGTACGGCGTTATCATCACGTTCGGCGGACAAACGGCAATCAACCTTTGTTCCTATTTCGATACGCACGGTATCCGTATTTTGGGTACGTCGGCGGACAGCGTAGACGCGGCGGAAGATAGAGAACGCTTCGAGGCACTCTTGGAAAAATATTCCATTCCCCGTCCGAAAGCACTCACCGTTATGACGAAAGAGGAAGCTCTCGCTGCAGCGGAACGGTTAGAATATCCTGTCTTGCTCCGTCCTTCCTACGTTATCGGCGGTCAAAACATGACGATCGCGTTCACGGAAGAGGACGTATGCCGTTACATGGACGTCATTTTGGCACAGGGTATTGAGAATCCCGTTTTGTGCGATAAATATTTGATGGGTACGGAGTTGGAAGTAGACGCCATTTCCGACGGCGTGGACGTGCTTATCCCCGGTATCATGCAACATATCGAGCGTACGGGTATCCACTCGGGCGACTCTATCGCCGTATATCCGCCGTACAATTTGGACGATGCTATGCTCGCGAAGATTATCGAGGTTTCCACGCAACTTGCGTTGGAATTAAAGACGAAGGGCTTGATCAATATTCAATACCTCATCTATCGCGGACAGCTGTACGTAATCGAGGTGAACCCCCGTGCGTCGCGTACCGTACCGTATATTTCCAAGGTAACTGGCGTACCCATGGTCGAGCTTGCCACGAAGATTATCGTCGGCGAAAAATTGAAAGATCTCGGCTTTGGTACGGGGTTGTATCCCGACTCTCCCTACGTGGCGGTCAAAGTACCCGTATTCAGCTTTGAAAAATTGAACGACGTGAACTCGCAACTCGGCCCGCAAATGAAATCGACGGGTGAGGTACTCGGTATCGGTAAGACGATGGAGGAGGCTCTCTTCAAAGGACTCGTATCCGCAGGCTTTAAGATGTGCCACCCGTCCGAACGTCGTCCCGTCGGCGTGTATATGACGGTAAACGATCAAGACAAGCTGGACGTGTTGACAATCGCGAAAAAATTCGGCGATTTGGGCTGTACCATGTACGCGACGAAGGGTACGGCGAAAGTTATCACCGACTTGGGCTTCGAGTGCACGGAAGTAGATAGATTATCGGCAACCGACACGGTAATCAAGTTGATGGACGAGGGCAAGATCGACTATCTCGTATATACGGGTAAGACGGATATGGAATCGATCAACGACTTCATTCGTTTGCACCACCATGCGATTTTGCTCGGCATCACGGTGCTGACGGCGTTGGATACGGCGAACGCGCTTGCCGATATTTTGGCAGGCCGTTTCACGGAAGACAATACCGAACTCGTCGACATCAACGCGTTGCGTAGCGAAAAATTGAAGTTGAACTTTACAAAAATGCAATCTTGCGGAAACGATTATATCGTATTCGACAATCGCGACGGTAAGATCACCTGTCCCGAATCGATTGCGGTAAACTACGTTTTGCCTCATTACGGAATCGGAGGCGACGGTATCGTTTTGATTGAGAATTCGGCGATTGCCGACGCGAAAATGCGTATTTTCAACAAGGATGGCAAGGAAGCTGCGCAGGGCGGTAACGCCATTCGCTGCGTCGGTAAATACCTGTACGAAAAGGGTATTGTGCGTAAAAACGATATTGCGATCGAAACGGTTAAGGGCGTCAACGAAGTGAAGTTGTATTCCTTTAACGGCAAGGTAAACTCGGCAAGGGTAAACCTCGGTAAAGCGAAATTAAAGGGTAAAAACATTCCTTGCGTATGGAAGCAAGATTCGATCGTCGATAAGAATATCACGATCAACGGGCAAGGATACGAAATCACTCTCGTCAACGTCGGCAACCCCCATTGCGTAATCTTCTGCGATAAGGTGGACGCAATCAACGTGGCGGCGATCGGAGAGGAGTTGGAAAATTGTGAATTCTTCCCTGAGGGAATCAATACCGAATTCGTGCGTGTCATCAACAAAGCGACTTTGAAAATGCGCGTTTGGGAACGCGGTAGCGGCGAAACCTGGGCTTGCGGTACGGGTGCGTGCGCGGCGGTCGTTGCGGCGGTGCTCAAAGGGTATTGCGAAAAGGGTACGAACGTAACCGTGAAATTGCGCGGCGGCGACTTGTTCGTTTGCTATCAAGAAAACGGTGAAGTGGAATTGACGGGTAACGTCAAGACGGTTTACGAGGGTACGTTAGAAATTTAAGACAAATAGGAGAAACGAATGGAAGCGTTTTACGAAGAGAGCGCGTTGGCGGTAAAATCGAATAAGGAAAGAAAAAAATACGCGATACTCAACGTCGTCTTTTGGATATTCGTCGTGTTGGCGGTCGTGTTCGGCGTACAGTGTATTTTCAATATTCCTTGGGGGGCGACGAATGAAACTGCGCAAGCGTTTTTGACGTACTCCGTCTTTTGCGGCTTCGTGTGCGTTTGCTTTGCTTCCATGTCGGTCGTTGCCTATAAATGGAAAAATACCTTAAACGTTACGTACGACTACCTGTTCGTTTCGGGCGAGTTAAGAATCGCAAGGGTGTATAATAGCAATAAACGCAAAACGCTTGCGAAGATCGATTGTGCCGATATTTTACAGGTCGGCGATTGCGATAATCCGTTTTTCAGTCGGTTATCCGCCGATCCCAACACGAAAACGATGGTATGTACCTCGAATGATACGCCGTCGGAGGGCAAGTTCTTTATGTACGTCTTGGTGGGCAACGATGGTAAATCGTTGTACGTGTTAGAGTGTCGTGAAACGCTGTTGATGCACGTTTTACGCTCCGCTCGGCGCGGCGTTCTCGAAGACGGTTACGTTATGCAGGAGAAAAAGAATAAATAAGCTATGATATATTTGGACAATGCGGCGACGACGCAACCTTGCATGGAAGCGTTCGATAAAGCCGTCGTATTCGTAAAAGAAAAATATTTTAACCCTTCCGCGTTATACAACGAAGGATTTGCATTGCAGGGCGAGCTGAAAAAGGCGCGCTCCGCTTTGCTTTCTAAGGTCGCCGACGAAAGCGCGTTCGAGTTGATCTTCACTTCGTGCGGAACGGAGGCGGATAACCAAGCGATTTTCTCGTTCGCAAAGCGCGGTAACGCCGTAACGACGGCAGGAGAACATTCCGCCGTATCGGCAGCGTTTGCCGAATTGAAGAATCGCGGCAACGTGGAAACGCGAATCGCGCCCTTGCGCGCGGACGGTTGCGTGGACGTGGAAAAACTGTTGACGCTCGTAGACGAAAAAACTTCATTCGTGTCCGTTATGCACGTCAACAACGAGCTCGGTTCGATCAACGACGTCAACGCGATTGCAAAAAAGGTCAAAGCGAAAAATTCTCACACGATCTTTCACGTAGACGGCGTACAGGCGTACGGAAAGCTGCCTTTTCGGCTTGCAAAAGAGATAGACGTGTATTCGATCAGCGCACATAAAATCGGCGGCTTAAAGGGCGTTGGCGCGTTGATAAAGCGGAAGAGTTTACAAATCTCCCCGTACGTAATCGGCGGAGGACAAGAATCGGGCAAGCGCAGCGGCACGGAAAACGTATTCGGTATCATGCAGTTCGTTTACGCCGCGGAAAAGAAATTTGCTTCGTTGCGTAACGATTACGAGAGAATATTAGGCTATCGTGAAAGTTTGTACGAGCGGTTGGACAAAGAAGTGTATACGCGCTTGTCGCCGATCGAGGGCACGCCGTACGTGTTGACGGTGTCGGCGGTCGGTTTGCGCGGCGAGGTGCTATTGCACATGGCGAACGATCGCGGCTTGTTGATCGGTACGGGTTCGGCTTGTTCGTCCAACGCAAAAGCGCGGTATAGCCGCGTGGTGCTTTCCTGCGGTTGGAACGAAAAAATCGCGGACGGCGTACTCCGTTTGAGTTTTTCTGAAAACACGACGGAAGAAGAAATAGAAAAAGCGGCGCAAATACTCAACGAGATCGGTCGAGATTTGAAGCGTCGCATGCAATAAGGATAGGTGAAGGATATGGAAAAGGTAATCATTCTCCGCTATGCGGAAATCTACTTAAAAGGGAAAAACAGAGGCTTTTTCGAACGCGCGTTGGAAACGAATTTGCAACGCGCCGTCAAGGATATCGATTGTCAGTTGATCAAACAAAGCGGACGCTATTTGGTGCGCGGCTTTGCCGAAGAGGACGCGGACGGCTTGATCGAACGGTTGCAAAAGGTGTTCGGTATCCATTCGTTGAGCGTAGGTGTAGAAACCGATTCCGATTTGCCTTCGATTTTGGAAGCGGCGAAGAGTATTTGCCAAACGACGGGTACGTTTAAGGTGGAATCGCACCGCGGCGATAAGAAATATCCGTTGACGTCGGTGGAGATCAGCAGTAAGCTCGGCGGTATGTTGTTGGCGACGTTCCCGTCGTTGCGCGTGGACGTGCACACGCCCGATTTCGTCGTGCGCGTCGATGTTCGCGAGCGCGGTAAAGCGTTCGTGTTTGCAGGCGTGATCGACGGTGCGAACGGTATGCCCGTGGGAACGGCAGGCAAGGGCTTGTTGTTGCTTTCCGGCGGTATCGATAGCCCCGTAGCCGGATATATGATGGCAAAACGCGGTTTGAAAGTGGACTGTTTGCATTTCCACAGCTATCCGTACACGAATATGCAAGCCAAGGAAAAGGTAGTGGAGCTTGCGAAAGTATTGTCGGGGTATACCTGCGGTACGATGTTGTATACGGTCAGCGTTACGCATATTCAAGAGGCGATTCACGAAAAGTGTAAGCCGCAGTTTATGGTTACTTTGCTTCGTCGGTTTATGTATCGCATTGCCGAGCGGCAGGCAAACCGTTTGGGCGATCAATGTATCGTTACGGGTGAAAGCTTAGGGCAGGTAGCCAGCCAAACGATCGAGGGGATCACTTCGTCCAATTCGGTGGTGGAAGCGTTGCCCGTGCTTCGTCCGTTGATCGGTTTCGATAAAAACGAAATTATCGATCGCTCCGTGAAGATGGGTGCGTACGATATTTCCATTTTGCCTTACGAAGATTGCTGTACGGTATTTTTACCCGACTTCCCCGTCATTCGTCCGAAAATGGAGGATATTTTGCAGGAAGAGGCAAAGCTGGACGTAGAGGGTTTGTTGGAAGAGGCGTTTGCTTCCGTAGAAAAAATCAGGATTTAAGCGAGTTGCAATGCAACGAAAAAAGAAGCGTTCCGAACGTTCGGAACGCTTCTTTTTTCGTTCTATACAGGGGGAATTAGTACATGCCGCCCATGTCGCCGCCTGCAGGCGCAACTGCGGGGGGAGTGGGAATATCGGTAACGATACTTTCGGTGGTAAGCAACGTCGAAGCAACGGAAGCTGCGTTTTGCAATACCGAACGGGTAACCTTGGTCGGGTCGATGATACCGCTTTCTACCATATCGCAATATTTGTTGTTGAGTGCGTCGAAACCGAAGTTCGCTTTCTTCGAGGACAATACTTTGTCAACGATAACCGAACCGTCCAAGCCTGCGTTTTTCGCGATTTGACGGATAGGTTCTTCCAATGCTTTCAAAACGATAGCCGCACCCGTCTTTTCGTCTCCCGTAAGGGAAGCAACGAGCTTTTTGACGGTGGGAACTGCGGAAAGCAACGCGCTGCCGCCACCGGGAACGTAGCCCTCTTCTACGGCTGCTCTCGTCGCCGCCAAAGCGTCGTCGATACGCAATTTCTTTTCTTTCATTTCAACTTCGGTTGCCGCGCCTACGCTGATAACGGCTACGCCGCCTGCAAGCTTGGCAAGACGTTCTTGCAACTTTTCTCTATCGTAATCGGACTTCGTTTCCGCGATTTGTGCTTTGATCGAAGCGATACGAGCCTTGATGTCTTCGGTGTTGCCTGCGCCGCCGACGATCGTGGTGTTTTCTTTATCGATACGTACGGAAGCCGCTCTGCCGAGCATATCAGGGGTAACGTCCTTGAATTCGATACCCAAATCAGAGGAGATCACTTGACCGCCCGTCAATACCGCGATATCGCGCAACATTTCCTTTCTTCTGTCGCCGAATCCGGGAGCTTTTACCGCAACCGAATTGAATACGCCCTTCAACTTGTTTACGATCAACGCCGCCAATGCGTCACCTTCTACGTCTTCGGCGATGATCATTAACTTTGCGCCCTGTTGTGCAAGCGGTTCGATGACGGTCAAAATTTCTTGCAAAGAGGAAATTTTCTTGTCGGTGATCAAAATGTAGGGGTTCTCCATAACCGCTTCCATCTTATCGGTGTTTGTAACCATATA
Source organism: uncultured Clostridia bacterium (assembly GCA_964504025.1). GTDB lineage: Bacteria > Bacillota > Clostridia > Christensenellales > Borkfalkiaceae > Scatosoma. The sequence goes on from CAZDCO010000040.1 coordinate 10,581, forward strand.
CGCGGAAGCGTAACCGCGATCGAATTGCATACCTTCTACGGTAGTCAATTCGGTATTCATAGATTTGCCTTCTTCTACGGTAATAACGCCGTCTTTGCCTACGATTTCCATTGCCTTCGCGATCAACGCGCCTACTTCGGGGTTGCCTGCGGAAATGGAAGCGGTTTGTTCAATTGCCTTGTTGCTCTCAACCGCTTTGGAAATACTTTGTAAGTGCGCTACGGTTGCGTTGACCGCCTTTTGAATACCCGATTTCAAAATGATAGGGTTTGCGCCTGCGGCAAGGTTCTTCAAACCTTCGCGTACAATCGCTTGTGCCAAAACGACTGCAGTCGTCGTACCGTCGCCTGCTACGTCGTTCGTCTTCGTGGACACTTCTTTTACGAGTTGTGCACCCATGTTTTCAAAAGCATCTTCCAATTCGATTTCTTTCGCAATTGTTACGCGTCGTTCGTGATGAGGGGTGCGCCGAATTTTTTATCCA
>CAZDCO010000041.1:0-10883 GCA_964504025.1 uncultured Clostridia bacterium
ATTGTATCGATACGGACGGAAGAATGTTCTTCACCGTAACGAAAGACGGTCGTCCCTTGCGTAAACGCCGCTATTTCTTCTCGGAAAGTTTCCTCGTCGTCGGCTTTGCGGAATATTCGCGGGTGAGCGGCAACCCCGAAGATTTGGCTTTGGCGGAAAAGTATTTCGATTTGATGTACGCGATCTATAACGATCCTACCGCCGATCCGTTCAAAATTACGCCGAAAGAAAACGCGGAAGTTCGCGCGTTGCACTCCAACGCCAACCCGATGGTTTTGGTCAGCTCGGCGCAAACGTTGCGTAGAATTTCGGGTAACACGGCGAAGTACGACGCGATTATCGCGAAGATCGTAGAGGATATGATCTCGTTGCATTATAAACTCGAACACCGTTGTGTGTTGGAAAACGTCGGCTTGGACGGCAGCATTTTGGATAACCCGACGGGTAGAACGATCAACCCCGGACATTGCATTGAAAATTCTTGGTTCTTGATGAACGCGGCGGTACAAACGAAGAACGACGTCCTGCTTTCGCAAGCGCTCAATATCTTGGAATGGTCGTTGGAACTCGGTTGGGACGACGAATACGGCGGAATTTACTACTTCCGCGATTTGTATAACCGTCCTTGCGAACAGCTGGAACACGATATGAAATTGTGGTGGGTACATAACGAATCTTTGATTGCTACGCTGACCGCGCACTACCTCACGGGCGAGGAAAAATACGCGGCTTGGTACGAAAAGTTGCACGCGTACATTTTCTCCCATTTCTCCGACGGGGAATACGGCGAATGGTACGGCTATTTGCACCGCGACGGCACGGTATCGCATACGCAAAAAGGTTCGCTTTGGAAAGGACCGTATCACTTGCTCCGTTGCTTGATCTTGTGCGAAGAGATCTTGACGGCAATGGAAAAGGACGCACCTCTTCCCGCCCTTCTTTAATCGGATACGCATAGGTAAACAAAAGGACTGTCTCTTACGGGAGGCAGTCTTTTTTGCGTATAAGAAAACTCCGCGGAAACGTTCCGCGGAGTGCTGTTTTTTAACCTACGATCAGGTTGATCAAACGACCTTTGACGATAATGCACTTTTTGATCGTCTTGCCTTCGATTTGTTGCGCGATCTCGTCGACGGCGCAAACGGCGTTTTGAATTTCTTCGTCGGACAAACCTTCCGCAATCATAATTTTCGCCTTGATCTTGCTGTTGATTTGCACGGCGTATTCCGTTTCGTCTTTCACGAGTGCGCGCTCGTTGACGAGGGGATACTGTTCTTCGAAGACGCTCGTCTTATGCCCGAGCACTTCCCAAAGCTCTTCGCTGAAATGGGGGGTGAAAGGAGCTAACATTCTCACGAGATCTTCGATACAGCCCTTGTAGAACGCCACGTTCTTTTGTTGCGTATCGTTGTCGTATTTTTGCAAAGCGTTGACGTATTCCATGATACGAGCTACGGAAGTGTTGAAGGAGAACGCGTCCACGTCGCGCGTGATATTCTTCACGGCGTAGTTCTTCGCGTAATCGAGTTGTTTTTCCGCCGCTTGCATTTCCGCGTACGTCGATTTTTCCGCTTCCGTCGATTTTCTCACCAAACGCTCTACGCGCTCCAAGAATTTCGCAATCGACTTGATACCGTCGTCGTTCCAAGGACCGCCTTCGGTGTAGCTGAAACCGAACATCAGGTATAAGCGGAAGACGTCCGAACCGTACTCACTGACGTATTTATCGGGGGAAACGACGTTACCCTTCGATTTGGACATACGGTTGCCGTCCGGACCGAGAATGATGCCTTGGTGTACGAGCCGCTTGAACGGTTCGTTGAAATGGATATATCCCATATCGCGGAGTGCTTTCGTGATAAAGCGTGCGTACAGGAGGTGCATACAAGCGTGTTCGCTGCCGCCGACGTATACGTCAACGGGTGCCATGACGTCCGCGACTTCCGCCGTGAACGGTTGTTTGTCGTTGTGTGCTTCGGGATAACGTAAATAGTACCAGCTGGAACATACGAAGGTATCCAACGTATCGGGATCGCGTTGCGCCTTGCCGCCGCATTGAGGACAGGTGCAGTTCATAAACCCTTCGTGTGCCGCCAACGGCGATTTACCCGTCGGACGGAATTCTACGTCGTAGGGGAGCTTGACGGGCAAGTCCTTTTCGGGAACGGGTACGACGCCGCACTTTTCGCAATGAATCATGGGGATCGGCGCGCCCCAATACCGTTGACGGGAAACCGACCAATCGCGCAAGCGGTAGTTGATCTTTTTACCGCCCTTGCCAATCTTGGTAAGGTATACGGCGATCGCGTCGCGCGCTTCTTCGCCCGACAGCCCGTCGAATTGTCCGCTGTTGACCAAGATACCGTCTTCGCAGAAGGGGAGTACCGTTTCGCCGCCTGCTTTTTGAATGACTTGCGTGATCGGCAAACCGTACTTGGTTGCGAACGCGTAGTCGCGCTCGTCGTGTGCGGCAACCGCCATGACCGCGCCCGTGCCGTACGAGAACAAGACGTAGTCGGCAAGGTACACGGGAACTTTCTTTTCGGTGATGGGATGGATCGCGTACGCGCCCGTAAATACGCCCGTCTTTTCGCGTGCGGTGGATAACCGATCGATATCGTTGGCTTCCGCGGCGTAGCGTACGTATTCGTCAATGGCTTGCGCGCGTTCGGGGTGTGCCTCTTTCAACTTCTCCACGAGGGGGTGTTCGGGTGCGAGCACGACGTAGTTGACGCCGAATACCGTATCGGGACGGGTGGTGAAGACGGTAACGTCGTCGCCCGTTTCCAACTCGAAACGGATTTCGCAACCCGTTGATTTACCGATCCAATTCTTTTGCATCAGCTTCGTCTTTTCGGGCCAATCCAAACCGTCCAAATCGGACAACAATTCTTCGGCGTAGTCGGTAATCTTAAAGAACCATTGCGTCATATCTTTGCGGAGTACCACGCTGCCGCAACGTTCGCAAACGCCGTTGACGACCTGTTCGTTGGCAAGTACCGTTTCGCAATCGGGACACCAGTTGACGAGGGCGGCTTTGCGATACGCCAAACCCTTTTTATACAGCTGTAAGAACAGCCATTGCGTCCATTTATAATAGTTTTCTTCGCACGTTTTGATCTCCGCCGTCCAGTCGAACATCGCGCCCATGTTGCGGAGTTGTTGCTCCATCGTAGCGATATTCTTTTCGGTGGAATCTTTGGGGTGGATACCCGTCTTGATGGCGTAGTTTTCCGCAGGCAAACCGAACGCGTCGAAGCCCATAGGTTGGAACACTTCGTAGCCTTGCATTTTCTTAAAGCGCGCGTACGAATCGGTAGGACCGTAGTTGTACCAATGTCCTACGTGTAAATTTGCGCCCGAGGGATAGGAGAACATTTCCAAAACGTACCATTTCTTGTCGATATTCTTCTTGTTGAAGACGTTTTGCTTGTTCTTCTCCCATTTTGCTTGCCATTTGCTTTCAACGGATTTCATATCCATCATAAAAAAGACCTCCAGATATGCACGCCCGATTGCGTGCATGGTAAACCGTACTTTATCGTCTGAACGACAGTACTATATATTATAGTACATTTTTTTTGGCAAGTCAAGCGAATAAACGAGGGGGAACGCGTACGAATTTTCAAAAAAGAGGGAGTATTTTCTCCGCTTGCGATTCTTGCAAATATTTTTCTCTCGTTGGCATACAATAATAGAGTGGAAGAGATAACGGTGGAACAAAACGGCTTTTCGGCTTCGTATATAACCTACGTGCAGGGCAAAATCAAGGAACGCTTTTCTTTTTTGCCCTCTTCGTGCGAATTGCAACGGCGCGACGGCGGTTGCACGTTGGCGTTTTCTACGCAAAAGGAATATTGTCCGTACGTGCGCCGCTTTATCGAAGATACTCTGTCGGACGTGTTGGCGGTGGGGTACAAATACCGCTTTTTCGAGGAACGGTTGCGCGTGCCCCTGCTGTCCGCAACACAAAAGCGACGGCTGTTGACCGCACTCGTGGCGGCGGACTACGCGGAGGATAAGGCGTACGTCTTGCCCAAAGTGCGCGGTTTGCAGCGGTATTGCGTGGACGGCGTATACAACTTTTGTTTGCGCGCATTGCGCGAGCGTTGGCAAACGGTAGCGGATTACGTACCGACCGATATGGGCGTCGCGGCGTTAGACGAGTTTTTGCGCTTCTTGGCGGAGGACGGCAGCGGTAAGGCGTTCGTCAAGGGCGACAAGGTGTACGACGAAGAATACCGACTGCAAAGCAAAAGTTTGCTCACGAGCGATTCGTCCTTGGTAGGGGAGATTTTGTTATGCGGCGCGGAGCGCGTCTATTGTTTTGGGGATACCGATCGGGAGTTGACGTCCTTTCTGAAAAAATATTATCGCGAAAAAGCGATTTTTTGTTAAAAAAACGGTTGACAAATTTTGCGGAAACGATTACAATAGAACGCGTAAAGACAAGTAGCGTTATCCCGACGGTTTTTCAGAGAGCGCGCCCTCGGCTGCAAGGTGCGTATTCCGCAATGACGGCGAAACCGCTTTACGCGCACGTACTCTCAAAACAAAAAGCGGCCGCGTTTTACGGCAATTAAGGTGGAACCGCGCGAAAGAAAAGATCGCGTCCTTAAACTCTTTTGATAAGGGTTTAGGGCTTTTTTTGTTTTTTACGGCGCGAACGAGAAGAAGGAAAAGAAACACGGAGGAGTTTTTATGAATGTAATTTTGAAGAACGGCGACGCGCTTGCCGTAGAAGAGAACGCAACGGCGTATCAAGCGGCGTTGGCTATTTCCGAAGGGCTTGCGAGAAACGCGGTGTGCGCCAAGGTAAACGGCGTGCTCGTCGATACGTCGCACGTATTGCACGAGGGGGACGCTTTGGAAATCGTTACCTTAAAAGATAAAGAGGGGTTGCAAGTGTACCGTCATACCTGCGCGCACGTTTTGGCGCAAGCGTTGAAAACGGTGTACCCCACCTGTAAATTGTCTATCGGCCCCGTGATCGAAAACGGATTCTACTACGACGTCGATTTCGTAACGCCGATCACGCAAACCGACCTTGCTAAGGTGGAAGAGGAAATGAAGAAGATCATCAAGGGTAACTTCCCGATCGAACGCTTCACTCTGCCGAAAGACGAGGCGATCAAGCTTATGCAAGATTATAACGAAACGTATAAAGTGGAGTTGATCGAAGACTTGCCCGAAGGAGAAACAATTTCTTTCTATAAGCAAGGCAACTTCACCGATCTTTGCCGCGGACCGCACTTGCCGTCCACGGGTAAGATTAAGGCGTTCAAATTGACGAGTATCGCAGGCGCGTACTGGCGCGGCGACGAGCATAACAAAATGCTCACCCGTATCTACGGAACGGCGTTCGCGAAAAAGGACGAAATGGAAGCGTATTTCACCATGTTGGAAGAGGCGAAAAAGCGCGATCATACGAAGCTCGGCAAAGAATTGAAATTGTTCGCGATCATGAACGAGGGAAAGGGTATGCCCTTCTTCCTTCCCAACGGTATGGTACTCAAAAACGCGTTGGTAGACTATTGGCGTCAAATTCATACGCGCGAAGGCTACGTGGAAATTCAAACGCCCATCATGCTCAACCGTACCCTTTGGGAGACGTCCGGACACTGGTATCACTACCGTGAAAATATGTATACGACGAAAGTGGACGAAGAAGATTTTGCGATCAAGCCCATGAACTGCCCCGGCAGTATTCTCGTATACAAAAACGAACCGCATAGCTATAAAGATTTGCCCATTCGCATGGGCGAGTTGGGCTTGGTGCACCGCCACGAAAAATCGGGACAACTCCACGGCTTGTTCCGCGTGCGTTGCTTCACCCAGGACGACGCGCACATCTTTATGACGCGCGAACAAATTAAAGACGAAATCAAGGGCGTCGTACGCTTGATCGACGAAGTGTATACGTTGTTCGGGTTCAAGTATCACGTCGAACTTTCCACCCGCCCCGAAGACAGCATGGGTAGCGACGAAGACTGGAATTTGGCAACCGAATCGTTGCGCAGCGCGTTGGACGATTTGCAACTCCCCTACGTCGTCAACGAGGGGGACGGCGCGTTCTACGGCCCGAAGATCGACTTCCACTTGGAAGACTGTATCGGGAGAACGTGGCAATGCGGCACGATTCAGTTGGACTTCCAACTTCCGCAACGCTTCGAGATGGAATATATCGGCGAAGACGGACAAAAGCACCAGCCGATCATGGTACACCGCGTAGTATTCGGTTCGATCGAACGCTTTATCGGTATCTTGATCGAACAGTACGCAGGCAAGTTCCCCGTATGGATCGCGCCTGTACAAGTGAAGTTGTTGCCGATCACCGATAGACAATTGCCGTACGCAAAGGAATTGCGCGACAAAATGAAAGCGCTCGGTATCCGCGTACAGTTGGACGACCGCAGCGAAAAGATCGGCTATAAGATCCGCGAAGCGCAAATGGAGAAAGTGCCCTATATGCTCGTCGTCGGCGAAAAGGAAGCGAGCGAGGGCTTGGTTGCCGTCCGTCGTAGAGATAAGGGCGACACGGGTGCGGTATCCGCGGACGAATTTATCCAAACGGTACTCGGCGATATCGCGAACAAAACGGCGTTTTAATCAGGAGGTAACTGTATGCGACATATTTCCACTTCGATCGGCTATTTTAGAAAAATCGACGACGACAAGAAAATTATCAAGTTGTTGAAAGACGCAGGCTTTACGGCGTACGATTTCAGTATGTGTTCGAAAGCAGGCTTGGACATGGTAGAGGCGGACGACTATTTGGATCGTGCGCGCGACTTGCGCGCCTACGCCGATTCGATCGGCATCGTTTGCAACCAAACGCACGCTCCCTTCGCTTCGGCGAGAAAGGGCGACGAGGCGTATAACCGCGCGATGATGCCGAAACTGTTGCGTGCGATCGAGATCAGCGGCGCGCTCGGCGCGAAAATTTGCGTCGTGCACCCCTGTAACGATTATACGGCGGAGGAGAACGGAGAGTTGTTGTATAGCAAACTCGCGGAAACGGCAAAGCGCGCCAACGTCAAAGTGGCTTGCGAAAATATGTGGAACTGGGAAGCGGGTTCGCCCACGGCAACGCCTGCCGCTTGCTCGCACCACGACGATTTCTTGAAACACATGCAGGTGCTGCAAGCCATCGATAAAGACGTATTCACGGCGTGCGTGGATATCGGACACGCGGAAATGAGAGGGCTGGATACCTCAGCGGCGCAAATGATCGAAACGCTCGGCGATTTCGTCGGTTGTATTCACTTGCACGATAACAACTGCTTGCACGATAACCATAACATGCCCTTTGCATACGCAATCGACTTCGATTCGATGATCGCGGCGTTGCGCAAGATCGGCTATAAAGGGGATATCACCCTCGAAGTGGACGGCTTCCACGACCGCTTACCCGAAAAGTTGTTGCCGGCTTCGGCGGTATACTCGGCGGCGGTAGCAAACTATTTCAAGGACGCGTTGGACAAAGAATAATCAAAACGTAAGCGAGGTAAATGATATGCGTTATATTTCTACGGCAATCGGATATTTCAGAAAGATAGACGACGATAAGCAAATTATCAAAATTTTGAAAGACGGCGGTTTTACGGCGTACGATTTCGGTATGTGCTCTAAGGCAGGCTTGGCAATGGTAGAAGCGGACGACTATTTGGAACGCGCACGCGAATTGCGTGCCTACGCCGATTCGATCGGTATCGTTTGCAATCAGTCGCACGCACCCTTCCCTTCGGCGATCCCCGGCGACGAGGCGTTCAACGCCGATATGCAAAAGAAACTTTGCCGCGCGATCGAGATCAGCGGCGTGCTCGGTGCGAAAATTTGCGTTGTGCACCCCTGCCACGAATATACGGCGGAGGAGAACGCGGAAATGTACCGCGGCTTGGTGGAAACGGCAAAGCGCGCGAACGTGAAAGTCGCTTGCGAAAACTTGTGGAGTTGGGTGGAAAATCCGACGGCGGAGCGTATCGCGGCGAAAGCGGCTTGTTCGCACCACGACGATTTCGTAAAACACATGCAGCTGTTGAAAGCGATCGATAAGGACGTGTTCGTGGCTTGCGTGGATATCGGACACGCGCAAATGAACGGTTTGGGCACGTCGGCGGCGGAGATGATCGAAGCCCTCGGCGACTGCGTGGGGTGTATTCACCTGCACGATACCGATTGCGTGCACGATAACCACCATATTCCCTTTGCGTGCAGTATCGATTACGAGCCCGTGATCGCGGCGTTGCGTAAAATCGGGTATCAAGGGGACGTTACGTTGGAAACGGACTACTTCCACGGCAACCTGCCCAAGGAATTGTTGCCTGCTTCGGCGGCGTACGCGGCGGCGGTGGCGAGCTATTTCAAAATGCGCCTTGAAAAATAAAAAAAATTTGTAAAAACCGTTAAAAAACGCTTGACTTGTCGGGTACGGATATGATAAGATAATTAAGCAAAGCAGGAGTGACCCTTCTCGCCGTGCGGTAATATCGGTACGGCTCGATAGTTTCAAAGTGTTTACACGGAGAGAAATCACGGGTTGTTTTTGCGAGCAACCCGTTTATTATTTTGCGAGAGGTACACTACCATTAAAGACCAGCATCAAATCAACGAAAACATTCGCGATAAGGAAGTGCGCGTCATTTCCGAAAACGGCGATCAGCTCGGTATCATGAGCGCGACGGAAGCGTTGCGTCTTGCCGAAGAGGAAAATTTAGACTTGGTTAAAATTTCTCCCAACGCCGTACCGCCCGTTTGCAAAATCATGAATTACGGAAAATTCAAATTTGAGCAGGCGAAACGCGAAAAGGAAAACCGCAAAAACCAAAAAATCGTAGAGTTGAAAGAGATCTATCTGTCTATGACGATCGACGTCGGCGATATGAACGTGAAAGCGAAAAAGACGTTGGAAATTTTAGCGGACGGCAACAAAGTCAAGGTTTCTATCCGTATGCGCGGTAGACAAATGGCGCACTCGGCAATGGGGTTGGACGTAATGCGTCGCTTCTTCGATATGCTGGGCGGCAAAGCGGTTATGGATAAAGAACCCAAGACGGAAGGCAGAAACATTTTGATGATTCTCGCCCCGGCGAAATAAGCACGGATGCGTAGCGGACAAGCTTTGGAAACAAAGCCCGATATATAAAATCAGGTAAAAAAAATCGGAGGATAAAGATATGCCTAAACAGAAAACACATAGCAGCACGAAAAAGCGTTTTTGGCTTACTGGTTCGGGAAAAGTAAATCGTTCCCACAGCGGTAAAAACCACAAAGCGGAAACGAAGAACAGAAAGAGAAAGAGAAATTTGCGTCAAATCACGCTTGTTTCCAGCACGCAAGAGAGCACCGTGAAGAGCATGATGCCCTACAAGAAATAAGAAAGGAGACGAAAGAATATGCGTATTAAGAGAGCAGTGAACGCGGTTAAGAAGCGTAGAAAAATTTTGAAGCTTGCCAAGGGTTACTACGGCAACAAGAGCAAATCGTATAGAATCGCTCGCGAAGCGGTTATGAAGTCCCTCAACTATGCTTACGTTGGCAGAAGATTGAGAAAGAGAGATTTCCGTCGTCTTTGGATCGCGAGAATCAACGCGGCTGCAAGACAAAACGGTTTGTCTTACAGCAAGCTTATGCACGGCTTGAATGTTGCAGGTATCAACCTCAACAGAAAGGTGCTTGCGGACTTGGCTGTAAACGACGCGGCGGCATTTACGCAGCTCGTAGAAAAAGCGAAAGCAGCGCTTTAAGCGTACTATAAGGACGGGAAGCCTTTTTTGTTGAAAAAAGGCTTTTCCCGTTTTTTTAACGAATATGGTTTTGGTATCGAAAAACAATCCGCTCGTCAAAGAAACGGCACTGTTAAAGGATAAAAAAGCACGAAAAAAACAAGGACTCTTCTTGGTCGAAGGCGTCAAAATGACGTCGGAGTGTCAACGGAGCGGCTTGGAAATCGAACGCGTTTTTATCTCGGAGGGTAGCGGTTACACAGCCGCCGACGTCGGCGTGGACGAAGAAAAGACCGTCTACGTGTCGGAGGACGTGTTCCATTTTTTATCGGATGAAAAAACGCCGCAAGGGGTGCTGTGTCGGGTGAAAATTCCCGTATACCCCTTACGCGCGCCGAAGGGCAGTTGCCTGATCTTGGACGGCGTTGCTGATCCGGGCAATATGGGAACGATTATCCGTACGGCGAACGCGGCAGGGTACGACGAGCTGTATATCACGGACGGTTGCGTCGATCCGTTTTCCCCGAAAGCCGTTCGGGCGAGTATGAGCGGCGTGTTCTTTACCGCGTTGCGCTTCGGCACGCGCGAAGAGATTTTATCGGTAATGGACGGTACGCCCGTCGTCGTGGCGGATATGCAAGGCGAAAACGCGTTTACCTTTGCGCCGCCGCAAAAGTACGCTTTGGCGATCGGTAACGAGGCGAACGGCATTTCCGATGCGTTGCGTTCGGCAGCGTCGCACACGGTGAAAATTCCTATGCGCGCCACGCAGGAAAGCTTAAACGCGGCGGTTTCCGCCGGAATATTGATGTATCTTTTGAAAAAGGATATGTTTGCAAATTAAGAATAAAACAGTAAGGAGCGTTTATTATGTCAGGACATAGCAAATGGCACAACATACAAGCAAAAAAGGGTAAAGCGGACGCGGCGAAGGGTAGAATCTTCACGAAGATCGGTAGAGAAATCGCGGTAGCGGCAAAGAGCAACCCCAATCCCGAAACGAATAGCAAACTCGCCGATATTATCGCAAAGGCGAAAGCGGCGAACATGCCGAACGAGAACATTCAACGCAGCATCAAAAAAGCTGCCGGCGAAATGAACGGTGCAGACTATAAAGAACTCACCTACGAGGGCTACGGTCCTGCAGGTTCGGCTGTT
>CAZDCO010000042.1:0-9377 GCA_964504025.1 uncultured Clostridia bacterium
CCATGGCTTCCGTCGAATCGGCGATCAAATCGCGCGTAACGAGGGAATATTTCATACCCGTATGTCCCATGGCGATACCGTCGCAAACGGTGATGGCAGGGAACATAATCGGCGTACCGCCTGCCATGGCAACGCCGAGCTTTACCGCTTGCGCAATTTTATCGAGGTTGATATGCCCGGGTACGATCTCGTTGTACGAGCATACGACGCCAATCAACGGGCGCGATTGTTCCTCGTCCGTCAAGCCTAACGCGTGATAGAGCGATCTATGCGGCGCGTTTTGAAATCCGTCCACTATCTTTTCTTTGATCATATTTTTTTACCTTGTTTTCACCGAAAGCAGGAGGAGTGCGACGTTCGCCGCCGCAACCCCTCTTACGATCGTATTCTTTTTTTCGTTCTTTGCAACGCCGAAGTGCGTTGCGTGTATTGCTTGGCGCGCCGTCATTGAGAGCGCAACGCGGCAATCTCCAACGTCCGTCGTTGCGAGCGCAGCGCGGCAATCTCGTTTCACGGTACAGCCGCAAGAGATTGCTTCGTCGTTACACTCCTCGCAATGACGAGGGGAAAGCCGTTTTTTGTCTCGAAAAAGGCGCGCGAACAACAATAATGTTGAAATATATCGTTTTGGTTTTTCTTCTTGTTTTTCGCGCCTGGCGCGCCGCCGTTGCGAGTTGCTACGCGTCCGTCATTGCGAGCGCAGCGCGGCAATCTCGTTTCACGGTACAGCCGCAAGAGATTGCTTCGTCGTTACACTCCTCGCAATGACGAGGGGAACGCAAAAGCGTTCAGTTGCAAGCAAGTCAAGGAGCGGCGAGGACGCGTACACGGAAGTACGCAACCGAACCGCGACGAAGAAATGCGCCGCAAATCAACGCTTTCACCCCGTTTAATTGTTGATAAACTTCTCCTCGTCCGCCCAGCTGTACAACTTGCGGATCTCCTTGCCGACGACTTCGGAAGGATGCTCGGCAGCCTTCTTTCTCATGGCGTTGAAATGCACTTGCGCGCCTGCGTCGGACATATCCAACAGGAAGTCTTTCGCGAACGTACCGTCTTGAATATCGGCGAGCACTTTCTTCATCGCCTTCTTCGTTTCTTCGGTGATGATCTTCGGTCCGGTTACGTAGTCGCCATATTCCGCCGTGTTGGAAATGGAATAGCGCATGCCCTCGAAGCCGCTTTGATAGATCAAATCGACGATGAGTTTCATTTCGTGGATACATTCGAAGTAGGCGTTACGAGGATCGTAACCTGCCTCTACCAACGTTTCAAAACCGGCTTGCATCAACGCGCAAACGCCGCCGCAAAGTACCGCTTGTTCCCCGAAGAGGTCGGTTTCCGTTTCGGTGCGGAAGGTCGTTTCCAAAACGCCCGCTCTCGCGCCGCCGATACCCAGCGCGTACGCCAAACCGATTTCCAACGCGTCGCCCGTAGCGTCTTGTTCCACGGCGATCAAGCAGGGCACGCCCTTGCCGGCTTGGTATTCGCTACGTACGGTATGCCCGGGTCCTTTCGGCGCGATCATGATGACGTTGACGTCCTTTGGAGGTTTAATGCAGCCGTAGTGGATATTAAATCCGTGCGCGAACGCAAGCGTCTTGCCTTCGGTCAAGTTCGGTTCGATGCTTTCCTTATAGAGTTTCGCCTGTTTCTCGTCGTTGATCAAAATCATAATGATATCGGCAACCTTGGCAGCCTCGGCGGAAGTCATAACTTTTACGCCCTGCTTTTCCGCTTTTTCCCAGCTCTTGCTACCCTTATACAAGCCGACGACGACGTTCACGCCCGAATCTTTCAGGTTGAGCGCGTGCGCGTGTCCTTGCGAGCCGTAGCCGATAATCGCTACCGTTTTGCCGTTTAATTTGTTCAAGTCGCAATCTTGTTGATAATAGATTTTAGCCATTTTTTTATTCCTTTCCTTTATATAGATTTTTGATTTTTTTATACTTATTTATTGAACAGCGTCGCCTCGCCGCGATCCAACGCTACGATACCCGTACGGCACATTTCCAAAATGCCGAACGGCTGCATCAGCTTGACGAACGCGTCGATCTTGGAGGGATTTCCCGTTACTTCGATACACATTGCCGCAGGCGAATAATCGATAACGCTCGCACGGAAGACGTCCACCGCAGTCATGACGTCGCTGCGGTTTTGCGACGCGTTTTGCACCTTGATCAACATCAATTCGCGTTGGTTGGCGTCCTCGTCCAACAACTCCACCTTCTTCACGACGACGAGTTTTTTCAACTGATTGATCAGTTGCTCCTTGGCGTAGGTATCCCCCGTCATGCAAATGGTGATACGGGAATATTCGCTCCGCTCCGTTTCGCCCACCGTCAACGTATCGATATTAAATCCGCGACGGGTGAACATACTCGTTACCCTCGTCAATACGCCCGACGTATTTTCTACGTACACCGCAATGACAAATTTCTTGTTTTCCATACCGCCCCTCCTTATTTCGCAACCTTGGTGATAATGTCGTCGATCGCGCCGCCGGGAGGCAACATGGGCAACACGAACTCGTCCTTGTCGATCCGCACGTCGATTACCGTCGGTTTATCCGACAGGAACGCCTTTTTCAACGCTCTCCTGAACGCCACGGGCGTTTCCGCAAGCTCGCCCTCCGCACCGAACGCCTTTGCCAACGCCACGAAGTCGGTCTTTCTTTGCAACACGGTATTCGAGTACCGCTTCCCGAAGAACAACGTTTGCCATTGCCGTACCATACCGAGTACGCCGTTGTTCATCAATACGATGACGATCGGCAATTTATACGTTACCGCCGTTGCCAGCTCGTTCAAGTTCATACCGAAGCTGCCGTCGCCCGTAACGAGTACGGTCGGCGATTTCGTCGCCACGTACGCGCCCATCGCCGCGCCCAAGCCGAAGCCCATCGTACCCAAACCACCGCTCGACACCCAACGTCTCGGTTCGTCGAACTGCGCGTATTGCGCCGCCCACATTTGGTGCTGTCCGACGTCCGTCGTAACGATCGTCGATTTCGGCTTTTCTTCGTTGAGTATATCGAATACCTGCTTGGGCGTGAGTGCCGCGGTACTCTCCTGCGCGATCTCTTCTTCAAACTGCTTTTCTTCGCGCTTCAATTCTTCCACGCGCAACAGCCACGCCGCGTGATCCGCTTTTTCGCACGCGTTCGCCAACCGCTTGAACGCGTCCTCCACGTCCCCCACGATTCCCAAATCTACGCGCACGTTCTTGTTCACTTCGGCAACGTCGGGATCTAACTGAATGATCTTGCTGTTCTTAGCGAACTTCGCCACGTTCCCCGTCGCGCGGTCGCTAAACCGTACGCCGACGGCAAGGATCACGTCCGCTTCGTTTTGCGCCATACTCGACGCGTAGTGTCCGTGCATGCCCTGCATACCCAAAAATCTCGGGCTGTCCTGCGGTACGGTGGAAAGCCCCATGAACGAGCAACCGATCACCGCGTCCGTCTTTTCTGCGAACGCTACGATCTCTTTGCCCATACCCAAGCCTGCCGCGCCGCCACCCACGTAGATATACGGTCGTTTCGCGTCCGCCAGCATTGCCGCCGCCTGCGCGATGACGTCGTCGCTCACTTTCGACAGGGGAATTTTATCCACGACGCCCTCTTGCTCGTATTCGCACGAGGCAACCTGCACGTCTTTGGGAATATCGATCAGCACGGGTCCCGGTCTGCCCGACTTGGCAATCGCGAACGCCTGACGCAGAGTAGACGCCAACTCCTTTACGTCCTTGACGAAGTAGTTGTGCTTGGTGATCGGCATCGTTACGCTCGTGATGTCGATTTCCTGAAAGCTGTCCTTTCCGATCAGCGAGCAAGGAACGTTCCCCGTGATCGCAACCATGGGTATCGAATCGAGCATTGCCGTCGCGATCCCCGTAACGAGGTTCGTCGCGCCCGGACCGCTCGTGGCGATACAAACGCCCACTTTGCCCGTCGCACGGGAATACCCGTCCGCCGCGTGCGCCGCGCCCTGTTCGTGCGCCGTCAACACGTGGTTGATCTCGTCCTTATATTCGTACAGCGCGTCGTAAATATTGATAACTTGACCGCCGGGATAGCCGAATACGTCGGTTACGCCCTGTTCGATCAACGTTCTGATTAAAATTTGTGCTCCGTTCAGTTTCATTTTTTCGTTCTCCTTTTCTCGCTCCGCCTTATAACAACCGATTGACGGCGGATACCAACGCTTTCACCGACGACGTCATAATATCGGTATGGATACCTGCACCCCAAACGCTTTGCTTGCCGCTCGTGATACAAATATACGACGCCGCTTTCGACGTGGATCTCTCTTCCAACGCGTGCTCTACGTAATTTTCCAACACGTAGTCCGCACCCGTTACCTTCTTGATCGCGGACGATACGCAATCGAGTCGTCCGTTGCCCTCCACTTCGACCGTTACCGCCGTGCCGGCGTATTCGATCACGATCTTGCCCTTGATCGTACCGCCTTCCATGTCGGTATAGCCTGCTTCCAACACGTTCAGTTTATCGTTCAAATTGACGAAGTCGCGCAAGAATATGTCGTGCACTTCCTGCGGCGAAAGCTCTCTATGCTCTCTATCCGATATTCCCTTGACGTGATACCCGAACTGCTCGCGCATCTTCGGCGGCAACACCAGCTTAAACTGCGTTTCCAAAATATATCCGATTCCGCCCTTGCCGGACTGCGAATTGATCCGAATGACGTCCGCTTCGTACACCCTGCCCACGTCCGCGGGATCGATCGGTAAATAGGGTACCGTCCACGTCTTTTCGCCCCGTTCTTCGCGATATTTCATACCCTTGGCAATCGCGTCTTGGTGCGAGCCAGAGAACGCCGCGAACACCAGCTTGCCGCTGTACGGTTGCCGATCCCCCACGTGCATACGCGTTACCTTTTCGTATATCCGCGTAATTTCGGGCAAATCGGAAAAATCTAACTTCGGATCTACCCCTTGCGAATACATATTGAGTGCCAACGTTACGATATCGACGTTACCCGTTCTCTCGCCGTTGCCGAACAACGTGCCCTCGATACGGTCGCCGCCTGCCAACAAGCCCATTTCGCTGTCCGCCACCGCGCAACCTCTGTCGTTATGCGGATGCAACGACACCACGACGTTTTCCCGTCCGTGCAAGTGCTTACACATATACTCCACTTGATTCGCGTACACGTGCGGCATGGAATGGGACACCGTTACGGGCAGGTTGATGATCACCTTATCGTCCGCCGTCGGTTGCCAAATATCCAACACCTCGTTGCAAATCTCCGCCGCGAATTCGGGCTCCGTACCCGTAAAGCTTTCGGGGGAATATTCTAACGTGATCTTGCCCTCGGCGCGCTCCTTATACTCTTTACACAGCTTCGCACCGAACTTGGCGATCTCCACGATCTCCTTTTTGTCGCGCTTGAATACCTGTTCGCGCTGCGCCACCGACGTGGAGTTATACAAGTGCACCACCGCCCTTTTCGCGCCGCGCAACGCCTCGAACGTCTTTGCGATAATATGCTCGCGCGATTGCGTTAAAACTTGTATCGTTACGTCGTCGGGGATCAAATTGCGTTCGATGATCTCGCGACAAAATTCGTACTCGGTATCGCTCGCCGCAGGGAAACCGACTTCGATTTCCTTGAACCCGATCTTGCAAAGCAGCTGAAAAAACTCTAACTTTTCTTCCAAACTCATGGGAATAATCAACGCCTGATTGCCGTCGCGCAAGTCCACGCTGCACCAAATCGGCGGCGTATCGATCGCGGACTTTTTCGTCCAGTCCATCGTTACCCCCTGCGGCTCAAAAAATTGTTTTACGTATTTTTCGCTGTTTTTCATTGCTATCCGTCCTTACTTTTCCATAAAAAAATCTCTTTCGGGCAGGGGCAAAAAGCCCTCACTCGAAAGAGACGAAGAATTCTCCGCGGTACCACTCCGTTTGACGGCGCACGCCGTCCGCTCACAGTCCTTTTTACAGACGCTCTCTATAACGGGAGAACCCGTCCGAATCTACTGAACGCGCAACGGGGCGCGTCGTTCTCTCGGCGGCTCGGGGATGAGCTACGTTCGTATCGCGCGTCGGCTCGCACCAACCGCCGTTTCTCTGATCACCGCTAAAATACGAATTATTTTCCCGTCGTTGCCTTTCTATTCGATTGTATCTATTGTATACTATTTTTGCAGTTTTGTCAACCGCCTGCTTTCAACTTTTTTCGGCTTTCGGCGATTTTTTTACCCGTTCTTACAGCCGATATACCCAGCCGAACTCGTCTTCGCGTTTGCCCCACTGAATACCTGTCAACACGTCGTACAGTTTTTGCGTAACTTCGCCGATCTTGCCGCCGCCCACGACGTATTCTTCCTCGCCGTACGCCAACTGTCCGATCGGGGAAACGACCGCCGCCGTACCGCAGCCCCACGCCTCTTCCAACGCACCCGTCTTCAAGGCGTCTACCAGCTCGTCTACCGACAACAACCGCTCCGTTACCGTATATCCCATGCTACGCAACACTTCGATACAGCTCTTGCGCGTAATGCCGGGCAAAATCGATCCCGTCAACTTCGGCGTAACGATCTCGCCGTTGATTTTGAACATGACGTTCATCGCGCCCACTTCTTCGATATACTTCCGCTCGACGCCGTCCAACCACAGCACTTGCGAATATCCCTTCTTCGCCGCGCGTTCGCCCGCACGCGTACTCGCCGCGTAGTTCCCGCCGCATTTCGCGTAGCCCGTGCCGCCGCGAACGGTACGCACGTCCTGATCCTCGATCATAATCTTGACGGGGTTGATTCCCTCGGCGTAATAGCTTCCGCTCGGCGACGCGATCAACATAAAGCTTGCGCGGTGTACGGCGTGTACCCCCAACGATTCGTCGTTGCCGAACATAAACGGACGCAGATACAACGACGTACCGAACGTCTTGGGTACCCATCTTTCCTCCGTCTTAACGAACGTCGTCAACAAGTCCAACATATCCTGTTCGTCCATTTGCGGCAAACTCATACGCTCGGCGGAGTTGTTCATTCTCTTCACGTTCTCCAACGGACGGAAGAGTTGCACGCCGCCGTCGGCGCGACGGTAGGCTTTCAAGCCCTCGAAAATTTCCGCACCGTAGTGTAACACCGTAGAAGCAGGGTGCAAAGAAATTCTACCGAACGGCACGATACGCGCGTCGTGCCAGCCTTGTTTCTCGTCGTAATCTACCAACAACATGTGGTCGGTAAACACCTTGCCAAAGCCTAAACTTTCCTCCGGCGGCAGCTGCGCGGGCGTCGTCGTTTTCGTGATCTTGATATCCATAATCCGCCTCGTTTTACCATTCGAAAATCGAATAGCAAGCATTTCTGTAATTTATTTATATAATAATAGCACTTCGCGTGCGTTATGTCAACGAATTTCGGCGTATAATTTTTTCTTTTTTTAGCGAAAAGCTTATTCTTGCGCGTTTTCGCATTGAATATCTTCGACGAACTGCGCGTTTTGTTCGGGATACGCGGAGAGCATAGGCTCGACGTCCGCGCCGCGCTTTCTATCGAAGTAGTTTTTCGTGATCTTTGCAACCAAGCCGCTCATCAATACCAAACCGATCAAGTTGGGCAGCGCCATCAAGCCGTTGAAAGTATCGGAAATTTCCCACGCGAGCGTGTTATCCATAACCGCCGCCGCGATAACGAGCAACACGTACAACACTTTGAAAGCGACGGTAGCGATCTTTTGTCCCTTCTCCCCCGTCTTACGGAAGAGGAATTGCACGCAACGTTCGCCGTAGTACGACCACGCCAAAATGGTGGTGAACGCAAAGAGAGGAATCATAACCGCGTAGATCACAGTACCGACGTCGCCGAACATGCTTTGGAAGGCTTTCATGGATACGACCGTCGTGGACCATACGGCGTTGCCGCTCGCGTCCACTTTATACAACACGTCCGTCATACCCGCTTCGTTGCCGAACGAAATCAAAATGACCAGTGCCGTCAACGTACAGATGATGAACGTATCGAAGAAGACTTCGAAAATGCCCCACAAGCCCTGCTTGACGGGTTCGCGCGTTACGGACGCGCTGTGCGCGATAACCGACGAACCGAGCCCTGCCTCGTTGGAGAATACGCCGCGCGCAAGTCCCTTTTGAATGATTTGCGCGAACGCGTAACCGCCTACGCCCGCGATTGCCGATTCGAAGGTGAAAATATTGCTGAAAATGAGTACGAACACGTTGCCGATTGCCGTAACGTTAGCGAAGATGATGATCAACGCCATACCGATAAAGAGCAAGGACATGAAGGGTACGAGGATAGACGCCACTTTACCGATCGACTTGATACCGCCCAAAATGACGAGCGCGAGTACGACGGCGACGACGATCCCGACGATCAATACGACGACGTCGGTGTTAACGCCCTCGACCGAACCGAAAATATCCTCGAACGTGCCTGCGATGTTGTTCGTTTGCGCGCCGCTCATACCGATCGCAGCGAACACGCAAAATACCGCCGCCATCACGCCGAGTACCTTACCGAAACCGCGCAACGCCCGACCGCGTTTGCCCTTTACTCCCCTGCCGATACCTTCGGAAAGATATTGCATAGGACCGCCCGAAAATTCGCCCGTGTAGTCCTTTTTACGGAAGAACATACCGAGGACGTTTTCCGCGTAGTTCGTTACCATACCGAAAAAGGCGGATATCCACATCCAGAACACCGCGCCCGGACCGCCCGTCATGATCGCGGAGGTAACGCCGATGATGTTTCCCGTGCCGACCGTACCCGAAATGGCGGTGGCGAATGCCTCGAAGGGGGAAATCGTCTTTTCTTCCTGCAACCCCGTTACCTTACGCGGCTTGCCGATACTCTTGACGGTGGGGATAATCGTTTCTCCCCAAGACGTACCGAATTTGCGCACTTGTAAAAACTTCGTGCGAACGGTGAGTAGGATACCCGTGCCGAGGATCAAGACGATCATCGGCCAGCCCCAAACGACGCTGTTGATCGCATCGTTTACGCTTTTGATCGCTGCAAAAATCTGTTCCATATACAACTCCTGCGTATAAAAAAATAACAAAATGAACGCAAATACGCTAATTCACTCCGCTATCGACGAAAAATACGCAAAACGGCTACGGCGTGCGAAAACGCGAACGCTTCGTAGATCGTTGCAGCAATACTCTGTCCTTTTGCCTGAGAGATTAACGGCGGTCGCCGCTTTGCCCCTTCGGCACCCTTTTGGGATTCTCCGGAGTGCTATCCGATTGCAGTTCCCAACCTTGCGGTCACCTGAGAGATTTACTCCTTCGGTCGGACGAAACCGTCCATCTTCTGCAATCTTCGTTTAGCGCTTGCTTTTGAAATATGATAGCACACGCCGTACGCTTTGTCAACGGAAT
>CAZDCO010000043.1:0-9376 GCA_964504025.1 uncultured Clostridia bacterium
AGGCGACGGGGTTCGAACCCACGACCTCAGCGTCCCGAACGCTGCGCGCTACCAACTGCGCTACGCCTCGATTTTCTTTTCGTTTTGCCATTCAAAACGCATATATTATAGCAAAACAAAAAGGAAAAGTCAATTCTTTTTCGCTATCAATCACAACTATTTTTGACAAATTCGATTTTTATGTGTTACATAAACGTCGCGCTCGTCAATTCGTACGTCAATACGCCCAAATTCAACGAAAGAGGGACTTGATAACGCAAAACTACGTTCCGATATTCGTTTTTTGTCGAAGAAGTCGTCGCGGCGATTTCCAACGTTTGCGACATACCCGGGTTTTTATCGTTCAACGCTATGGTAACGGGATAATAGGAAATTTCCTTATCGATCTCCGCGCCGTTGAGGGTAAAATTGCGCTTCTCCGTCGTCTTCGAGCCGAATTGCGCGGTGATGAGTTGCGCTCTATCGACGTAAGGGGAATACACGGCGAGGGTAGGCGTGCCGACGACCGTCGTCGGATCGATACCGCGGAGTGCCACGAAAAGTTGTTCGTTGTCGATATTCGTATAGCTCTCGTCCCTTTTAACGGAATGTTCGTTTGTAGTCGTAGGAATCGTTTCGCCTTCCGCCACGCCTTCGGGCATGGACGTTACCGTCTTTGCCTTTCCCGTGGTATAATCGATTTCCGTCGTCGTTTCATAATAGACGTAGCTGTCTTCTACCGTTGCGGCGGCGTTGCTGACGGGGGAGTGGCTCTTGATCTTCTTAAGGCTTTTCAAAGGTTGTAAGCCCTCGTTTGCCGTCTTAAACGTTGCTTCGGATAAAACGACGTCGTTAAAGAGTTCCGATTTTTCACCGTTACATTCGTATACGACGGAAATATCGAGCTGCGTCGTATATTTATAATACACGCTGCCGTTCTCGTCCGCGTACGAAGCGAGCACCGCCGTGTATGTGCCTGCGTTGGGATAATCGACCGAATAATTAAAGTTCATGCCCGTGCTTTTTTCGAACGATACCTTGTAAGTCAGGCGTTCGACGGCGTTCGGCTTCGATGCGATACTTGCGTTTTCCTGCCAAAGGGGGGAGAACGCAATTTTTTTGTCGCTGTTACAGCCGACGAGTACCGTCGTGCCGATCGTGGCGAGTAGGAGCAGAGATACTATTTTTTTCGTGTTTTTTCGTTGCATATCGTTTTTGCCTTTTAAGAAACGTCCGTTTGATAACGGCTACTCTACTATTATAGCATATTATTTCCGATTTGTAAAAACAAAATTGAGTTTTCACGAAAAATATTGTGAAAAATCGCTGAAATTTTACGTAAAAAGGCGAACGAATGTGCTATAATTATAGTATACGAAAAAGCAAAGCCGCGCGATAGGCGATGGGCGCGAAAGTGAAAGGCGCGCGGCAGGGAGAAAAAATATGTTTACGGTCGTAACGGCGTATACCCTTTCCGAATGTATGGACGAGCTGGTGGCTCGCGTAAAAAAGAACGAGGAAAGAGGGGAACGGAATTTAATTTTTTGCGAGGACAGGTTGACTTTGGTTGCCGAACGCGCACTTGCGTCGGCACTCGGCGGTACGTTTTTGACGTCCGTAACGACGTTCGCGCGCTATTTGAGTGCGCCGAAACAGACGGTGAGTAAGCAAGGCTCCGTCATGGCGGTGGCGAACGGCATTGCCGAATTGTGGCGCGAGGGAAAGTTGCATTGTTTTAAGGCGGACACGGGCGTCGGAAACAACGCCAAAGCAATCTATGAAACGCTTGCGCAGTTGTTCGCGTCCGAAGTGGACGGCGAGTTACTCCGCGAGAGTGCGGCGCAGTTGACGGACGACGTATTGAAACGCAAAATTACCGATTTGGCGGAGATTTCCGATCGCTACGTCGCGTTTTTGGACGAGCGCGGATTTATGGACGAAAGTCGGTATCTTTCCCTGTTGCCGTCCGCGTTGCGCGAGGATAAAAGCCTGTCGGGTACGAACGTATTTTTCTTATGCTACACTTCGTTTACCGCCCAAGCGTTGCGCGCGGTACGCGCGGCGTTGGAGAGTGCGCGCGGCGTATACGGCGTGTTTTGCGGCGGCGAAGAGGATATCTACACCAACCGTGCGGCGCAGACGTTCACGCGCGTTTGTAAAGAGTACGAGGACGGGCAAACGTTACGCTGCGGCGTACCCCTCGACGGCGAGGCGGAAGCGTTACGAAAGGGCTTATTCAACCCCGAACGAGCGAAAAAAACGCGCGTAACGACGGACAAAATTCACCTTTTCGAGGCGGACGACAAAACGGCGGAAGCGGAGTACGTAGCCGTGCAAATTCGCCGCGCCATGGCGGAAGATTCCACGCTACGCTATCGCGATTTTGCCGTGCTCACGGCGAATACAGAAGCGTATTCGTTGGCGTTGAAACGGGCGTTCGGCGAATACGGCGTGCCCTACTTTATCGACGAGAAAAAATCGTTAAAACGACACCCCTTGGCGGAGTTTTTATCCGCCTGTTTCCGTGTGGTTGCCGAGAAATATTCGCCCGCGTCCGTGCAGGCGTTGACGCAAAACGTCTTTTTCGGGGAGAGCGACGACTATCGGAATTATCTCCTGAAATTCGCCAACTACCGCGGCGGCGCGAAACGGGAAATCAAGCAAAGCGAAGCAGTTACGCAAACGTTCGATATCGCCGCGTTGCAAGAGGCTCGTTCGCGGCTGCTTGCGGCGACGGGTACGATCAAGAATAAAGGTACGGGCAAGGAATATTGCGAGAGCGTGCGCGCGATTTTATCCGCCTTTCACGCACGCGAAAAGTTGGAAGAATATTCCGAACGGATCGAGGACGTATCTCAAAAGAGTTATCTTTCTCAAATCGACGGCGCGTTGGATCGGCTGTTGACGGAAGCGGAATGGTTGACGGAAAATCGGGAAATGACGGTGAAGGAGTTTGCCGTTATGTTAGAGGACGGCTTGGGGGCGACGGAAATCTCCTTGATTCCCCTGAAAAAGGACGCCGTCTTTATCGGCGATCTCACCGAGAGCCGCATTGAAAAGGTTGCCGTGCTGTTCGCCGTAGGCATGACCGAGGACGTGCCTGCCACCGCCGTCGATACCGCCGTTATCTCCGATCGCGAATTGTCGCGGCTTGCGGAGGTAAAAACGCGGATAGAACCTACCGTCGCGGAAGTAAATCTCCGCTCGCGTGAGTGCGCGTGCTTGAATCTTTGCACCTTTTTACGGGAATTGCACCTTTCCTATCCCTTGGCGGCGGACGGTAGCGAGCCGTCGGTCAGCGACGTGTTGCGCTACGTGGACGAAGTCTTCCAAACAGCGGAGGGGGCGGCGTTGCCGCGTAGAAAGAAATTAAACGAGGACGAATTCGTGTACCGTTGCGCGGCTGCCGCGCCTGCCGTACGCGAGTTGTTGGAAAAGCGGAACGAGTATACGAATAAGCAATCGGATACCCGTAGAATCTACTCTTCGTTGTACACCGCGCTCGATAAACTCAGCGTGCAGGAAAAGGACGATTATTTGATAGAAGCGGAGGATACCGCGCGTATCCGTCGCGGCGAGGAGTTGTTCTTTAAGGACGGGCGCATTTCGCCCACGGCGTTAGAGGGGTATTTCTCCTGTCCGTTCCGTAACTACGCCGAACGCGGTTTGCGTTTGAAAGAACGGGAAGAAACGGCGGTCATGGCGGTGGATACGGGTAACTTTATCCACGAATTGTTGGAGATTACGGCAAAGCGCGCCGAGGAAATCGATAGCGACGAGGGAATGTACGCGCTCGCGTTGGACGAGGGGAGGAAAATTTTGCAAAAACCCGTGTACGCCGCGCAGTCGGATACCGCTTCGGGCGAAGTGTTCGGGGAGAAATTGCTTGCCGAGGGCGCAACCGTCGCCGTGGCGGCGTATCGACAAATTAAAAATTCGAAATATCGCGTGGAAGCCACGGAAAAATCGGTCTACACGGACGAATTGCGCGGTAAAGTCGATCGCGTGGACGGCTCGGACGAGTACGTCCGTATCGTCGATTATAAGACGGGTAGCATTGACGATTCGGCGACGTCCTATTATACGGGGCGGAAGTTACAAATGCAGTTGTATATGTCCGTTTTGCAAGGTGAACGCATACCTGCCGGCGTGTTTTACTTCCCTGCTTCCATTCAATTTACCGAAGAGGGCGTGCAAAAATTCCAAATGAAAGGGTTTATGAACGGCGATCGGAACGCCGTGCTGTGCGGCGATTCGCACCTGTCCGAGGGAGAGCGGAGCGCGTATTTTCCTGCCGTACTCGGCGACAACGCGCGCAGTAAGCGCGTGATGGACGAAAGCGAATTTCGCGACTTTATCGACTATTCCGTGCACGTGGCAAGACGGGGCGCGAGCGAGTTAAAGCAAGGGTACGTGGCGGCGAGTCCGTACAAAAACGGGTGCGAATATTGCAAGTACGGCGGTATGTGCGGTTTCAAACGGGACAAGGAAGAGGCACGCAACGAAAGTTCGATCGATCCGTCGGCGATTGCGGCGATCGCGAAAAAACAAAGAGAAGGAGAACGGTAAGGTATGTCGCAAGAAAATAAAAATACGTATACGTCCGAACAGCTTGCGGCGATCGAAGCGCAGGGGCATACGATCGTTTCCGCTTCGGCTGGAAGCGGTAAAACGACGGTGATGATAGAGAAAATCATTCGCTTTATCGCGGACGACGGCGGTAACGTGGACGAAGTGCTCGCGGTAACGTTTACCAAAAAAGCGGCGTCGCAAATGAAGGAAAAATTGCGCAAGGCTCTCGTCAAGGCAATCAACGCCGAGGGAGTCAACGCGGAACGTCGCGCGGCGTTGAAAAAACAATTAGACGGCGTGCAGTCGGCGGATATTTCCACCATTCACTCCTTTTGCGCGAAGACGTTGCGTACCTATTTCTACGCCGTCGGCGTGGATAACGCCTTTCGGATCATCAACGACGAGGACGCGGAGGGCACGGCGTTGAAAAACGCGGCGTTGGACGAAGTCTTCGAGGAAGGGTACGAAAATAAGGACGAAAGGTTTTTACACCTGTTGTCCGTGTATTGGAGAAAAAAGAGCGATAATGCCCTGCGCGGCATTTTGTTGTCGGCGTATAAAACGCTGCGTAACCGCGCGGACTATCGCGCGTATTTGCAGGCTTCGGGCAGTTACGACGAGGCGATGTTCGAGCGCGTTTGCGCCGACTTATTCCTCGTTTTGAAACGGAAATGCGCGTATTATAAAGAATACGTCGAGGACGAGCGTATCTATTTCGAGGAAGAGGGCAAAACGCCCTTCGAGCTTTGTAAACAGCTGCAATCGGCGTTGGACGACGTGTTGCAAGCTCCCGACTATTTCACCGCGTGCGCGTTGGAAAAGGAAAAGTTTTCGGTGGTGCGCGGCAGCAAAAAGGACGGCGAGGAACGGCGCGTTCATATCCAAAGACTGTCGGCGTTGCGCGCCAAAGTTACGGATATTTTCAACGAGTTATCGACGACGGGCAAGCGCGAGGACGAGTTGCAGGCGTTCTTAACTTCGGCAAAGACGGCGGATGCGTTGGCGGCGTACCTGTTGAAATTCGACGACAAGTTTTCCGAAATGAAAGCGGAACGCAGCGTACTCGATTATAACGATTTGGAGCATAAGACGTTGCAGTTGTTGCAGTCGGAAGAACGGGCGAAGGAAATTCGGGCGAAGTATCGCTACGTATTCGTGGACGAGTATCAAGACGTGAACCCCGTGCAAGAGGCGATCGTATCGCTCGTCGGCGGCGACAATTTGTTCTTGGTCGGCGACGTGAAACAATCGATCTACGGGTTTAGAGGGAGCAAGTCGAAATTCTTCGTGGAAAAGCAACGCACGTTCGCCGCGGAGGGCGGCAACAGATTGTTGATGAAACGCAATTTCCGCAGCTCGGACACGGTGTTGGACGCAGTCAACGCGCAGTTTTCGTTGGCGATGACGCCGCAAACGTGCAACGTAAATTACGCGGTGGATTCGTACATGGAGCGCGGCGGCAGGTATCCCGTGGGCGGCGGCAGAGTGCAAATCCATTGCCTGCCCGAAGAGGAGAAAAAAGAACCGCCGTTGCGCGGCGTCTATTCGGTCATGGCGCACACGGGCAAGCAGGAGCGCGAGGAACGCGCGTCGGCAAAGGTAATCAAGCACATCATCGAAGCGGAACGTTCGCGCACGTGGTTTAACGCGGACGCGGGACGGGAAGAACGGGTGCGTTATTGCGATATAGCCATTCTCTCTCGAAAAAAGCAGGGCGCAATCGCCAAGACGGTGGCGGCTCTTGCTGCGGAAGGAATCCCCGTGGCGTCCGCTTCGACGGTGAATATTTGCGACTACGCGGAGATTAAAACGCTGATCGATATTTTGTCGTTGATCGATAACGCTGCGCAGGATATACCGCTTTGTAGCGCGTTGTTGTCCGCGGTGGGCGGCTGCACGTTGGACGATTTGGCGGACGTCCGCTTGGCGTACCCGAACGAACGCTTTTTCCGCACCGCTTGCAGCGCGTACGCACGCGAAAAAACCGATCTCGCCGCACATAAATTACGCGCGTTTTTCGAGCGTTTGGACGAGGCGCGCACGCTGTCGGGCGTGTTGTCGGCTGGGGAGTTGTTGACGAAACTGATCACCGATACGCGTATGGAAGCGTATTTGCTGTCCAAGGATAACGGCGCGGCGTGCTTGAAGCGCGTACACCGCTTTATCGAGGAAACGACGACGGACGAACCTCTGTCCGTGCACGCCTTCTTGCAACGCTTGCGGAATTTAGATTATAACGTGCCCTTTAACGAGAACGCAGGGGAAGATTCGGTAAAAGTCCTCACGATGCACTCCTCCAAGGGCTTAGAATATCCCGTGGTGATTTTGGACGATTTGAACGCGACCTTCCGCGGCGTGGATCGGGACGAAGTCCTCGTCGAAGAGGAGTACGGTTTAGCCCCTCGCGCGTTCGACACCGAAAACATGTTGCGCAAGGAAACGCTCTTGCGCCGCTTGCACGACCATAAACAACAGGAAAACTCTATCGTGGACGAACTGAATTTGTATTACGTAGCGTTGACGCGCGCGAAGGATACTCTGCATTTGTTGTTCAAGAAAAGGAGTGCGTTCGCCGACGTGAAATACGCCCGTTCGTTCGCCGATTTTACCGATTTTTCCGTTTGGGAAAAGTATGTGGTGCAAGACGAATTGTTCGACGTGCCGAAACAAGAACGCATGCCGCTCGTGTTCGATCCCGATCAGGCGTTGGCGAAGCGGATCATGGACGCGTTCACGTGGGAGTAC
The DNA here is from genome assembly GCA_964504025.1 of uncultured Clostridia bacterium. Taxonomy (GTDB): domain Bacteria; phylum Bacillota; class Clostridia; order Christensenellales; family Borkfalkiaceae; genus Scatosoma. Next base: position 7,297 of record CAZDCO010000043.1, read on the forward strand.
GCGCACGCAGGCTATGAAAACCTGCCTGTGAAGAGTTCGGCAACCCAACTGATGGACGACGGCGCGATCGCAACCGACTACGGCGCGGATGCCTCGCAGGAAGAACGGGCGAAAGAGTGGGCAAGCACGGGCGCGACAGGCAAGGAACGCGGCGTGGCGTATCACGCGTTTTTGGAACGGGTAGACTTTTCTCGCCTGACGGAAAAGGGGGAACGAGTATCCCCCGAACGGCGTGCGGCGCTCGTTCGCGAAACGCTCGCGGCAATGGAAGCGGAAGGCAAAGTGGACGTCGGACTGTTGGACGAAGTGCGTTGCGCGGAAATCTTGAACAACGACGTATTCTACCGTTTGCAGGATAAGAAAACGTATAAGGAGCAACAATTTTTGGCGGCGTTGCCCGTCAAGGATACGTACGCGAAATATAACGCGCGCTACGCCGCGTTGACGGGCGCGGACGAGGATATGCTCTTTCAGGGCGCGATCGACTTGTTGGCGGTCGGCACGGACGAGGCGTGGATCGTCGATTATAAATATTCGGTTAAAACGGCGGACGCATTGCGCGAGAAATACGCGCCGCAGTTAGAATTGTACCGCCAAGCGACGGCGAAAATTTTGCACCTGCCGTTGGAACGCGTCCACGGCTGTATCGTGAACATCTATCACGGCTTTCAAACGGACTTGTTCTGAGAAATCGACAAAACAACCGAAAAATAGCGCGGAAACGCCAAAAAAATCATCCCCCTTGCGGCAATACCTGCGAGGGGAGTTTTTCGTATGGAAAGTATTTTGGTGGCGTTGCGCGGCGTAGTCGCCGCGGTGCGCGGTTGGATAAACGGACAAATTTTAGGTGCGGCGGCGTTGTCGATCCTGTGGATCGAGGGCGTCGCGCGGTTGGTTGTCGGCTGTAAAAAACGGCGTAGAGAAAAACGGGAACGTCGCGCGTCGGAAGAACGACGGGCGCAGTTCGTCTTGCCCGATCGCGATAACACCTTCGTGCAATCGCGCTTGTATACCGCCTTGCAACCGAACGCGGAAGAGAGTGCGGACGAGGCGCGCGAGGAAACGCGCGTGGAGCACGCGAGAAAATTGCTCGTACGCTTAAAAAACGCGCCGCTGTCGGTGGCGGAACGGTTGCAGGCGGAGGATATGGAACGGACGTTGCGGCTGTGCCTTGCGAAAGAACGCTGGTCGGCAACGGACGTGCGCTTGATGAGCGATACCTTCGCTGCCGTCTTGAAGTTGGCGGCAAAATACGCCGTCTAAAACAGTTGCGCGTGAAAGGGCGGCAACGACAGCGTAAATTTGATCAAGTCGTTGCGCTCCACCGCGCGGCGCAACGCCGCTTTGGAAACGAACGGCTGATTTTTGTCGCCAAACTGCGAAAGGATAGGGGCAGGTATGCGTTGACCGAGCGGATATGGGCGCGACTTTTTTAAGAGTACGGCGTCGGCGTAGACGGCGATCTCGTCCGCGGCGATCGTTTTTTCGCCGTCGAGAACCAAAAACTCCGCACGGTATTCGCCGTCTTGCCCTTCGGTTATCGAAAGATCGGCGACCCGCCCGACGGCTACGCCCTCCGCGGTGAATACGGGCAAGCGTAACCGAAAGGGCGCGCATCCTTTCGGGGAAAGGGCGCGCACGCCGTCCGCTTGCAAACAAAGCCCGTTCTCGGCGCAAACGCGCGCAAACGGCAGGGCGAACAGCGCGTTCGCCCGTTCGTGTAAAGGCTGATAAAAAAGATATTTCACGACGAACGTTTTTAAGGAAACGCCGACGCCGACGCAAACGCCGCGCTCGGCGGATCGGGAGAACACGCGCTTCCCGACGAGAGTGGATACGTACATAGAAAACCTCCTTGCGTATAGGATACAACGATCGGAAAGGAGTAAAACGGCGTTTCCGCACTTTTTTTGACGAAAAAGAAAAAAAGTTCGTAAAGACGGTACAAAACGCTTGCCAAAAGAACAAAAGTTTGATAAAATAACGCAAGTAAGAGGCGATGCTTTGGGGATTCGCCAAGCGGTAAGGCAACGGTCTCTGACTCCGTTATTCGGGAGTTCGAATCTCTCATCCCCAGCCA
>CAZDCO010000044.1:0-8962 GCA_964504025.1 uncultured Clostridia bacterium
TCCTTCATTTGAGCGATGGGCATCGGAGTGCGAACGCCCGCAACGACGTCTTCGCCTTGTGCGTTGGTCAAGAATTCGCCCATAAGACCCTTTTCACCCGTAGCAGGGTCACGCGTGAACGCAACGCCCGTACCGGAGGTTTCGCCCATGTTACCGAACGCCATCATTTGTACGTTTACCGCAGTACCCCAGCTGTACGGGATATCGTGGTCCATACGGTATACGTTCGCACGGGGGTTGTCCCAAGAACGGAATACCGCTTTTACAGCCTCGAAAAGTTGTTCTTTGGGATCGTTGGGGAATTCTTTACCCAGTTGCTTTTTATATTCTGCCTTGAATTGATTTGCAAGTTCTTTCAGGTCGTTCGCGTCCAACTCGACGTCTTGCGTAACGCCCTTCTTCTCTTTCATCTCGTCGATCAGCTTTTCAAAATACTTCTTGCCGACTTCCATAACGACGTCGGAGAACATTTGAATGAAACGACGATAGCAGTCCCAAGCCCAACGGGGATTGCCCGATTTTTCCGCAATCGTGTTTACTACCTCTTCGTTTAAGCCGAGGTTCAAGATGGTATCCATCATGCCGGGCATGGACGCACGCGCACCCGAACGAACGGATACGAGCAAGGGATTTTCCTTGTCGCCGAACTTCTTGCCGCAAACGTTTTCCATTTTTTCCACGTATTCCATGATTTCCGCTTGAATATCGGGGTTGATTTGTCTACCATCTTCGTAATATTGCGTGCACGCTTCCGTGGAAATGGTAAAACCTTGGGGTACGGGAAGACCGATATTCGTCATTTCCGCAAGGTTTGCGCCTTTGCCGCCGAGAATCTCGCGCATTTGTGCATTACCTTCAGTGAAGAGATAGCAATACTTTTTTGCCATAATGTTTACTTCCTCCAAATTGAAAAATTTTCTTCTTATTGCACCGTTTTAACCACAAAAACACCTTCGCCGCTCCCTATCGGACAGACGAAAGTCTTTTGTAACGTTTTCGTATATTCCATTTTAATATAATTTACGAAAAATATCAAGTCTTTCACGCGCTCTTTTGCTATTTTTTCGTATTTTTTATAAATTTTTTCGCGAAATACGCAAAAAGGGAGAAAATTCTCTCCCCTTGCACGCCGTTTATAAAATATGGAACAACGCGCGCTCGCCCGATAACAATTCTTCGTCTAACGCCCATTCGCCGTTCTTTTGCACTAGCCCGAACGAACACTCTTTCGCCGTTTCGTACAAGTCCGCGCCGTCGTAGCCGATAAAGCTGTCCGACGTGTCTTCCAACATACGCTTCGCTTCCGCGGTAAACCGCGACGTCGTTACGAACACCCCCCGACAACGCTGTTTGCCCTCTTTCGCTTGCCGATACACGCACGCGCCGATAAATTGTTGCACCAACGTTTCTCCGACCGTCCACAAGCGTTCGTCCCCCTTGTCGGGATCCCAGTTTTTCGCCTGTATGTAGATCGTTTCTCGGAAACCGAGCGTATCCGTCAGCTCCAACTCCCCGTCGATACCGCCGTCGCGATCGCCGCCCGAAATTTTCAAGCCCTCCAACCGTCTGCCGTTCTTTCGGGAGTATTTCTCCAACAAGTAAACCGAGTAGTACTCGAAATAGTCGCCGCCGAGTGCGCGCAACCGTTTCAAAAACGCCTCTCGCAACTTCTCGTCCGCCGTTTGCGGTTTCGTCGCCGTCTTGTTTTTCGATCTTTGCGCCGTCGGCTTTTTCGCCGTCGGTTTTTGCTCGTTCTTGCGCTCCGTCTTTTCAGCTTTCTCCGCCTTTACGGGCTGTTCCGCCTGCACGCGCTTTTCCTCGCGTTTCCGTTCTTCTTTCTTCGGCTCTTCCTTTTTCGGCTCTTCCCTCTTCGGTTCTTCTTTCTTGCTTTCCGGCTTTTTGTTCGTCTTCACTTCCCCGAACAAAAAGCTCATATCCATCACGGGCTTAGCAAGCGTTTGCGGTTGCTCTTGCACTTGTTCTTGCACTTGCACCTGCGGTTGTTCGCGTACCTGCTCCTCCGCTTTCGGCTTTTCTTCGACTACGGGCGGTTGCGCGACTTCTTCCGTTTTCTCTTCCGCTTTTTCTTCCACCTTTTCTTCAATCGTCGGTTTTGCCGCCGCTTTCGGCTTTCTGCCCCGTTTTTTCGGTTTTTCTTCCGTCGTCGACTCGCTTACCTCTTCCGTTTTCTTTTCTACGGGCGCAACCACTTCCGCCGCGACGACTTCTTCGCTCTTTTTCTTCGTCGTACGCTTCGTTTTCGTCGACTTTTTCGGCTTCACTTCCGTTTCCTCAGCCGTTTTCAACTCCGTCAACGCATACGTGCCCCCCTCGAATTGCACTTCGTTTTCCTTTTTCATCACGTCGAGCACCGAACCGATCCGTCCCTTGACGTCGTTCACGTTCTCCGTGTCCTCGCCTCCGAATTTCTCCGTATACAGCTTTGCCGCCTCGTCGATCAGATCGTTACTCTTCTTCGGCGTTTGGCGCAACAGTTCCTTGATGATCCCCTTCGCGTTATCCTTTTTCTCGGCACGCGTTATGACGGGCTTTCCCGTCGTCTTTTCCTTTTCCATGTTGAATGTAATTCCTTTTTTTGAATGATTTTTTTCCGACTTCCTTTCGCGGCAAAAACTCAGTCGTTCAACGCACGGATCACTTCGCCGATTCCGTCGAAGTTCAACTCCGTCTTGTCGCATAAATACGCTCTCAACAGCCGCAAAGCGCGTTTTTCGCCACCTTTGATCAAACGCTCGTCAAAGTCTAACCCCTCGCACTTTCTAAGCGTATGATAGGTAGACGGGCTTGCGCGCACGCCCGAAGCGCACTCTTCAAAGGGCGCGAACCGTCCGAAGGCGAAATCGAACCACAGCGTATCCCCGTCGCGCACTTCGCGATCGTATTCGAGATCTAACGGATAGCCGCTTTCCCGAAGGGCGATCAAGAGGAAGGTGATCAGCCCCTCCGCCACGCTTTCTTCCCGTTGACAAAGGGCTTGCAGGCATTGCACGAACCCGATAAACAGCCCCTCGTACCGCTCGTTTTCCACCGTCAGCAACCGACACGCCTCCGCCGCCGCGCAAGCCGCGTAGAACGCATCGAAGTCCGTCCGCAAATCGAAAAAGCTTTCGTGTAAGTACGCCGAAGTTACGGTATAGCGATCCCCTTTGACCGCCAACACGTATTCCGCAAAGCAAAACGGTTGCGCCGCGAACGCCAGCTTCGCCGTCGATTTCTTCACGCCGCGTATGCCTGCGGTGATCTTGCCCAACGACGGCGAGAACAACGTCAACAACTTGTCGTTGTCCTTATATTCGATCGCTTGCAGCACGACTGCTTCCGTCTTGACTTCCACCGCTTTTTCTACCTATTCCTTTTCTTTCCGTCCAACAACTCGTAATAGAGCATGTAATAGTGCACCGCGCCCGTCCTTTCAAACAACTGCCAAGCCGCGCGCGCCGCCTCGTTTTCCCCACGCTTGTCGTGCATATCCCCTCTTTCCCTCCTTTTCCACAGTTTGTCGAAAAAGAGGAACGGTTATGCACGCCGCACGCACGATCAGTCTTTCAGATCTTCGTAGCCGTATTCGCGCAGCAAGTTCGGGCGTTCGCGCCAGTCTTCCTTGACTTTGACGTACGTCGTCAAGAACACCTTTGCGCCCAAAAACTTTTCCATATCCTGTCGCGCGAACGAGGACACTTCCTTGATCGCCTTGCCCTGTTTACCGATCAAGATCGCCTTGTGGTTCGCCCGCTCGCATACGATATCCAAACTCACCTCGTACACGCCATTGTCGTTTCGGGTAAACGTGTGGATAACGATTGCAACGCCGTGCGGGATTTCCTTATCGAATTTCAGCAAGATTTTCTCGCGCATAATTTCCGCGAGCATAAATTTCTCGCTCTTATCCGATACGATATCTTCCTCGAACACCTTTTCGCCGACGGGCATTTGATCTGCTAAAAACGCCTTCAACTCCGCAACGTTTTTCCCCTTGCGCGCGGACACGGGGAATACGTCCACGTCCAAGCCCGAATCGGCGAATTTCGCCATATCGAGGGGAATATTTTCCTTGGGCATAATGTCCGTCTTCGTATACGCCACCGCCATAGGAATATCCAACGCCTTATACTTCTTCATCAACGCGAAGTCCTCGTCCGTGATACCGTCGTGCCCGTCTACCACGTACAAGATAAAATCGACCGAACGCGCGCTCGTTTCCGTCGTGCGCATCATCATATCCGTCAACGCGTTTCTCGCCTTATAAATGCCGGGCGTATCCACGAACACGATTTGATAATCGTTCTCCGTCAATACCCCCAAAATGCGATCGCGCGTCGTTTGCGGTTTCGGGGATACGATCGACACTTTTTCCCCGACCATGACGTTGATGAGCGTGCTCTTGCCCGCGTTTGCTCTACCTATAACTGCTACGTATCCGCTTTTCATGCTATTTCCTCGTTTCCTCTCCGTTTTTCCTTGCGTTCACGCCCGTACGATTCCCATCGCGCCGAGCACCTGCTCTTCCGCGGCGCGCATCGCCGCCTTGTCCTCTTCCTCGATATGATCGTACCCCAAGCAATGCATCACGCCGTGCACGAACAAGTAGTGCAATTCGCGCCGATAGGAATGACCGTATTCTTCCGCCTGTTCCTTGGCGCGCTCCCGACATACCACGACCGAACCGATCAACAAATTACCGTCGTCGTCAAGATCGAACGGGAAGTCCTCTCCGCGGAGTGCCTTGCCGCATACGCCGTCCAACGTCGGATAACTGAGTACGTCCGTTACCCGATCCACGCCGCGCGTTTGCGCGTTCAGCGTCTTAATCTCCTCGTCGGAGACGAACAAAAACTCGATCGCAATCGGCGTGTCCGACTGCACGAACGCTCCGACCGCCTCTTCCAACGTATCCACGTCCACTTCGGCGCGCACTTCTTCGTCGCAATCTACGATACACTTCGCCATTACTCGTTCTCTCCTTTCGTACCGCCGTCCGTACGCCGATATTTGATCCCGGGATATTGTATACGGTGATGGTATACTCCCGTCAACGTATTGACGAGTGCTTGGCGAATTTTCGTCAAGTCCGCCATCGTTACGTCACATTCGGAGAATTGTTCCAGATCCATGCGTTCTTCGATCACCGATCGAATTGCCTTTTCCGCCGCTTCGGGCGAGCGCGCGCCCACCGCACGGACCGCCGCCTCCGACGCGTCGCAAATCATAATAATCGCGGCGAGCTTCGTTTGCGGTTTCGGACCTAAATAGGAATAATCTTCGATGTTCAACTCCCCGTCCGTCAATTTCAACGCCTTGGCGTAGAAATAGCGAATAGGCATCGTGCCGTGGTGCTGCATGGCAATATCTGCCAAGAAGTCGGGCAAGTGGTGGTTGCGGATCAGGGTATAGCCGTCCTTGGCGTGCGAACGGATAATATCCGCCGACAGTTCGGGCGTCAACTCGTCGTGCAAATTATAATCACCCTGATTTTCGGTGAAATGTTCGGGATAGTGCAATTTACCCACGTCGTGGTACATTGCCGCCGCGCGCGCGTAGTCCACGTTTTCGCCGATCGCCGCCGCACTCGCTTCCGCAAGCTGCGCCACGACCATAGAGTGGTTATACGTTCCAGGGGCTTCCTCTTTGAGTTTGCGTAAAATTTCGGCGTCGGGGCTTGTCAATTCGCGCAAGCGGAATACCGTCAGGCGATTGAACAGGCTTTCAAAGAGGGGCAAAAGCGCGATAAACAGCACGGTGGACATCACGCCGCCGAACAGTCCGTACCCCATTTCCGTCAAGATTTTTTGCCAAACGGAAGCTTGCCCTACGACGCTGCCGTTCAACAGCTCGGGCAATTCTAACAGCGCGATCACCATATCGATCGGAACGACGATCAACAGCCCGATCACGACGACGCGCAAACGCGTTTTGGTGAACGAGGCGAAGAACACGGCGAGCATACCCGCGGAAAAGGCGATGACGAGGGAAGAATAGCACGCTTGACTCGTTACTTCTTCCACGGCAAAGGTATCGATGACGAACATCAACAACGCGCTGACGATATTCAAGAAAATCGCTTCCCGTCTACCGATCAGGGTAAAGGCAAGCAACGCCACGAGCGCGACGGGACGGGCGTAGATCGCCAGCTTATACCCGATCAAACAGGACAAAATCAAATATACGTCCAAAATGGTAAACACGAGTGCGATATCCTTGCCGCTCGTCAAAATATCCCTGCTTTCAAAAAAGAAATAGAGATAGGTAATGAGGAAGAGCAAAAATATGCAAAATACCGCGTATAAGTAGTTCGCACCCTGCGACACGAACGACTCGCCGAATACCATAACGCCGCTCGACGCCAGCACGACGGCGGCGATGCCGATAAATATGACGAAGTGCAAGAGGAAGAGCAAAATACTCTTCATCGCGTGCGATTTCGTCCATTCTTGTCCGAATTGTCTTTCATTCATCTTTCGTCTTTCTCCTTTCTCGACGGCTTACGTTCCCGTTCCGCCGCCTGCTCGCTCGCTTCGTACGCACGGATAATGCGCATCACCAACGGGTGGCGGACGACGTCTTTCGCCGTCAGCGTGCAAACGGCTACGCCGTCCACGTCCTTCAAAATTTCCGTAGCGTGCACCAAGCCGCTTTGTTTTCCGTCTAAATCGATTTGCGTTATGTCCCCCGTTACGACGGTTTTGCTGCCCTCGCCCATACGGGTCAAAAACATCTTCATTTGTTCGCGCGTCGTGTTTTGCGCTTCGTCCAAAATAATAAAGGCGTTCGACAGCGTTCTACCGCGCATATAAGCAAGCGGAGCGACTTCGATCGCGCCGCGTTCCATCAACTTCGCGTAGGTGTCCAAACCGAGCATTTCCTGCAACGCGTCGTACAACGGACGAAGGTACGGATCGACTTTTTCCTGTAAATCACCGGGTAAAAAGCCCAGCTTCTCGCCTGCTTCCACCGCAGGACGGGTGAGTACGATCTTCTCCACCTGTTTGCTCTTAAACGCCGCCACCGCCATGCACACGGCAAGGTACGTCTTGCCCGTACCGGCAGGTCCGACGCCGAACACGACCGTGTTTTTCTTGATCGCGTCCACGTACGATTTTTGCCCGACCGTCTTGCATTTGATTTGCTTACCGCGCGCCGTTACCGCAATCGCGCCCGAAGTCAGGTTCTCCACTTCGTCTTCGCGCCCGTCTCTTGCCAACTCGACGCAATACGCCGCGCGCCCTTTATCGATTTCGTCGTCCGCCGCCGTCAGTTTCAACATCGCCGCGAACGCGCGTTCCGCCGTCGCCGTATTTTCCGCGCTACCCTCGATACGAATTTTCGCGCCCTCGACGTAGCACGCCGTATCCGTTTCGCGCGCAATCCACGCAAGATTTTCGTCAAACGCGCCCAGCACGCGCGCCAGCTTGTCCACGGAACGGCAATCTACCGTCCTCGTCGTTTTTCCACCGTTAGTCAAACGCTATGTCCTCCCGTGCGCCTCTCGACGCAAATTTCCTTTTTTCTCTACCGTACGTTCCAGCCCTGCGTAACGCCGTAGCGTAATTCCGTCTCGAATACGCCCTCTGCCGTCGCCGTGCAACGCACCTCTAACCAGTCCTCGTCGCCTCGCAACTCCGCCGCCAAATAGGCGATCGCGAACGCACTCTCCTCGTCCTCCGCTTCTACGCGCAGGCGGAATACGCATTCCGTTTGTACGACGGCAATCGCGTCCGTGGAGATTCGTTCGCCGTCCGTCCGTTCAAACCACGCGCCGACGACGCTCTCGCCCTCGCGCACTTCGTCGCCCACCGCTTTCAGCGGCGTGCCCGACAGCACCCGAATCGCCGTGATCTTTCCCGACTTTTCCGCCGTCATATCCCCCGACTGCAACCGTTCCGAATGAAAATTGCCCTTGCGGATCTCCACGCGCAACCATAAACCGCGCTTTTGCACCGAGCAAAACTCCACGCCGTCGCACGCCAACAACTCCGCGCAAACCAAGTCCTCTTTGCCCCGTTCGTAGGTAGCGAAAGTACGCACGCCGTGTTTGCCGAGTATCTCGCGCGCCTCGCGCGCGTAGTCGGGCGCACCGACTACTTCCACGCCGAAGATCATACCGTCGGCGTACAGGCAAAGAGCGGCGAACGCCAACGCGCCGAGCCATACGCCCACCCGACGGCGCAACGTTTTCACCACGCGCAACACGCCCACGTCCCCGACGAACGTCAGCCGATAGGGTGCGTGCCCGTTAGTATTATACCACGTTTTGGGATAAATTGCAAAAATTTTTTCGTAATCTTTCGCGCGAATCGTAAAGGCAAGTCGGTTTTTTTGCAATTTTTTCACGTCGTAGACGGCGATTTGCGCCCGTCGGAGTCGCAACAACGCCCGTTCGGGCATCACGCCCTCGATACAAAAGCGTACCTTGAACAACGCCGCGCTCACTCCGTCCTCTCCCGATCGTCCACATACCGCAATTCGCGAATTTTACCGCGCAACGACACGTCCCCGTCGCAAAACTTACCGATCGACAACCCCTCGCCGACAAGCTCTAACCTCCCCTTGGGAAAGTGCAACGTCAGCCGTTCGGGGGAGAACTCTCCCACCGATTTCACGCCCGTGCAATACGCCGCGTCGCCAAGTGCCCACACGCACTTTGCCGCCGCCTGCTCGCTTGAAAACATTTCGTCGTATAACCGCATTTTTCGCCACCTCTGCGATAGATCGCCCTACCGTCAGTATATGTCGGCGTTCGCGCGGATATGTTCGCTCGACGGCTATTCTACGATATGCGCCAGCTCGTCCCTGATCTTTTGCGGCTCGTCCGTACGGCAAACGCAAACGAGTACGTCGCCGCCGATCAGCTTCGTATCCCCCTCGGGTAAAATGACTTCTTCCCCACGGCGAATTTCGCTTACTCTCGTACCTGCCGGCCACAAAATGTCCTTCACTTCCCTGC
>CAZDCO010000045.1:0-8795 GCA_964504025.1 uncultured Clostridia bacterium
GGGTACGGTCGGCAGCGCAATGCTCGTAGACGATTTGAACTGCGAATTGATTGCGGATACCATTCACGTTTCCGTACCTGCAATGCAACTGCTCGTAAAGAATAAACCTGCGGATAAATTGACGTTGATTACCGACGCAATGCGCGCGAAGGGAATCCCCGACGGCGTAAGCGAGCTTGGCGGTCAAACGGTGTACGTCAAGAACGGCGAAGCGCGTTTGGAAGACGGTACGTTGGCAGGCAGCGTGCTCCGTATGAATAGAGCGGTGCAAAACGTAGTGGAGAAAGTAGGTGTTCCGTTTACGCAAGCGGTCGATTACGCTACGAAGAACCCTGCGAAAACGTTGGGTATCTACGACGTAACGGGCAGCATCAAGGTCGGCAAGCGTGCAGACTTCGTCGTTATCAACGATAAGTACGACGTATTGCTCACCGTACGCGACGGAGAAATCATTTATAAAGCATAATCCATTCATTGATTTTTTTCTCTTGTGAAAGGGACTTCGAAGGTTTTTCGAGGTCCTTTTCTCTTTTCGGTATATCCTTCCGTCGCACGGCATATCGTATAGCGGTAGATTGTTCAAAATTTTTTCAAAAGTCGACGAAAAAGCTTTGAAATGGTTTGAATATTTCAAAAAATATGTTATAATAGGAGTGATCGCTTTGAGTACCGAAAAAGTAATAGGGGAAAGTAGAATAGAACGTCCGTTTTTCTTTGCGAAACGTTCGACGATCGGCGTCGGCGGAAAGGCAAAAGCGGCGTATTATCCGCAAACGGAAGACGATTTATGCCGACTTGTTGCGCGGTTGCAAGCGGAAAACGCTTTTTTCGTCGTGTTGGGCAATCTGTCCAACGTATTGCCGCCCGACGGCGATTCCGATTGCATAGTGGTGCGTACGACGGATATGCGCGGCGTGTATCGCACGCAAGACGGCGTGTACGCGGAAGTCGGCGTCAACGCGAACGCTTTGATACGGGCTTGTCAATCGTTCGGGCTTGGCGGAGCGGAATTCATGACGGGGATACCTTGCACGCTTGGCGGCGCGTTGTATATGAACGCAGGCGTATCGGGAGAGTATATCGATTCCATCGTCAAAAACGTAGTCGTTCTCTATCGCGGTAAAAAAGAAACGCTTTCCGTAAGCGAATGTCGCTACGGTTATAAATCGAGCGTTTTTATGCGCGAACCGTGCGTGATCGTCGGTGCGACGATTGCTCTTACGCCGAGTACGCAAGAGCAAATCGAAGAACGGCTGACTTTCTTTTCTCAACGCCGCGCGCACTTGCCGACGGGGAAGAGTATGGGGTGCGTATTCAAGAATCCGAACGGCTCGTCAGCAGGGCGGTTGATTGAGGGTACGGGCTTAAAAGGACTCCGTATCGGCGGCGCGAAAATATCCGAAAGCCACGCCAACTTTATCGTCAACGACGAACGGGCGACCGCCGCGAATATTAAAGATTTAATAACGGTAATGAAAAATGCCGTTTTTGCACAATATAAAATACGCTTGGAAGAAGAAATTTGTTATCTACCACAGTATAAGATATAGGAGTTTATCGTGATTTTAACGGGAGATTATCATACGCACACGCCCTATTCGCACGGGAAAAATACCGTTGCGGAAAACGCCGCGCGTGCCAAAGAGTTAGGATTAAAAGAGATCGCAATCACCGACCACGGCTTTTCGCACGTGGCGTTCGGTTTGCGCCGCAAGGAAATGCCGTCTTATAAGGCGGAGTGCGCCGCTGCTGAGAACGAATTCGGGATTCGCGTTCTCGTCGGAATCGAGGCGAATATCCACGGTTTGTCGGGGCGTTCCGATTTGACGGAAAAGGACTACGAAGATTTCGACGTGTATCTTTGCGGCAATCATATCTTTATCCGTTACGAACACGCGAAGGGAAAATTGGCGTACGGCTGGGGCAATATCTTGGCTCGCCATTTCCTGCGTACCATTCCCGAAAAACTCGTTCGCTATAACACGGAAGCGTACGTCAACGCGATCAAACGCAATCCCTTAGACGCCGTTACCCACTTCAATTATTGTTGCGAATGTAACACGTTAGAGGTTGCGAAAGCCGCGGCGGACTACGGCACGTATATCGAGTTGAACTCTAAAAAAGAGCACTTGTCGGACGAGCAGTTGAGTGAGATCGTGCAAAAGACTTCGGCGCGTTTCATCATCAATTCCGACGCGCACGCCGTGGAACGCGTGGGGGATACGGTACTCGTGGAAGAACAACTGAAACGTATCGGTTTCCCCATGGATCGGATCGACAATATCGACGGCAGATATCCGAATTTCCGCTTTGCCGAATATAAAAAACACATGTAAAGGACGAGCTATGAGCTTTACGGCTGACGTAAAAAAGGAACTTATATCCCGTAAAAGGGCGACGGACGAGCACGCTTCCAAAGCGGCGAAAAAGGCGGCGTTATCCGCCTTCGTCCGCACGAACGGAATACTTGGCGTGGCGGACGGTACGCCTACCTTTTTTTTAGTGAGCGAAACGGAATACGTCGCGGAATATTTTATGTCCCTCTTCTTCGACGTGTTCGGTGCGGAACTTGCCGTTACACACGCAACGATGGATAAAATGAGCGGTCGGGATAAGCTCGTGTTACAATGCCCGTTGCGTATTTCCACCGAAGTGTTGCGCGCTCTGGGCTTGTTAAAACGGGGAGGAAAGGAGTGCAGGGACGGAATATCGGCTACGTTGCTAAAAGACGAGGCGTGTAAAATCGCCTACGTGCAGGGCGCGTTTTTGGGCGGTGGAAGTTGCACTTTGCCTACGAAGAAAAAGTTGGGCTATCACTTGGAAATCGTGTTCAACGATCAAACGACAGCGAAAGATTTTTGTTCGTTGTTGGCGGAGTTGGAATTGCTTGCCAAAGTGGTTGAGCGCAAGGAAACGTACGTCGTGTATATCAAGAGTAAAGAGGGTATTTCCGACTTCTTGTCGGTAACGGGCGTGGAAAACGTGTTGGCACGGTTTACGGCGTTTGTGGAAAAGCGCGACGAAGCGAACAACGATAACCGTACGAAAAATTGTATCGCAAGCAACATTGATAAATCGTTGACTGCGGCGGCAAAACAGGTTATAGCGATCAACAAATTAGAAGAGAAAACGCATTTTTCCGATTTAAGCGAAGAACTGGTTACGCTTGCCAAAGCGCGGTTGAAAAACCAGACGATGTCGTTGAAAGAACTTGCGGCGTTGCTCGATGTCAGCAAAAGTTGCCTCAATCACCGTTTTCGTCGCTTGATCGAACTCGCGGACGAACTTTGATAGGAACGAATAGGAAAGAATAAGGAAGAAGTGAAGTAGAATGACGGATTTTGTGCACTTGCATTTGCATACGGAATACAGCTTGTTGGATGGCGCGGCAAAGGTAGACGACCTCGTTGATTATTTGGCGAAAAACAATATCAACGCGTGCGCCGTAACCGATCACGGCAATATGTACGCCTCGCTGTATTTCGCCGAAGAATGTGTAAAAAAGGGGATAAAATACATTATCGGTTGCGAATTGTACGCAACGGACGATCATTTGGACAAACGCCCCGGCACGAAGACGGAGCATATCGTTTTGCTTGCCAAAAACAAGGTGGGCTATCGCAATATCGTCAAGCTGGACTCCCTTTCGTATATCGACGGATTTTACGGTAAGCCCCGTATCAGCTATGATTTTATTAAAAAACACAGCGAGGGCGTAATTTGCCTTTCCGCATGCTTGGCAGGGCGTATGCCGCAACTCCTTCTTCAAGGCGATTACGAGGGCGCGAAGAAATGGGCTGCGGAGATGAAAGTGGTGTTCGGCGACGATTTCTATATCGAGTTGCAAGATCACGGCATCGCCGAAGAAAAACAGGTCATTCCCGATTTGATCAAGATCGCCAACGAATTGCATATCGGCTTAGTCGCCACCAACGACGTACACTATATCGAAAAAGAGGACTGGGAGGCGCACGACGTACTTCTTTGTATTCAAACGAAAAAGACGTTGGCTGATCCCAAACGTATGAAATTCGACACGCACGAATTTTATATGAAATCGGGGGACGAAATGGCGGAATTGTTCAGCTACGTACCCGAAGCCATTACGAATACGCGCGTGATCGCGGATAAGATCGAAGAGCCTGCGTTCGACTTGACGCCGAAGGGCGATCCCATTCGCGATACCTCGCTCATTCCGTTGTATAAACCGGAAGACGGATCGACTTCTCCCGACTATTTGACGCGCTTGACGTGGGAGGGGTTGCCCAAGCGATACAGCGATATTACGCAATCGATCAAGGACAGAGTCAATTACGAGCTGGGTATCATCATCAAAATGGGCTTTGCGGACTATTTCCTGATCGTATGGGACTATATCAACTGGTCGCGGTTACACGGGATTCCTGTCGGACCGGGACGTGGTTCGGGCGTAGGCAGTATCGTTGCTTATTCGATTGGCATTACCGACGTCGATCCTTTGCGGTACGATTTGATTTTCGAGCGGTTCTTGAATCCCGATCGTGTATCCATGCCCGACTTCGACGTCGACTTTTGTACGAAGCGTAGACACGAAACGATCGAGTACGTGCGTGAAAAATATCACCCCGAAAACGTAGCGCAAATCGTTACGTTCGGTACGTTGGCTTCGCGCGCCGTCATCAAGGACGTCGGACGCGTTATGGGCGTGCCCTATTCCGAAACAGATAAAGTGGCAAAGCTTATGGACGGGAAATCGACGATCGGCGAATTGCTCGGTTTGAAAATTCCTAAAATCGAAAAGCAAATTGCGGCGGAAGAGAACGAAGAAAAGCGGATCGAGTTGCAAAAGAAGCTTGACGAACAAAAGCAAAAGAAGAACTCCGAATTTATCGAAGTATACGAAACGAACGCCGACCTGCGTCGAGTGATCGACATGGGTTTGAAGTTGGAAGGTATGCCGAAGAACACTTCCGAACACGCCGCAGGCGTCGTCATTTGTAACAAAGTGTTGTCGGATAACGTTCCTCTTGCCCGTAACGGCGAGGACATCGTTACGCAATTCGATATGAAAGAAGTGGAAGCCGTCGGCATGTTGAAGATGGACTTCTTGGCGTTGACGACGCTGACGGATATTCAAAACACGTTAGAGTATATCAAAGAGGGGCAGGGGATCGATATCGATTTCAACGAAATCGGCGTGGACGTGCCCGAAGCGTATCAGTTGATCTCGTCGGGGGATACCGACGCGGTGTTCCAGCTTGAACAAGGCGGCATGAAGAAGTTCATGCGCGATCTGCAACCGAGCTGTTTGGAAGATTTGATTGCAGGTATTTCCTTGTATCGTCCGGGCCCCATGGACTTTATCCCGAAATATATCGAGAATAAGCATCACCCCGAAAAAATCGTTTACGACACGCCCTACTTAGAGCCGATCTTGAAAAACTCGTACGGAGTTATCATTTATCAAGAACAGGTTATGCAAATTTTCCAACAGCTCGCAGGCTATTCGCTCGGTCAAGCCGATCTCGTGCGTCGTGCCATGGCCAAGAAGAAGAAAAAAGAGCTGATGGAGCAAAAGGACAAGTTTATCTACGGTGCGCCCGAGGACGGCATCACGGGTTGTGCTGCGCTCGGTATTCCCGCGGAAGTGGCGGCGAAGATTTTTGCGGATATGGAAAGTTTCGCGTCCTACGCGTTCAATAAATCGCACGCGGCGGCGTACGCGGTGGTTGCGTATCGTACCGCGTACTTGAAATATTTTTACCCCAAAGAATTCCTTGCAGGTATCTTAAACGACCGTATCGATAAGATCGAAGAAATTTCCAAGTATATCTTATATATGAAGGAAAAGAATATCGACGTATTGCCCCCCGATATCAACAAATCGAAGTCGATTTTCTGGGTGGAGGGGAACGGCTTGCGTATCGGCTTGGGTGCGTTGCGCGGCGTCGGGCAGGACGCGATCGAAGCGGTTATCCGCGAGCGTGAGGCAAACGGCGCGTTTAAGGACTTTGCCGATTTCTTGGTGCGTTGTGCAAAATACGTCAATAAGCGTATTATGGAAAGCTTGATCTACGCAGGCGCGTTCGATTCGTTCGGTTACGCGCGTTCGCAATTCGCGGCGGTATTCGAGGAAGCACTTGCGCGCGTAAACGCAATGGATAAACAAAAGGCAGGCGCGCAAATTTCCCTGTTCGGCAGTATTTTAGAAGAACAGGCGTTGGAGATCACCTATCCCGATATGCCCGAATACGAGTCGATGGAGCGCTTGTCCAAGGAAAAATCGGTGCTCGGCGTGTACGTCAGCGGACATCCTTTCGAGCGGTTTTTGCCCTATTTCAAGGATAAAACGTTCAACTGTTCCATGCTGAACAACTATACCGAGGAAGAAGAGGGCGGTGTAAAGACGTACGTCGATATTACCGACGGCATGCCCGTTATCATGGGCGGTATGATTTCGGCGTATAAGAAGCTGAAAACGCGCACGGGCTCGTTTATGGCGTTCGTTACCGTGGAAGACTTGTACGGTTCGATCGAGTGTTTGTGCTTCCCCAAGGTCTACGAAAAAATGCGTGGTTTCTTGGAAGCGGATAAGGTCGTTACCGTAACGGGTAAGATTAGTATCGACGAAGAAAAAGCCCCCGTTATCATTGTGGATAGCGTAAAAGAATTTTCTTTGGAGAATACGGAAGAGGAAAAACCGAGCGAGCAACCCGCTTCGACGGCGCGCGCGGTACAAGCGAAACCGAAAAGCGACGAACCGCAACGGTTGTGGTTGAACGTAACGGCGTTGGAAGACGAGGACGTGGAAGAGTTGTTGGAAACGCTTACCTTCTATACGGGCAATACAGAGGTGTGTTTCGTAAAAGACGGTAAAAAGTTGTTGTGCTCGCAACGGGTAACGCCGAATAAGGCGTTGATGTCCGAACTTGCCAGCTTCCTGCCGCAAAATTGTATCAAATTGACCTGATCGCGCGTACGCACGCGGCGGTAGAGGTGAAACGTCGCTCGCGGACGAACGAGGCGGCGTTTTATCCGTTTTTAGAGCGATAAAAGTCGCAGGATATACATTATTATAAGAAAGGAAAGGTAGAAACGATTGCTTAAACCGTAAAAATATGGTATAATCGTTTCGGAATAAAAAAAGAGTCGAGGTATAAGATATGTTACAGGTTACAGGCGTTTCTCTGCAATACGGCAGCAAAAAATTGTTCGAGGACGTAAATTTGAAATTCACGAAGGGGAATTGTTACGGTATTATCGGTGCGAACGGCGCGGGAAAATCTACCTTTTTGAAGGTGCTTTCCGGGGAAGTCGAACCGCAAAAGGGCTTCGTGTCCTTGGATAAAAACGAGCGTATGTCCGTTTTGCAACAAAACCAAAATATGTACGACAACGAAACGGTCTTGCGTACCGTCATGCTCGGATATAAGCGTTTGGTGGAAATTATGGACGAAAAGGACGCGTTATACGCCAAGCCCGATTTCACCGAAGAAGACGGCGTAAAAGCGGCGGAGTTGGAAAGCGAATTCGCGGAAATGAACGGCTACGACGCCGAATATCAGGCAGGACAGCTTTTGAACGCGTTGGAGATCGACGACAGCATGCATTACGTTACGATGGGCGAGTTGGACGCAAAACAAAAGGTGCGCGTATTGCTCGCGCAGGCGTTATTCGGCGATCCCGACGTATTGTTGCTGGACGAGCCTACGAACAACTTGGACATCAAAACGGTGCGTTGGTTGGAAAACTATTTGATGGACTTTGAAAATACGATCATTATCGTTTCCCACAACCGGCACTTCTTGAACAAAGTTTGTACCAACATTTGCGACGTAGATTTCGGTAAGATCAATATGTACGTGGGTAACTACGATTTTTGGTATCAAACGAGTCAGTTGCTTGCCCGTCAACAAAAGGAACAAAACAAGAAAGCGGAACAACGCGCGAAGGAATTGCAAGAATTTATCGCAAGATTCGCGGCGAACGCTTCCAAATCCCGTCAGGCAACGTCGAGAAAGAAGGAGTTGGAAAAGCTTACGATCAACGACTTCAAACCTTCCTTGCGTAAATATCCGTATATCGATTTCAAGTTTGAAAAAGAGATCGGGAACGACATTCTTATGGTAGAGGACTTGACGAAAGAGGGGTATTTCAAAAACCTTTCCTTTACCGTACAACGGGACGAAAAGATCGGCTTGGTTTCCGATAAGAGTACGACGCTCACAATGTTGTACGATATTTTAACGGGCAAAGAACAACCCGATTCGGGTACGATCCGTTGGGGAAAAACCATTTCCGTTTCCTACTTCCCGCAAAACAATAACGAATTTTTCCATGGCTGCGAATTGAACCTCGTCGAATGGTTGTCGCAATATTCCAACGACCACTACGAAGAATATTTGCGCGGCTGGTTGGGTAGAATGTTGTTCTCAGGCGAAGAGGCGTTGAAGAAAGCGAAAGTGCTTTCGGGTGGCGAAAAAGTACGCTGTATGTTGGCGAAGATGATGTTGGAAGGGAGCAACTTCCTCATTTTCGACGAACCGACGAACCACCTCGATTTGGAATCGATCACCGCACTCAACAACGGTTTAAGCCATTATCGCGGTTGTATGCTCTTGACGTCGCACGACCAAGAATTGATGAACACCGTCGCGAACCGCATTATCGAAATCAACGACGTGAAAACGTACGATAGAAAGGTTACGTACGACGAATATATCGACGAAACGAACTAATTTTTTATAAAATCCCTTTTTCGACAAAATCTTCCATAATTCGACAAGATTTTTGAACAATATTCAATAATATTAAAA
>CAZDCO010000046.1:0-3355 GCA_964504025.1 uncultured Clostridia bacterium
AAAATTGCTTGTACGCCTTGGATATCCGCGCCGAACAGAGTTGCGATTTGCGTTGCTTCTCCGCGCACGTCTTTAATCCCCGACGTCAGGAAAACGGCACAAGCGCAATCGTCCGCGTTCTTCACCGTTTCCAAGCAACCGTTCGCCTCCAACGTTCGATACAGGGTTTCCGTCGCCGCGACCACCCTTTCGCCGCACTCGTCCGACGCGATACCGAATTTCGACGCCACTTTTGCGTACCCTTCTATAAATATCTTACGGCGTTTTCTGCCCAACCGCACGGGGAGAAGGTGCACTTTGCGATAGACGTTGCACATCACGAACCCCACTTCGTCTTCGCGGTTGCGCTCGTACAGCAAACACATGGTTTCTATCTTCAACATGTCCGACACTTCGTAATCAAGCAGGACGTCGCGGACAAAGTCGTCCTCTTCCGCGCGCACCGCCGCCACGAGCGCGAGATATTGCAACTCTACGTCGTTGCCGTCCATTTCGTCGAACGCCCACGCGTACGCGCCTTTTTCTCGTGCAAAAATCGACGTGATCGCCGCCTCGTCCTTGGACGCCGACGTCGTCATCAACAACGCTTTCGTGCGCAAGTTGCGCTCGTCTTGGGGAACGCGGTAGAAATAGTCGAAGTCGACTTCCTCGTCGTTCCGCAGGGCGTGCAGGTAGAATTTTGCCACTTCCGCGTCAGGATAGATTGTGCAAAGCAAATCGAGCGTGCGTTCCGCTTCCTCTTTTTTGCCGCATTTATACGCCGATACCGCCTTGAAATATAACGTTCTGCCGTCGTAAGGCAACGCCTCGTCCAACCGACAAAACCGTTCGTACGCCTCTTCGTGCAAGCCGTTTTCGCAACATACGGTGGCGATCTTGTAGATCTCGTCGTGGTCTTCCGTCGTCAGCGTACACAGCTTCTTCGCTACGGCGAGGCTTTCCTCTTTCCGTTCGCCCTCCATATACACGGCGGCAAGTGTGGACAACAGGCGCGGATCGTTCGGCGTTTCTTCCAAGCGGCGCAAACATACCTCTTCCGCTTTCGCCATATCGTCGGCAAGCAAATAGGCAACCGCCAGCGTTTCCTGCGCTTCGGCGTATTGTTTGCTTCCCTCTTCCACCCGTTCGAGTTGGTCAATCGCCGTCGGGAAGTCGCCCGACTTCATCGCGCGCGTGCCGCTCTCCAACTCCTTGGAAAAATCGGCAAGTTCGGACGGATAAGCGAATCGGAGATTCGATTTTTTCTCTTTGGTGAACGCCGCTGCGATTTCCATTTTCGATTCAGGCGTCAGCGTATCGTCCACGTCGATCAATCGGTTATAATAAAACGCCGCCGCCGATTCGTTGCCGATATTCATATAATTGACGGCGATCCCCTCGAAGATATCGGGATAATCTTCCTCGTCGGCAATATCCAAATATCGGAACAAATAATTGATCGCGGACGCGTGCAGGCCCATAGCTTCGTAAATATCCGCAAGCCGCGCGTATACTTCGCCGTCGCCGCCGTATAAAGCGTATTCTCTATGCGCCGTACGGAGTGCGTCCACGAACCGCCCGTCGTTATAATATTTATCCGCTTGCGTTGCCAAACGCTTGCGAGAATAATCTATTTTTTGTATTTTTGCAGACATACTTACTTGTTTTCCTTTTTACCGAACAACCTGTCGGCGTCTTCCTCCGTAAACGAATAGTCCTTGTTGCAATAGTGGCAATGGACGCGCACCGCGCCGTCCTCGCGAATGATTTGGCGCATTTCCCGTTCGCCGAGCGAGGCAAGCACTTTGAGCAAATAGCGTCGGGAACAGTTGCATTTATATTTCGCTCCCCGTTCCTCCCATACATTCTCCTCCGGGGTGAACGATTGACGTATGCTTTCCGTTATTCCTCGTTTTTCCACGAGCGCGAGCAAGTCGTCCAGCGAATATTCGCGTACCTTGCGCAACGTTTCCTCGTCGCAAAAGGGCAAGGGTTGCAGCGCAGCCACCCCCGCGAACGCGCAACCGCCGCGCTTTGTAAAGCGCACGCAGGTACGGATATACGTGGGGAGTTGTTCGCTCACCGCGTAATATTCTTCAAACGCGCCGTCGATCGTCGCCTGCGGATAGAGGGTGCAACTGCCGACGAACGGACGGGCGTACCCGTCGTCGCGAATGACGGTGAACGAACCGTTCTCGCCGAGCGCGCGCCATTCCGTTTCTTCCGCTCCTTCGCCCGAAAGCTCCGTTTGCGCGATATAGCCGCGCATATACAGCTTTGCGTTACCCGATACGGCGATATCGCCCCCCTCGCCGTCGCTTTTGATCGCCAAGGAAATTTCGCCCTTTTCGTCCTGCATTGCCGCCGCCGCGAACGTCGTCGCGGACAACGCCTTGCCGAAGACGTACGCCGAAGCCTTGGAGAGTTTATGTAATTGTATTGCCTTTCGTACCGCCGCCGTCGTGTCCGCCAACGTCAACGATACCTGCCCGTCGAATACGAGCGTACGCACTACGTTGTTCATATTTTTTATTCCTTTCGTGCCAAGAAGCACAATCTGTCCGAGTTTTCTTTCTCTTCGCCCAAGTGCCCCGTTACTTCGCAAACGGTAAAGCCGACGGCTTGCAAAGCGGTTACGATTTCCCCTTCGGTATACGCGTATTGCGTATGCGTTTCGTCGAATCTCTCGTACCTGCCCCCCTCGTTTTTAACGAACAGGGTAACGTCGATCGTTACCGTATCCCCCGATAAACGGTTAAACGCCATGTAGGTAACGTCGTCGCGATCGTCCACGCTGACAGTATTTGCAAGTTTCTCTTCAAATTTTCGTACGGAGCTGATATCGAAGAGGAATACTCCCCCTTTTTTTAAGGAAGCGTAGACGTTTTTCAACGCGGAGGATAACTTTTCCTTGGGAATATAGTTGATACAGTCGTTGATTGCCGTTGCAAAATCGAAGCGGCGCGGAAATTTCGTTTTCGTAACGTCGCCTAAGACGTAAGTGCTACGAACGCCCGTCTTCAACGCTTGCGCCTGCGCGTAATCGAGCATTTGCGCGGAAACGTCCATACCCGTCATGCGATAGCCGTGTTTTTGAAAGGCGCGTGTGAACCAACCGCCGCCGCAACCGACGTCCCAACCTTCGACGAGCGGATAGGCTTGCAGGCGTGAAATTAAATACTGCGACCATTGTTCGTAGCCGCAGTCGTCGTTGAGATATTCAAACCACTTGGCAAGATGAAAATACGCCGATTCGTTCTCCATAACGTTTCCTTTTTTACGATTGATTTTTTTGAGGGTGCGATTTTTGCAAGAGATTGCTTCGTCGCGTTGCTCCTCGCAATGACAAGGTGGGCGCAAAAGCGTTTAGTTGCAA
>CAZDCO010000046.1:3455-8484 GCA_964504025.1 uncultured Clostridia bacterium
GCAGTTCAAGAAGCCGTGAGGACGCGTACGAGAGGTACGCAACCGAACGGCGACGCCGTTATGCGCCAACCAACTTATCCCGAAGTAAAAGCGTTTAGTTGCAAGCAGTTCAAGAAGCCGTGAGGACGCGTACGAGAGGTACGCAACCGAACGGCGACGAAGAATTGCGCCGCAAATCAACGCTTTTACTCACCAAGCATTTTAGGCGGCTTCTTCGCCCTAACCTTTTTTCCTTTGTCGCTGTCTTGCAAAGCTTTTTCGCGCTCTTCAAATTGCTTGTTGTATTCGACGTAGCGCAAATCGTTCTTATGCTCTTCCGCGTACGCCGCCGAATCTTCCGCGATGTGTTGCTTACTCTCTTTCAAGCGTTGCAAGTCCTCACGGGTAAACGCACCGGGTAATTCGTACACTTGTAACGAATCGTCGATCGGTTTGATCGGACGTGCGACGAGCTTCGACTTTCCGTACGCCAACACCGCGCGTTGGTACGCTTTCGTCGATTCACTCTCCTCTCCCGTCGTCGCGGAAGTGCCGTCCTTATTATACAAACCGCGTCCCGTCTTCGCGCCTGCGATCTTCGGGTTGATATATTTATCGAACACCCATTGCGAGAAGTTCAACCATACCAACAACGCGTACGTCAAGCCGAACAGCAAGACGGCAAACACGCCGAGTACGATAAAGAAGGAGCCGTTGATCAGGAACAACAGGAAGGGAATGGCAGCCAACGCAAGGAAGAAAATCGTTTGCGGAAACGTGCCTACCGTCAGGAAGAAAGCGTTGCGCAAGCACGCCAAAAATTTCATTTGGTAGTTTACGCTCATGGAAATCATCCACATAGAGAAGAGTGCCGCCAACGCGATAAACACGTAGCTTACCACTTGTGAAATGCGCATCCAAACGGTCGCGCCGTCCGTCAGGTTACCGAGGGCGATATACATTTCCGCCGAATTGCTCACCGACGTGCAAAGGAAGAGAATGACCGTGAAGAACAAGCTGATTTGCACGGCGTTTTTATAATTGAGTTTGATACCGCGCCAAAAATCGCTCGTTACGAAAATACCTTCCGTCCAAACCATATTCCGCACGACGTACATACCGCCCGAAAGCCCTACTGCAGCCACGAGGGAGGTGAGGATCAAGCCGAAGTATAAGAACGTGCCGTTGGAAAACGTACGCGCTTCGGAAATACCTGCTTGGAAGGGTGCGGAGGGATAGCCTACGCCCATATTCGCGCCGAACGGGTACAGCATGCTTTCGCTTTGCCCCATCAACAAATAGAGCACGATCACGGCGATCATGGGAACGAAGAACAACAACGTCAACAAATTGACTTTGACGATCTTACCGAAATTGCCCTTGAATATATCCCAAAAAAGTTGCCAACGGTTGGTCGGCAGAGTACTTCTCGCGTACTCCTCACTCTTTTCTTTTCCTTCTAACAAACGGGTTACCCACCCTTTTTTTTGTTGCGCCATACTTACTCACTCCAAACGCGTTTACTTTACCGTGCGCCGCTCGATTCCGTATAACGGAAAACGGGCGCACCGTTTATCCGTTCTATTTTAGCATACTTTTGTGATTGTTTCAAGGATTTTTTAGAAAAAAACGAAAATAAAACGGAAAAATTCAAAAAATATTGACCAACTTGTAAAAAAGCTTTGACTTTTACCGTTCGATATGCTAAAATATGCTTGTTAAATAGAGGAGCGGACGAACATCAGTACCCGTCGATAGCGTTTTGGACGAAAACGCGCGTGCAACGACGGTGAACGGGTATCTCCGCCGAAGCGCGACTTTGCTATCGTCCGCGTTGCGCTGGGCATACGGGAGAATACCCGTATGACTGTCACCCCAAGTGATGAGCTATTTTCCCTACCGCTACGCGAAATAGCGGTGCGGCGTATTCGGTTTTTCTCGACGGGGCGACACCCGTCTTTTATTTTTCTCGCGCGGCAATACCGCGCAAACGCGAACGCGCAAGCAACGCAAGCGGTACTCGCTTGCAAAGGAGAATATATCTATGAAACAGTTTAATGTAGGCGTCATCGGCGCGACGGGTATGGTCGGGCAACGGTTTATGTTGCTTTTGGAAAATCACCCTTGGTTCAACGTGAAAGTTTTGGCGGCTTCCGCCCGTTCGGCAGGCAAAACGTACGCCGAGGCCGTTGGCGACAAGTGGGCGTTCGACTGCCCCATTCCTGAAAAATATCAAAATCTCGTGGTTTTGGACGCGGAAGCGGATATGGACGCCATCGCACAGGCGGTTGATTTCGTATTTTGCGCCGTCAACATGGACAAAGCGAAAATCCGTGCGTTGGAAGAAGCGTACGCAAAAAAGGAAGTGCCCGTCGTTTCCAACAACTCGGCACACCGCTTCACCGACGACGTGCCCATGGTGATCCCTGAAATCAACCCCGATCATATCGAAGTGATCGCGGCGCAACGCAACCGTTTGGGTACGAAACGCGGCTTTATCGCCGTGAAGTCGAATTGCTCGTTGCAATCGTACGTGCCCCTCTTGCACCCCCTGCGTAAATTCGGCATTAAGCAAGCGGCTGTTTGCACCTATCAAGCCATTTCTGGCGCAGGCAAAACATTCAAAACGATGTCTGAAATTCTCGACAACGTCATCCCCTATATCGGCGGCGAAGAAGAGAAGAGCGAACAAGAGCCTTTGAAGATTTGGGGCGAAGTGCAAAACGGCAAGATCGTTACCGCAAACGGACCGGCTATCACGGCGCAATGCTTGCGCGTACCCGTTTCCGACGGGCATACCGCGGCGGTATTCGTCAGCTTCGATCGCAAGCCGACGAAAGAGGAAATTTTGCAAGCGTGGGCGGACTTTTCGGGCGTTCCGCAATCTTTAAAACTCCCCTCCGCTCCAGAACGGTTCATTCGGTACTTTGAAGAAAACGATCGTCCGCAAGCCAAACTCGACAGAATGGAAGGCAACGGCATGAGCGTGTCCGCAGGCAGACTGCGCGAGGATAACGTATACGATTATAAGTTTATCGGGCTTTCGCACAACACGCTGCGCGGCGCGGCAGGCGGCGCGGTATTGCTCGCCGAATTGTTGGCGGCTAAGGGCTATTTCGATTGACGATTTGACACGAAAAATCTATTTGGAGAATATATTGACGATATGAAAGGATTTTTAACGGGTAGCGCAACCGCGCTGATTACGCCCTTCGACGAAAACGGCGTAAACTACGAAGTTTACGGTCAACTGATCGATTATCAAATTGAAAACGGTACGGACGCGTTGATTTTGTTGGGCACGACGGGCGAACCGTCCACGATGTCCTTCGACGAAGAACGGGTATTGATGGAATACGCCGTTAAAAAAGTCAACGGCAGATGTAAAGTCATCTTCGGTTGCGGCAGCAACAACACCGCCGACGCCGTTATGACGGCACGCCGCGCGGAAAAATTCGGCGCGGACGGCTTACTCGCCGTTACCCCCTATTATAACAAGTGTACGCAAAACGGACTCGTCGCCTACTATAAGGCAATTTGCGAAGCGGTGCGTATCCCCGTGATCGCGTACAACGTCCCCGGTCGTACAGGGGTGGAAATTCAACCGTCCACGATGGCGAAGATCGCGGAGATCCCCAACGTGGCAGGCATCAAGGACGCAGGCGGCAACATGAGCAAGACGATGGAAACCTTCCGACTCGTCCGCGAAAAGTGCGACGTGTACTCCGGCGAGGACGCGCTGAACTTGCCGATTTTGGCTTGCGGCGGCGCGGCGGTCATTTCCGTATTGTCGAATATCGTTCCTGCGGACGTGAAGAAAATGTATACTCTCGTCAAGAGCGGCAATATGGCGGAGGCAATCGCGTTGAACGATAAACTCCTCCCCTTGGCGAACGCTTGTTTCGTCGAAGTCAACCCGATTCCCGTAAAGGAAGCGATGAACTTGCTCGGTTTCCGAGCGGGAACGCCGAGAGCACCCTTGACGGTTATCGAAGAGGGCAATCGCGAAAAATTGATTGCCTCTATGAAAGCGTACGGTTTGGAGATTAAAGCGTAATGAGTACGAAAATTTTACTGTGCGGCGCGTGCGGAAAGATGGGCGGTAATGTCCTCTCCCTACTCGCCACGGACGAGGAAGCGGAAGCGGTTTGCGGCGTAGATGTATTTCCGAAAGAAATCGGTATTCCCGTATATAAATATTTTGCGGACGTGCAAGAACGCGCGGACGTGATCATCGATTTTTCCTCCGCGGAGAACGTGGAAGAACGGCTGCGCTACGCCAAAGAACAGGGCATGGGGATCGTCCTCGCTTCCACTGGTTTCACCGCGGAAGATCTTGCCACGATCGACGAATACGCGAAGTATATTCCGATTTTTAAGACGGCGAACCTTTCGCTCGGCGTCAACGTTATGCAGGCACTCGTTAAAGCGGCGGCGCAACTGCTCGGCGACGGATTCGACGTGGAAAT
Source organism: uncultured Clostridia bacterium (assembly GCA_964504025.1). Taxonomy (GTDB): domain Bacteria; phylum Bacillota; class Clostridia; order Christensenellales; family Borkfalkiaceae; genus Scatosoma. The sequence goes on from CAZDCO010000046.1 coordinate 7,904, forward strand.
CATCGAACGCCACCACAACTTGAAAAAAGACGCACCGTCCGGGACGGCACTCATGTTGGCGGACTCCGTCAACGAAGCGTTCGGCGGCACGAAAAAATACGTCGGCGGTAGAGAGGGAATCGTCGGGGCGCGCGATAAAGCGGAAATCGGTATTCACGCGGTGCGCGGCGGTACGATCGTCGGGGAACACGAAGTGATGTTCGCAGGCGAAGACGAGGTGATCACCGTAACGCATAGCGCGGCAAGCAAGCGTGTTTTTGCCGTGGGCGCGATTCGTGCGGCGAAGTTTTTGAAGGGAAAGGCGGCAGGCAGGTACGAGATGAAAGACCTGTTGACGGAATAAACGGAAGAAAAATCGTTTCGCGAAGACGCGATACTATCGCGTAAAAGATTTTTGCAAAAACGAGAATTTTTTTACGTTTTACTTGTAAAAACGGTTGCGCTTCTTGAAAAAATATGCTATACTACATAGGTAAATACGACGAACGGAGCACGCGCTTCACTCGTCGTCATAAGGCCTTATCGTCTAGCGGTTAGGACGGCGCCCTCTCACGGCGCAAACTCGGGTTCGAGTCCCGATA
>CAZDCO010000047.1:0-7819 GCA_964504025.1 uncultured Clostridia bacterium
TTTTTATCAACCTTTGGTTTAATTCGCACAACTTTTGGTTGTGTTTTTCTCCCCCGAAATTCTTACCCCCCCCCCCCCCAGGGGGGGGGGGTAGAGAGGCGGAAAAGGGTTTCCGCGCCGAAAACGAAAAGATATACGACACGCAAACACCTGCCGTATACCTTTTTGAGAGAATATGAAAATCGTGAAACGATTATCTTCTTCGTTCTTCCGTCATTATACGGCTCTTATACGACGGTCGTATGACGAACGGGTGATAAACGGTGATACCGATTATAAAAAGGCGCGATATACGGCGTCCGCCACGCGCAGTCCGTCCACGGCGGAAGAAGTGATACCGCCTGCGTAGCCTGCGCCCTCGCCGCAGGGGAACAAGCCCTGCGTGGAAAGCGATTGTAAACTGTCCGCGTCTCGTTCGATACGCAACGGCGAGCTGGTACGCGTTTCCGCGCCCGTCAACAACGCGTCGGGGTGAGCAAAGCCGCGGAGTTTCCGATCCATATCCGCAAGCGCGCCCTTTAACGTTTCGGTAACGCCCGTCGGCAACACGACGTGCAAATCGGCAAAGGCAGTCCCTGCGGCGTACGTCGGCAACACTTCGCCGAACGACGAGGAAGGTCTACCCCGTAAAAAGTCTTCTACGCGCTGTACAGGCGCGGCGTACGCACCGCCGCCTGCTACAAACGCCGCCCGTTCGATTGCACGCTGAAAACGCACACCTGCCAACGGCGAATCGTCCTGGAAGTCCGCACGCGATACTTGCGCGATCAACGCGCTGTTGGCGTTCCGTCCGTCGCGCGCGTAATTACTCATACCGTTCGTTACGACGCCGCCCTCTTCACTCGCCGCAGGCATGACGTAGCCGCCCGGGCACATACAAAAGGTGAAAGCCGCACGATCGCCGACGTGGGAGACGAGTTTATAATCCGCCGCAGGCAACCGCGCGTAGCTTTCGCCGTATTGCGCGCGTGAAATCGTCGATTGTAAATGTTCGATCCGCACCCCGACGGCAAAGTCCTTTTGACGCATTTGCACGCCGCTTGCGTACAGCCGCTCGAACGTGTCGCGCGCGCTATGCCCTACGGCAAGCACGATCGCCGCGACGTCCGTTTGCGAGGACTCCCCCGTGCGCGTATCGGTCAACTTCGCGCCGATCACCCTTCCGCCTTGCAGGACGAGGTCGTCCAAACGCGTATGGAAACGCACCGTCGCGCCGTGCGCCAACAAATATTCGCGCATGTTCTTCACCACGATTTTCAAGTTGTCGCTGCCGATATGCGGTTTATTCAACCATAAAATTTCTTCGGGCGCACCGAATTTCACGAAGGTGCGCAACACTTCGTTTTGCAACGGGTTATGCGTTTGCGTGTTCAGTTTTCCGTCGGAGAATGTACCTGCGCCGCCCTCGCCGAACTGCACGTTCGATTCCGTTTGCAATTTGCGCGTTTCGCAAAACGCCTGCACCGTCCGCGCGCGCTCTTCCACCGGCGCGCCCCGTTCGATCACGACGGGCAAGAAGCCGCGCTCTAACAGTCGCAACGCGCAAAACAGCCCCGACGGTCCGCTTCCGACGACGAGAACGGGCTTTTGCGGCAACTTCGCCGCAGGAATACGCTCGATTTCAACGGGCGTTTCGTCCATTGCCATCGCCGAAAATTCGATCGTGTAGACGTATTTGATTTCCGATTTATTGCGCGCGTCCAACGATTTTTTACGGATACGGAAATAGGCAGGTTTTCGTCCCAACCGTTTTTGCGCGATCCGCAACAACTCGCTTTCGGGCGTTCCGACGGACAACTTCACGTCGGACATGGTCGTTATTCTCATACCTACCCCCTTCTTTTTTCCTCAATCGCCGCCGCAACCGTGCAAGCGGACGCGTACGCCCATTGCAGGTTATAGCCGCCGCATTCGCCGTCCACGTCCAAAATTTCTCCTGCAAAATAGAGATTATCCACGTGCGTACTTTGCAAGTTTTCGTCCGTTTCCGCAAGGGGAATTCCCCCCTTCGTAACCTGCGCGTAATCGAAACCGAGCGTACCCGTTACGAGCAAGGGGAACGCCTTGACCGCACGCGCCGCCGCGCGCATATCCCCACGCGCCACCGTTCTCCAAACCGCTCTACCGATTTGGTTGTTGACGATACCGCTCAAACTCTCCTCGATGGCAAGCGCCGGCAACGCCGCCTGTTTCTTTTGCATTGCCGCGTACGTTTCCTCTTCGGTATAATCGGGCAAGAAGTCGATCGACAAACGCACGTCTCGGCGATCCGCCACGAACGCGGACACGCGGAATACCGCGTCCCCCGACACGCCGTAATCGGTAAAGATGACGTCGCCGCGCAAACTATGCGCGCCGCCCTGCCAAGTCGCCGACAGCGTTACGTCCGCCGCGCGAATCCCCTTTAAGCCCTTGACGGTATCCGTTTGCGTTTTCAACTGCACGAGGGAGGGCGTCAACAGCGTAACGGTATGCCCGAACGCCTGCGCCAACGCGTACGCCGTGCCGTCCGTGCCAAAGTTTTTCGCCGCCTTGCCGCCCGTGCAAAGCACGACGGTATCGGCGAAATATTCTTGCCCGTCCGCGATCACGACGAACTGCCGTCCGTTCTTTTTTAAATCGGTTACGCGCGTACCCGTCAGCACGCGCACTCCCCTTTGCGCCACGGTAAAGCGCAAAGCGTCCGTAAGCGCGGACGCCTGCCGTCCCGTGGGGTATACTCTGCCGCGCTCGTCGGCAAACGTCAACACTCCCAAGTCCGCGAAAAAGTCGCGAATCGCGCGATCGTCGTACAGCCGTAATATCCTATCCAACCGTCCTTGCGGCAGGGGCGAACGGGAAAAGTACGCCGCCGAGGACAAACGAGTATTCGTCAAATTCCCCTGCCCGTTGCCCGTTGCGGAAAGTTTTTTCCCCACTCTGTCGCCGCGCTCGAACAGCACGACGGGTGCGTTTGATGAAGTTTTCAGCCGCGCCGCCAAGAATAAACCCGACGCGCCGCCGCCGATAATTGCCGTAGATATGCGTTCCATAGCACTATTGTATACCATTTATAATAAAAAGTCAATTTTTTTGAAAAATACCTTGAGATTTTTTCCCGTCCGCGTTGACTTTTTCGCACTTTTATATTAAAATATAGTAGGAAGGAGGCGTTTTTGCTCCCTTTCCGTACGGGAATACCCGTCCACGAGAACAAAATCACGCGCGAATGGCGCAAAAGGAGAATTGTTATGCAAGAATTTTTCGACAAATGCGTAAGCTTTGCAACCGAGAACCTGACGCTCGTCGTCGTTTTAGCTGCCTGTCTGGTCGCTATCCTGCTCGTCGTCGTTTTGCTGATCGCGCGTTCGGCTAAAAACCGCAAACGCAACGCCGCGTTAGCCGCACGTCAAGAAGCGGAACTCGCCGCGGCTGCGGAAGAAGAGGCGAAAGCCCAAGCCGCAAAGAAAGCGGAAGAAGAGGCGAAAGCCCAAGCCGCAAAGAAAGCGGAAGAAGAGGCGAAAGCCCAAGCAACCAAGAAGGCGGAAGAAAACAAAAAGACGGCGAAAAACGCCGCCCCTGCCGCGGAAAAGAAGAACGCCGTTTTATACGACGAACTGAAAGACGCGGAAGAAGAGGACGACGCTTCATACGAAGAAGACGAAACGGATAAAGCGGCAAAATACAGCGGAAAATGGTTGATTTGCCGCGTATTGACGGCGGACGGCGCGACGGACGACGAAACGTACTTCTTTGAATTGCACGCGTCCAACGGTGAAAAACTCCTTTCCAGCGAAGAATACACTTCGTACAACGGCGCACTCCGCGGTATCGCCACCCATAAGGCGAATATCGAAAAGGGCAATTTCAAAATTACCCTTTCCAAGAAAGGCGATTATATCTTCAAACTGTTAAGCGGCAAGAACATGCTCCTTTGCATGGGTGAGCATTACGCGACGAAACTCCGTTGCGAAAGCGCGATCGAATCGACGAAACGGTTCGCAAGAACTGCCGTGATCGACGAAAACGTGCAAGATTACGTCGTGAAAGTGCCCGTGGAGGACGACGCGGACGTTGAACCGATCGCCGAAGGACACAACGGCAAATGGCTCGTCAGCGCGACAACTGCCCCCGACGGAGAAGAAGTGTACTACTTTGAGTTATTCGCGAATAACGGCGAAAAACTTCTTTCCAGCGAAGAATATACGACGTATATCGGCGCGGTCAACGGCATACATACTCACAAGACGAACATTGAAAAGGGCAATTTCCGCATTTCCCTCACCAAGCGCGGAGATTATATCTACAAACTGCTCAACGGCAACGGACAGCTGTTGTGCTTGGGCGAGCATTACAAGACGAAACGCCGCTGTTTGAACGCCGTGGAATCGGTCAAGCGGTTCGCGTTGAACTCCCCCGTGCTCACCGATCAAAAACTGACGAAATAAGCGAGGGTAGGACGAATGGAACGCAAAACGAGCGATTGGGAACGCATGATCGGCGGCAGGCTGTATAATCCGTCCGCCGCGGACGTCGTAGCACGGCACGCCGAGGGCATGATCGCGTGCGATACGTTTAATCGTATTCCCATGAAAAGAGCTAAAGCAAAACAACGCGCCTTGGAAAAAACGATTCCCTCCGCAAAGGGCAAAAATTTTTGCGTGTTCGCTCCGTTTCGTTGCGAATACGGCGTAAATATCCACGTCGGCAAGGATTGTTTCGTCAATTATAACGGCGTATTTCTCGACGTCGCGCCGATTACGCTCGGCGACGGCGTATGGTTGGGCGCGAACGTAACGTTGGCAACGCCGAACCACCCGTTGTTAGCCGACGAGCGGCTGAACGCCGATTACGAGGACGGTTGGCACGATTTAGAGTACGCCTCACCGATCGTCATCGAAGACGGGTGTTGGATTTGCTCGTCCGTAACCGTTTGCGGCGGCGTTACGATCGGGAAAGGGAGCGTCGTGGCGGCAGGTGCGGTCGTTACGCGCGACGTACCGCCCCGTTCTCTCGTTGCAGGCGTACCTGCAAGGGTGATCCGAACGCTGGACGAACAAGATCGGATCGGCGTATGGGAAAGTTATCTCCGCGATGAAATTCCCCTATCCGCAAGAAAAAAAGAGGAAAAATAAAAAACAGCCGAGGACTTAGTTAAAAGTCCTCGGTTATTTTTATCGTTATTTTACGGTCGAATTAGCGCACGCCGAAGCCGCCGCCGCCAAAACCACCGCCGCCAAAGCCGCCGAAGTGTCCGCCACCACCGCTCTTGCCGATATAGCTACCGCCCGATTTTGCCTCGAAACGCGCCAACGAAGTTTGCATTGCCGCGTGCATACAGCGGTTGATCAACATATAATCGAAAAGGTCGAAACCTGCGCCGCACCCCCACGTGGGCGGTTCGATCACGATATCCGCGAATTTATCCTCCCACTCCTTCGTAACGCCAAGCACTTGCGCGTACGGGAGTACTTCGTAATAGAGTTGTGGATTCTCCTGCAACATAAACTCGATTTTATCCTTTTCGGTAACGACGATAAACTCCTTAAAGCCGACGATATCGCCGAGCGTTTGCACGTAGTCTTCCCGACGGGAAAGGACGGGCATGGAGAGGAATATCGCAGCGAACGCGAAGATCGCGACGAGGAGTTTTTCACAATCGGTCGCAACGTGGTTAGCGATCAAGAACGCGTACGCGGCGGCAAAGATTAGAGCCACGATCGGTTTCACGGCGCGGAGGGCGAGCAACGCACTCCGTTTCCATTTATACCGACGCCCTACGCACTCCAAGTCGATCACGTAGAGCAACGCCGCAGGGAATACGAAAGCCAACCCGCTCCAACTGACGTAGCCGTGTCCGATACGCGTTGCGGAGAGTACGACGCCGATCAACAAGGCGTACAGCACCGCCAACACGCCGCCTGCGATATAGGCGTACAGGGAAGGCTTATCGTAACGACGAACGGGCGGCAGTTGTTTCTTTGCCATAGCCACCGATTTGTAATAGTGCGACGACAGCTCGGAAACGGCGCGTTCTTCGTCGTCGAAGAACAGTCCGTCGAAGAGCGTTTTTTGATAGACGGGCGCGCTTTCGGGCAACTCCTTTTTCTTACGGAGTACGGGATCGTTCTCGTCGGAAAAATCAATCTCCAAATAGCCGTGATCGGCAAAGTAGTAGATCATAGAGGTAACGTCCTCGTTATCCGTCGTGCCGTCCAAAATCGTACCCATCCGCATGGGATCGAGGTTTTGCGGAGGGCGCACGTTGACGACGGGGATCACATCGTTCGACTTGCGGAAGAAATGCCGCAACGCGATTGCCGCGGCGATAACGACGACGCCGAGCAGAAGTATCCATACCAGCCCGTCGGTGAACAATCGAGTAGGGATATAGCCGTCGAACGAACCGCCCGTCATCGTAAATTCAAACGTAACGCCGTCCGTCGCCCATTCGTCGTAGTCCTCTACGTAATTCACCTTCAAAACGTTCACGAAAAACGAGAACGTCCTGCCGTCCTCGGAAAGGGCGGGCGATAAATCGGTTGGCGTCGTCGCACCGTAGCCGACGTACGTTTTACAATGCTCCAACGTCGTGGCGTACGGCAGCGTGATGCTGACCGACGCGTTATGCAAAGGCACGCTGATCCCGTAGGGAATGACGTCCAAGAGCATGCCGTCGTCCGAGTTGGCGGCGTTCCAACCGTTTTCCATCGTATAGTCGAACGCGTACGTCCAACGCTCCCCCTTTGCCACGCCGCCGACGCAGTTGATATCGATAAAATCGCTGACGTCGGGGTTATCGGCTACGTAGTAGTGAAATTCCTCGTTGCCCTCGCAAGAAGCGGAAATATCAAAATAGCGCGTTTGTTCGACGGGCAAGGCACGATAGAAGGTGGTTATATTCGATACAAGAAACTCGACCGTCAATTCTTCGTGCACGCGTACGCGACGAGCGGAATCGATCTCGACGGCGATAGAATAATCGTGTACGCGGATCGAATCGTTCCCTCTTGCAGGCGCGGAGGCGTGCGTCGTTTTACCACTCGTCAGCGGCGCGAGCCAACAGAGCAAAATCGCCGCCACGAGAAATACGGCTTTGACAAACCAAAGCCGTTTCCTGTTCGTATATTTCGTCATAGCTTAAAAACTAACCTTAACGTTCTTGCGTTCTTCCGCGCTATCCAGCTCGAAGTAGGAACGCTTTTTATATTCCTCGCCCATACGACCGCCGATCAGGTTATCGGGGAAGTGTTCCAGCTTGGTGTTGAACGATTTGACCATGCCGTTATAATAGCGGCGCGCACTTTCCAAGTCCTCTTCGATGCTTTGCAACTGATTTTGCAACGCGGTGAAGTTGGCGTTCGCATGCAGTTCGGGATAGTTTTCGGATACCGCCGAAAAGAAGGTACGGAGCGAGCCCGTCATTTGGTTCGCCGCTTCCATTTTCTCGGCAGGCGTACTTGCGCCGGCGGCAATATTACGCGCGGCAACTACCTTTTGCAGCGTTTCGCTTTCGTGCTTTGCATAGCCTTTGACCGTTTCTACCAAATTCGGGATCAAGTCGTATCTCTTTTTCAAAAAGACGTCGATCGTAGCCCAAGCTTCTTCCAGCCTGTTTTTCAGGGTAACGAAGTTGTTGCGCGTGGAAATGATCCAGGCGATTACGACGATCACGAGGATAGCCGCGACGATACCGATTACCCAACCGACCCATGCGTTAGAGGCAAGCAAAGAATGTAACATAACCTTTCTCCTTTTGAAATCGGCGATTCTTTCGCTTCTTTCTACTTTCATTATACTACCCGCCGCGCGAATTGTCAATACTTTCCCCGAAAAAAAA
>CAZDCO010000048.1:0-6926 GCA_964504025.1 uncultured Clostridia bacterium
AAAGCAGAATACGCGAAAGGATATTTTTCGTTCTATGTGGAAGGCTCTGTTAGACTTAGCGCTTGCTTTTGAAATATGATAGCACACGCCGTACGCTTTGTCAACGGAATTTCACCGCATTTTCATTTTTTCGACGAATTTTTTTCGCCAAAGGGGTAGATTTTTGATTTTATTTATGCTATAATGGGTAAAACTATGCGCGCACACGCGTGCGTATAGTAAAGCAGAATACGCGAAAGGATATTTTTCGTTCTATGTGGAAGGCTCTGTTAGACAAATTGAAAGAAGCGGCGATCTCCGTCATTCCCGTAACGCTGATCGTGCTGCTGTTGAACCTCACCCCGTTCGTCGCGTTCACGGCGACGGAAACGGTGGTCTTTTCCTGTTGCGCCGTCGCGTTGATCGTCGGTATGGCGCTCTTCAATTTGGGCGCGGATATGGCGATGACGCCCATGGGCGAACAGGTCGGTTCGGGACTCACGAAATCGAAAAAACTGAACGTATTGCTGATCGTTTGCTTTTTAATGGGGGTATTCGTTACCGTCGCCGAGCCCGATTTGTCGGTACTCGCCGCGCAAGTCGCAGGCGTTATCGATCATACCGCGCTGATCGTCGCGATCGGTGCGGGCGTTGGCTTCTTCTTGATCCTTGCGATACTCCGCGTCGTCTTTCGGTTGCACTTGTCCCATTTGATGACGTTCTTCTATATGCTGTTGTTCTCCCTCGGCGCTCTGATCGTGGCGAGCGGTAAAGAGGGCTTCTTGCCCCTCGCGTTCGACAGCGGCGGCGTTACGACGGGTCCGATCACCGTGCCCTTTATCATGGCGCTCGGCGTGGGCGTATCCTCCGCACTCGGCGACAAACGGGATAGAGAAACAAGCTTCGGCTTTATCGCCCTCTGCTCGATCGGTCCTATGCTCGCCGTGAGTATGCTCGGCTTGTTCTCGACGGGCGAAGTCGATTATCAACTGCCGCAATACGCGGTGCAAGCCGATTTTTCGCAAATCTTCTCCACCGTGCTGACTACGGGCAAGGAAGTTTGCGTGGCACTTCTGCCCATCGTCGCGTTCTTCTTCGTGTTGCAATTCCTCTTTTTGAAATTGCCCAAACGGCGCATTTTACAAATCGTCATCGGTATCTTCTATACTTTTTTCGGACTGATGATCTTCCTCGCCGCCGTTACGATCGGGTTTATGCCGATCGGGTATAAAATGGGCGAGCAGTTGGCGTTGCAATCCCCCGTCGTCATGATCGCGTTCGCGTTCCTGCTCGGCGTTACCGTCGTCTTGGCAGAACCTGCCATTCATGTTCTCAACGGACAGGTCGAACACGTTACGGGCGGCGCGGTGAAAAAGAGTTCTATGCTAATCGCCCTCTCCGTCGGCGTGGGCGTGGCGATCGCACTCTCCGTCGTGAGAGTGTTGTGCGATTTCAGCGTACTCTATTATCTCGTTCCGGGGTATTTTATCTCGCTGGGGTTGTCCTTCTTCGTACCGAAGTTATACACCGCGATCGCGTTCGATAGCGGCGGCGTGGCGAGCGGTCCGTTGACGTCCAGCTTTATCCTGCCCTTCCTCGTCGGGCTGTGCGCCGTGTTGCAAGGCGCGGACAAAGTGCTCGTAGACGCGTTCGGGTTGGTATCCATGGTCGCGATGACGCCGTTGATTTCCATTCAAACGCTCGGTTTCAAGGCGGTCGTGTCCAAACGGTTGCGCGAAAAGATCGCGATGCGCCGTATCCTGAGCAAAGACGACGAACAAATCATTTCTTTCATCTAAAACAAGGGGGCAGATATGGAATTAACCGTAAAAAACCGTAAAAAGTCAAAAAAATCGGGCAATGCCGATTATAAGAAATTGAAACTCCTCGTTACCGTCGTCAACCGTAACAAGACGGAAATTTTCCTCGATTATTTGCAGGGGTTTGAAATCAACTTTCAAACGACGGTGCTCGCGGAGGGCACGGCGCACTCGGATACGCTGCGGCTGTTGGGCTTGGCGGACTCGAACAAGAGCGTAATTTTCAGTATCGTACGCGAAGATCGGGCGCAGGCGGCGTTGAACGGCTTGGAAGATAAATTTCAATCGGTACGCGGCGGCAAAGGCATCGCGTTTACCGTACCGCTGACGTCGGTGATCGGCGTGGCGATCTACACCTTTTTAAGCAATCATAGATAAAGGAGAAAGACGAAATGAGCGTTAAAACGGAATATGCACACGAAGTAATTTTTTGTATCGTCAACATCGGTTATAGCGAAGCGGTGATGGACGCGGCGAGAGAAATCGGCGCACGCGGCGGCACGGTACTCAACGCGCGCGGCACGGCGAGTATGGAAGCGGAAACCTTTTTCGGAATCACCGTACAGCCCGAAAAGGAAATCGTTATGATCGTCGTTCCCTCCGCAATCAAAGAGGACGTCTTGCACGCACTCTATCAAAAAGTCGGTTTGGAAACGAAAGGACAAGGAATCGCCTTCGCCCTGCCCGTGGACGGCGTAGTGGGGATCGACGGCGCGCAATGACACGCCCTTTTTGTCATTGCGAGGAGTGTAACGACGAAGCAATCTCGTGTTACATGACCGTAAACCAGACAAACGATTGCCGCGCTTCGCTCGCAATGACAAGGTAAAAACGAAAGAGTTCAGTTGCAAGCAAGGCAAGGAGCGGCGAACGAGGGTACACGGAAGTATGTGAGTGAGCCGCGACGAAGAAACGCGCGGCAAATCAACGCTTTTAACGACAAAAAAGACGGCACTCTGCCGTCCTTTTCTTTATTTCGCATACCGACAACCGCAAAAGGCTTGTCGGTATAATCCGTACTCCTTCGACAATTCGATCGAACGCAGATATCCACCCTTCTTCTTAAAGTCGGTTACGAGGTAGCGCACGCCGTACTTCTCCTGCAAGTTCTCCCCGATCTCGTTGAGCCATTCCGCGTTCTTATAAGGGCTCAGCGTAAGCGTCGACGCAAAGAAGGGAAAACCGAGTTCCTTGGCGCGGCGCGCCGTTTCCTCCAAGCGCAGGGCGTAACAGCGGTAGCAACGCTTGCCGCGTTCGGGTTCGTTTTCCAAGCCCGTCGCCACGCGCGCGAACGCCTCGCCGTCGTGGTCGCAATCGAGAAAGCGCGCCCAGCCCGTTTCCTCCAGCAGCCGAATTTGCTCCGCTTTGCGTTTCTCGTACTCTTCCCGTTCGTCGATATTCGGGTTATAATATAAGACGGTGATCTCGAAAACGTCCTTCAAGCGTTCCAAGCACGCCGAACTGCACGGCGCGCAACAGCTATGCAACAGTAGCGGCGTACCCTTGGGCAGCGCGGCGATCGTCTCCGTCATTTCCTTGTCGTAATTTCTTTTTTGCATACGCCTATTATACCCCTCGTCGGGGCGTTTGTCAATATTTTTGCCTGAAAATATGCAAAAAAGGAAGTTGTCGCTTGACAAACGGACGAAAAAGTTTATACTTATATACGATAGCCCACGCGCACGCGTGCGACTATCGTATATAAAGGAGTTTCTATGTTAGAATATACGAAAGCCGCGTTCAACAAGATTATGAACGATCTCAAACGGTTGCTGTACGCGATCGAAATCGCGTCCAACGTCTTTACGATCGTCTACCTTGCCTATTCCGTCGCGGTGGGCAACGGATATTTATGGGCGAATATTCCCCTATTGATTTTGACGGGCGGTTTTTTCGTCTTTTTCATGATCGTTACGCGCGGCAAATACGACTACGACAAAAACGGCGTACTCCGTCGCAGAGTTAAGCTGTTCGTCAAATACGGCAAGCGCGTCATCAAGACGGCGACGCTCGGCATTTCCGTCTACGGCTTTTTCCTGATGGCAGGACACGTTACCCCCGTCAACGCACTCTTGACGGCGTTGATGATCATCGGCTGGGTCTTGCAAACGGTATTTGATATCGTGGTGCACGTGATCAACTCGTACTCGTCCCTCGTTACGACGGCGATTAAAACGGATATCGAAAACGTACTCCGCCCCATGAAATCGGTGGGGAATTTCTTTAAGCAAATGACGGGGCAGGAAATCGAACCGACGCCCGAGCCGACGAAGGAACAGGTCAAGCATAAAACGACGTTGGAAAAAACGATTGCCAAAACGAAAGCCGCCGTCGCGTTGAAAAAAACGGAGCGTAAGGAGAACGCGCGCCGTCGCAAGGCGGAGAAAAAGCAGGAAAAACAGGCGATGAAAGAAGCGAAACGGGCGGCGAAGCGCGAAAAGGTCGAACGGAAGGAGGACGAAGAATGAAAACGATCTCCCGTCCGTTCAACGCCAACAATATCAAACTCCTTGCCGCACTGTTCATGCTCGTCGATCACGTGGGACTTATGTTCTTTCCCGAAGTACTCCTCTTTCGCGCGATCGGCAGACTTTCCATGCCGCTATTCGCCTTTGCGATCTCCGAAGGCTGTCGGTATACGCGCAACAAGGTAAAACACGTCGCGCTGTTGCTCGGCGTGGCGATTCTTTGCCAAATCGTCTACTACATCGCCGCGAACAGCCTGTATATGTGTATTTTGGTTACGTTTTCGGCTTCGGCCGTTACGATCTACGCCCTGCAAGCGTTCAAGCGCGCCCTCTTCCGACCGAACGCCGTGCGCGAACGGATACTCAGCGGTTGCGTGTTGCTCGTCGTCGTATACCTCGTGTGGAAGTTTTGCAACGTATTCGACGTCGATTACGGCTTTTGGGGGTGTATGACTCCCGTATTCGCTTCGCTGTTCGACTTCCGCGGCATCGAGGGTACGCCCGACGCGTTACAAAAAGCGGACTGCTTACCTGTGCGGATCGCGTGCCTGACGATTCCGCTCGTCGCGTTGTCCTTCGTCTACGGCACGCTACAACTTTTCAACCTACTCGCGCTGCCCGTGTTGTTGCTCTATAACGGCGAAAAAGGCAAGGCGAATTTGAAATATTTTTTCTACGTATTCTATCCCGCGCACTTGGGTATTTTGCAAGTGCTTGCGTGGTGTTTATACGGCGTATAACGTGCCACGGCGCGCCCGTCCGAGAATGGAGCGAGCGCGCCGTTTTTTTGCATTTTTCGCGATTATAAATATCGTTTCCAGCGTTTTTCAAACGCCTCTTCCCGTTCGAGCATTTCGCGAAGCAGGGCAAGAATTTCGTCCGTTTCGCCGTCGTCGTCGACGTGTTCTCCGCTTTCCGATTCACTTGCGCGCAGGGCGGTAATTCCCATCACCGTGCCCTGCACCATCATCTCCGCCACGTGCCTGCGCGAATTATCCGTGAGGGTGTTCATCTTGATCGAGCCCCACATCATCGCCTTTTTGAACGGGTTGGGCTCTTTGAGTTCGATCCCCCTGTCCTTGGCAAGCATCGCCGCCTTTGCGGATAACTGTTCGTAGACTTCGTGTTGCGCGAACAACTCGTTCTTTACCTCTTCGTCCTCCACTTCGGGCATAATATCGGAAATGGACTGCAACGCCAGCTGCGCGTTGCGGTAGATTTCCGCCAAAATTTCTTCCGATCGTTTGTTGTCTGTACTCGGCATAGTTTTTCTCACTCCTTTTTCCTATCAGGTTGCGCGCGGCGGATAAAAAATATGCCGTTTCGCACGAAAAAGTTGTAAAATCGCTAAAAAATGCTTGACGGCTTAGCGCGAAATATGGTATAGTTATAGTCGAGCCGATAGGAACGGGCTTTTTTAAGTCGTCCGTTTTTCGGAAAAACCGTATCGATTTTTCTTAAAAACGCGCGCGCCTTGCATTTCTTCGAGACTGGAAAGAGGAGGTAAAAAAACTTATGTACGCTATTATCGATAATGGCAACAAGCAATACAAAGTGGCGGAAGGCGACGTTGTACGCGTTGAAAAGATCGCGGGCAACGAAGGCGACACCGTAGCTTTCAAGGTGCTTATGGTTGCTGACGAAAACGGTATCAAAACGGGCGCAGAAGTTGCAAACGCAAAGGTTACCGCTACCGTCGTTAAGCAAGACAAAGCCAAGAAAATTATCGTCTTCAAGTATAAAGCAAAGAAGAACGAACGTAAGAAGCAAGGGCATAGACAACCCTTCACTGCCGTTAAAGTTGAAAAGATCGAACTCTAAGCGGTAACTGCTCCCCACGATTCGGGGCACACAAAATTTAGAACAAGGAGAAATAAAAATGATTTTTATCAGTTTATTCGCTCATAAAAAAGGTACCGGCTCTTCCCACAACGGTAGAGACAGCGAAGCAAAACGTCTTGGCACGAAGCGCAGCGACGGTCAATCGGTGCTCGCAGGTAACATTCTCGTTCGTCAACGTGGCACGAAGATCCACCCCGGCGCAAACGTAGGTATCGGCAAAGACGACACCCTGTTCGCGCTTGTAGACGGCGTCGTTCGGTATGAAAGATTGGGCAAAGATAAGAAAAAGGCAAGCGTTTATCCCGTAGCGGACGCGCAATAAGCCGAAAACAACGAAATAAACGAGCAACGTATTCCTGCGTTGCTCGTTTTTTTATGCGTTCCGCGATTGTATTTAAGGGAGTACTCCCCTTTCGCGCGGTTTATCCATCGGTAAACGGACGGGAGAATTTTCGGATATATCTTGACAAAAGTATTTTCTTGCGCTATACTATCCGCGAGAGGTGTTATCTATAAAAAAACGGATATCGTAAAAGCCGCCCTGAAAGCGCGCGGCTGGCAACAGGAAACGCTTGCTTCGGCGTGCGGCTATAAAACGCAATCGGCAATCGGAAACAGGTTGCAAGGCGATTCGATGAAGGTGTCCACGTTCGTTAAATTGCTTTCCGCTATGGGCTACGAAGTCATCGTGCGAAGCGTCGATCCGTCCGTGCCTGCCTGCGAATGGCGCGTAGATGAAAAATAAATCGAATGCACGAACGAAACTGAAAATGGGCACTTTTTAACGATTTTTCGCTAAAAATGCCCGTTTTTTTGG
>CAZDCO010000049.1:0-6478 GCA_964504025.1 uncultured Clostridia bacterium
GTCGTTCGTCTTCGTGGACACTTCTTTTACGAGTTGTGCACCCATGTTTTCAAACGGATCTTCCAATTCGATTTCTTTCGCAATTGTTACGCCGTCGTTCGTGATGAGGGGTGCGCCGAATTTTTTATCCAATACTACATTTCTGCCCTTAGGACCGAGCGTGATTTTTACCGTATCCGCCAAAACGTTTACGCCTGCTTCTAACGCCTTTCTTGCGTCTTCACCGTATTTAATTTGCTTTGCCATAATTCGCTATCTCCTTATTATCTTAATATTCGTCAGCGTTTGCGTTATTCTTCTACGATAGCAAGAATATCGCTTTGCTTGATGATGGTAAATTCTTTACCGTTTACCTTGAAATCAGACCCTGCGTATTTGGAGCAGAGTACTTTGTCGCCGACTTTAACTTGCATTTTGATTTCTTTGCCGTCGATAACGCCGCCGGGACCTACGGCAACGACTTGACAGGTTTGGGGTTTTTCCTGCGCGGACGAGGGGAGATAAAAACCGCTCTTCGTCTTTTCTTCAACCGATACGCTTTCTACCACGACCTTGTCGAATAATGGTTTAATATTCATAGATAAATCCTCCGATTCGTTTGCGCCGAAGGGCGCATTATTTTTTACGATTATATTATAAACGCTTTTCGCCCTTCGTCAAACACGAAAATGCAAATTCTAACGAAAAAATCTCGGAAAATTTTTTTACGGGCAAAAATCCATTTCAAAGTATTGATTTTCACGAAAAAATATGCTATAATCAGTGTATGCTTAGCGATATACTAAGGAAAAATGGAGGGTATTATGGCTCGAATGGATAGATGGGACGTACGATTTATGCAACTTACCGAAACGGTGGCGACGTGGTCGAGTTGTTATCAACAAAACCGTCACGTAGGCGCGGTGATTGTCAAAGATAAACGCGTGATGACGACGGGGTACAACGGCGCGCCTGCAGGCATTAAAAGTTGCGAAGAAAAAGGGGAGTGTTTGCGTAGAAAACTCAATATTCCCAGCGGCACGCAACACGAACTTTGCTTTGCGGTACACGCCGAACAAAACGCCATTATCCAAGCGGCGCGTTGCGGCGTCAATATCAACGGTGCAACCTTGTATTGCACCCATCAGCCTTGCGTAATCTGTGCGAAAATGATTATCAACGCAGGCATTACGCGCGTCGTCTATAAGGACGGCTACCCCGATGATTTTTCTTTGCAACTCTTTGAAGAAGCCAACGTTAAGGTGGAAAAATTCGAGTTGCCTGAAAACGAAAAATAAAAATAAGAACTAAAAAGGAATATAAAACACTATGAGCAATCCTATCGTTACTTTTGAAATGGAAAACGGGCGAGTATTCAAGGCGGAACTCTACCCCGATAAAGCACCTAACACGGTAAACAACTTCGTTTCCCTCGTCGGCAAAGGCTTTTACGACGGCATCATTTTTCACCGCGTAATCGCAGGATTTATGATTCAGGGCGGCGATCCTACGGGTACGGGCACAGGCGGCCCCGGATACCATATCAAGGGCGAATTTTCTTCCAACCGCTTTCCGCAAAACGACGTAGAACATGTTCGCGGCGTTTTGTCTATGGCGCGCGCGCAACACCCCGATTCCGCAGGCTCGCAATTTTTCGTCATGCACGCCGACGCGGACTATTTGGACGGACAATACGCGGCGTTCGGTAAGGTAATCGAGGGCATGGATACGGTAGATTCGATCGCGACGACTAAAACGGATTGGAGCGATCGTCCCTACGAGGATCAACGCATGAAAAAGGTAACGGTAGAAACATTCGGCGTTACCTACGACGAGCCTACGAAGGCGTAAGGGGAGAACTATGACCGATTATTCCGTTTATCAAAATCCGTTGACGACGAGGTATGCCAGCAAAGAAATGCAGCACGCCTTTTCCGACGATAAACGCTTTAAGCTTTGGAGAAAACTTTGGGTGGCTCTCGCCGAATCGGAAATGGAGCTTGGCTTAAACGTTACGCAAGAACAAGTGGACGAGCTAAAGAAGTATCAGGACGATATCGACTACGAGTTGGCGGAACGCTTTGAAAAGGAAGTGCGGCACGACGTTATGGCGCACGTAAAGGCGTACGGCGAGTATGCAAAAACGGCGAAGCCCATTATCCATTTGGGTGCGACGAGCTGTTTCGTCGATTGTAACGCGGAAGCGATAATGATTGACGAAGCGTTGGATATTATCATTAAAAAACTCGTCAACGTTTTGGATAAATTGAAAACGTTTGCCCTGAAATATAAGGACGTTCCCACGCTCGGTTTTACCCATTTGCAACCTGCGCAGTTGACGACCGTAGGGAAGCGCGCTACGCTTTGGATGCAAGATTTGGAAATGGATTATGAAAATTTGATCCACCTCAAAGAAAGTATCCGTTTGCGCGGCGTCAAGGGTACGACGGGTACGCAAGCAAGCTTTTTAGAATTGTTCGACGGCGACGAAGAAAAGGTGAAAGAGCTGGAAAAACGCGTCGTGCGGAAACTCGGTTATGAAAAGGTTTTCGGCGTAACGGGACAAACGTATCCGAGAAAAATGGACTATAACGTGCTGTCCGTGCTGTCGCAAGTGGCGCAAAGCGCGTATAAATTCTCTAACGATATTCGCATTTTACAAAACATGAAAGAGATCGAAGAGCCGTTTGCGAAAAATCAAATCGGATCTTCGGCGATGGCATATAAACGCAACCCTATGCGCTCGGAGCGTATGGGTGCTTTGGCGCGCTACGTCATTTCTTTACCTATGAACAGCGCGGTAACCGCTTCTACGCAATGGTTCGAGCGTACGTTGGACGATTCGGCTAACCGTCGTATCGTGAACGCACAGGCGTTCTTGGCGGTAGACGCCGTGTTGAATATCTACATGAACGTGGCGGACAACCTCGTCGTGTACGAAAAGGTAATCGAAAAGCATATCCGTGCCGAACTTCCGTTTATGGCAACGGAAAATATTATGATGGAGTGCGTAAAACAGGGCGGCGATCGTCAAGAATTGCACGAACGTATCCGCGTGTTGTCCATGGAAGCCGGTAAACACGTCAAAGTAGAAGGCTTGGAAAACAACCTGATCGAACTCATCAAACAGGACGTTATGTTCGCGGCGGTACGCGACAAGTTGGACGACATTTTAGACGCGCGCAACTTTATCGGTCGTGCGCCTATGCAAACGGTAGAGTTTATTCGCGACGAAATCGATCCGATTTTGCGCAAGCATCAAGCTTTGCTCGGCGAGCAGGGCGACGTGCGTATTTAAGACGGGTGGCGTAATGATCTACGACGTCGCAGGTATGCGTATGGACGTACGCAATCGTTGTTCGTACACGGACGCGTTTTGTCGGGACTATTTGTCCGCCGATCAAACTTCGCCTGCGGATATTTCCGCAAGCGTAACCGACGAGGAATTTTACGCGGAAAAGAACGCGAGTACAACGCCTTGTTCGGACGGGTACGTGGAAAATATATGCCTGTACCGTGCGATATGCCGACAGTTGCCGAAATACGATCGAATGTTGTTGCATGCCGCCGTGTTAGAATACGACGGTCGAGCTTACGCGTTCTTGGGTAAAAGCGGCACGGGTAAGAGCACGCATACATCGATTTGGTGTAAGTATATCGACGGCGTATCCGTACTCAACGGCGATAAGCCGATTTTGCAATATAAGGACGGATCGTTTCTTGCCTATGGTACGCCTTGGATGGGCAAGGAGAATTTGGGCAAAAAGGGAGTTGCGCCGTTGGCAGGGTTGTGTTTTTTGGAACAATCTCCGACGAACGAATTGACGGCTTTAACGCCGAAACAGGCGGCAAATCGAGTGTTTACGCAGGTGTTGTTGCCTTCGGATAGCGAAAACGCCGAAAAGACGCTTTCCTTGTTGGATAGGCTCGTTACGCTCGTGCCCTCCTATTTGTTGAAATGCACGATTTCCAAAGAGGCGGTAGATTTATCCTTTCGGGCGTTGACGGGAGAGACGCTTGAAAAATAACAGAAAGTAAAGGTGGAAATATGAAAATCAAGAAAGATTTGATTTTGCGGAGCGTAGCCGGCGAAAACGTCGTCGTTCCCGTCGGAGAAATGAGTAAAACGTTTCACGGCATGGTAACGTTGAACGATACGGGCGCGTTCCTTTGGAAGTTTTATACGGCCGAACATTCCTTGGAAGAGGGCGTTTCGGCACTCCTTGCCGAATACGACGTTACGGAAGAAGTGGCGCGCAAGGACGTAGAGAAATTTATCGAAACCGTTTCTAACGGTTTTACGGAATGAGCGGCGGTTCTTTGGCGTGCGAAAAACGCACGATCGCGCAAATTTTATCGGAAAACGGTAAATACGTCGGTCCGACCGTGGGTGTGAGTATGTTGCCCATGCTGAAAAATCGTAGAGATACGATCGTCGTGTTGCCGAAAACGGCGCGTTTGCAACGGTTGGACGTAGCGTTGTATCAACGGAACGGCGCGTACGTCTTGCACCGCGTCGTACAACCGCTCGACGACGGGTATATCATTCGCGGCGATAATTGCTACGCGGACGAGTATATTCCCGAAGAGGACGTGATCGGCGTGTTGACGGAGTTTTTTCGCAAGGATAAGCATTGTTCTTGCACGGACGCACGGTATTTGCGTTATGCGGAAAGGCGATTGAATACCTATCCGATTCGCCGTTTTTTCGTGCGGTGTAAATGCTACGTCGTAGCGGTTACGAAAAGGATAGCAAAACCGTTTCAAAGGGGGAAGTAACGATTTGATGGACGAACGTAAGGTCGTGGAAAACGGAAAAGTTTGGTTGCGTAAGGTGGTGAGCCCCTATCGGGGTTCGATCGCCTTTTTAACCGTATGTTCTGTTTTGACGACGTTGCTTTCCTTGGCTTTTGCTTATCTCGTTAAATATCTGATCGACAGCGCGTCTAACGGACGCCCCGACTCGTTGGCGTTGTTTGCGACAATCGTTTTAGGTATACTCCTATTGCGCGTCGCGTTGCAAACGTGGTCGAATTATCAATCGGAAAAAATATCTTCCAAAATGTTCGTTACCTTGCGCGGTAACGTCTACGCGAAGATTTTGCGCTCCGATTACGCGAGCGTACAACAATATCATAGCGGCGAACTTATGCAACGCCTGACGTCGGACGTGCAAGAAGTCGTCGTCGATTCGGTGGGGCTGCCGCCAGCCGTCGTCGGTATGTTCGTGCAATGCGTGGGTGCAATCGTCGCGTTGTTGACGATCAATCCGTTGTTTACCGCCGTGTACGTGGTATGCGGTTGCGTGTTCGGCGGCATTACGGCACTCTTCCGCAAACAAGTCAAGAAAAGTCATCAGGCGGTGCTCGAAGCGGACGGCGTAATGCGCTCGTTTATGCAAGAGAGCGTTTCTTCGCTGTTGACGGTGAAATCGTACGGCGCGGAATTGAAAATGAGTAGCAAGGCGGACGAATACGGAAAGACCTATTTCGACCGCCGCATGAAACGTAACTTTTTGCGTTCGGCAATGAATGCCGTGTACTCGCTGTTGAGTAATTTCGGTTTGATTTTCGCCGTCGTTTGGTGTAGTGTTACCGTGTTACAGGGGAATACGGAATACGGTTCGATTCTGTCCGTCATTCTGTTGTTGATGCAGCTGCAGCACCCGTTCTCAGCGTTTTCGTCGGTGATTCCTGCCTATTACGCACGGCAGGCAAGCGGCGAGCGTTTGCAAAAAATCGACGAATTTCCTGTTGAAAATTGCGTTGCGGAGGAAACGGACGAGGATCGTCGGAAAATGCAAGCTTTGTCCGTGGAAGACCTCACTTTCCATTACGGCAGGGAGAGCGTACTTGAAAACGTTGATTTTACGATCGAGAAAGGGGATATCGTGTGTTTGACGGGGACTTCGGGATCGGGTAAAAGCACACTGTTTAAGCTGTTGTTGTGCGTATATACGCCCTTACGCGGCGGTATCTACGTCGAGTACGATAGGGGGGAGAAACGGCTGCTGACGGCGCAATCGCGCAGGTTGTTTGCCTACGTTCCGCAAGGGAATTTCCTCTTTTCGGGTACGATTTACGAAAATCTGACCTTTTTTAACGAAGATAAAGACCTCGCCCTGTTAGACGAAAAAGTAGCGGCGGCGTTGCACGCGGCGTGCGCTGATTTCGTGTTCGATTTGCCGCAGGGCTTGCAAACGCAACTCGGCGAAAAGGGAGTGGGTTTGTCCGAAGGACAAATGCAGCGTTTGGCGATCGCGAGGGCGATTTTATCCGATCGTCCCGTGTTGCTGTTGGACGAAGCGACGTCGGCGTTGGACGGACGAACGGAACGCGAAGTGCTGCAAAACGTCAAGCGTTTGACGGGCAAAACTTGTCTGATCGTTACGCATAGACCGGCGGCGTTGGAAATCGCCGATCGCGTATTGACCGTGGAGAACGGCAAAGTAACGCAACGGTAAACTTAAAAATAGGCATGCAAAAAACCACCCCGACGA
>CAZDCO010000050.1:0-6464 GCA_964504025.1 uncultured Clostridia bacterium
GCAACGACCTCTTCGATCGATTCGGGAGCAACTTCCGCCGTTGCTTCAACCGTTGCAAACGCTTCCTCGCCTTGGTTTGCTTCGATAACTGCGTTTGCAATTACGGAAGAGATCAACTTGATCGCGCGGATTGCGTCGTCGTTACCGGGGATAACGTAATCAACTTCATCGGGATCGCAGTTCGTATCGGTGATCGCTACGATCTTGATGCCGAGTTTCTTCGCTTCTTTGATTGCGATGTCTTCGTTGTGGGGATCTACGACGAACATAACGCCGGGCATCGACTTCATATTCTTGATACCGCCGAGGTTCGCTTGCAATTTGCCCATTTCTTTCTTCAAAAGCATAACTTCTTTCTTGGGAAGAAGGTCGAAATCGCCGTTCGCTTCCATCGCTTCCAACTTTTCAAGGCGTTCTACGCGGCTACGCATGGTCTTGAAGTTGGTAAGGCAACCGCCGAGCCAACGGGAGTTTACGTAGTATTGTCCGCAACGCTCTGCTTCTTCCTTAATCGCTTCTTGCGCCTGCTTCTTCGTGCCAACGAAAAGTACCGATTTGCCTGCTTTTACGCTCTCGCAAACGAATGCGTACGCTTCTTCGATCAAGTTCGCGGTTACTTGCAAGTCGATGATGTGAATGTCGTTTCTTGCCGCGAAGATGTACTTCTTCATTTTCGGGTTCCATTTTCTCGTTTGGTGACCGAAGTGCACGCCTGCTTCCAAAAGCTGCTTCATAGTGATAACTGCCATAATTCATACCTCCGTTTAACCTCCTCGCCTTGCGTTGGCTCGTAACTTATCCGCATTGAAAAAATTTTACGGACACGGATTACGCACAATGAGCGAGTGTGAATTTTTAGCTATATTATTTTACCATATACCGCGCGCCTTGGCAAGCTATTTTAGGGCGATTTCAAAATTTTTTAATCGTTTTTCCAAAAAAACGAAAAAGAGCCGCGCGTCTACACCGACCGCAGCTCTTTCTTGTTTTCCGTTCTCGCGACAAAGCGCACGCACGAAGGTTATTTGTCCAACGACATTGCCTCGTCCGCCGCCTCAAAATCTTCGTACTGTCTGCAAAATTCCGCAAACACTTCGTCCAAGAGGGAATCGTCCTCGACGGGGTTCAACATTTCGTTCGCCTCGTCCAAAGCGTAGATCACCACTTCGTCTTCTTGCTCTTCCGTTTCGGGTTCAGCCACTTGGAACACGCAATAGTTCACGCCCTTATACGGAATGGTCGCGACGTGCAGGAAGCGTTCCACGTTTCCGTCCTCGTCCTCCAACTCGATAATGCGCTCTTCCTCGTCTTCGTACGCGTTTTGCATTTCTTCGTTCATACTTTTCTCCTTTTCCGCTCGCGCGGCTTTTTGTTTTTCTCGTTCTAAATAGCTTTCCAAAATATACGACGCCGCGATAGAGTCCACCGTCTTTTTGCGGTTTTCCCGTTTTACGCCGCCCATGCGTTGCGTTTCCCGCGCCTGCAACGTCGTAAACCGTTCGTCTTCCAGCACGATCGGCAACGCCGTCTTTTCCGCCAACGCGTCGATAAATAACTTCGTCTTTTCCGTTTGCACGCTCTCCGTGCCGTCGAAGTTGACGGGCATACCGCACACGATCACGCCCACGCCGCGTTCCTTGGCGATATTCGCAATCGCCGTTACGTCCGTTTCAAATTTCCCCACGCGGAAATAGGTTTCGCAGGGCATTGCGTATTCGTTAAACGGATCGGAGATCGCCACGCCTATTCGTTTGTCGCCTATATCGAAGGCAATCGCTCTTTTGGTTATCATACGAATAGTATACCACATTTTTCTTTCCCCGTCTATCGTTTCGCGTAATTTTTTTCATTTTTTCAAAAACGGAGTATAAAACCGCCCTTTTTCGACATACTACCGTATAGAAAGGGGCGAAATTCGCCCTAAGGAGGTTTTATGGAAAAATTCGCAATCGGTTTAGCCGTCGGCGGAATTTGCGGCGCGCTGCTCGCCGCGAACAATTATAAAATGCGTACGCTCGTGAAAAAGACGCAGCAAGAAATGCAAAAGAAGCTGGACACTATGTTAGACGAAAAAATTTGCGCCTTGGAGAACGGCGCGGCAACGCCGCAGGCGTACCCCGACGAAGAGTCGGAGGAAAAAGAAGCACGCGAGAAGAAAAAACGGAAATAAACGCCGAACGCCGCCGCAGGCATTGCGGCGGCGTTTTTTTACGCGCGATCGTCATGCAGACGGGCTTTCAATTCCTCTTTTTCACGGCGCAACCGCTCGTTTTCCGCTTTCAGCGTTCGCGTCAGTCTATCGTACAAGCCGTTGATCTCGTTTTCCAAACGCCGCAACAAAAACTCCTTATCGGGCAACGCGGGCGCGGACTTCTTTTCCGTCCGTTTTTCCGCGCGGCGGCGCAACGCTTCCTCTTCCTCGGGCAAGTCCAACTCCTTGGCGAGCGCGGCAATGCGGTACGGCTCTTTCTTTAAGGTATTGCGGTACTTGTTTTGCAACCGCAACATCAATTTATCGTCCCCCTGCGCCAAATTATAGATGGCGCGACGAACGGACAGCCCCTTGCTCTTCTCGCGCAAGATCGCGCGCAACGCGTCGTCCGTTTCCTGCGGCGTGAACTCTTTGATCTTTTCCACGTGCAGCTGCGAACCGTCCAACAACCGCACGATCCGTTCGTCGTCGCGCTCGTTCTTCATCAGGGCGTAGTAGTAATTCCGTACGCTGCCCTTTGCCCTGCCGCGCTGTTTGCCGTACGTTTCAAAGAGATAGGTGAGCGTCTTGCCCCGATTTTTCCCTTCCTTAATGTATTCGACCAAGTTTCTCGCTTCCTCTTCCGTGTACCCGTTGATTTTACGCATATTCATCCTCCGATTTTTTTGGTATTGCGAAAAAATTATTTCCGCGTTTTATCCCTTTTATACCGTACGCTGCCCTTTGCCCTGCCGCGCTGTTTGCCGTACGTTTCAAAGAGATAGGTGAGCGTCTTGCCCCGATTTTTCCCTTCCTTAATGTATTCGACCAAGTTTCTCGCTTCCTCTTCCGTGTACCCGTTGATTTTACGCATATTCATCCTCCGATTTTTTTGGTATTGCGAAAAAATTATTTCCGCGTTTTATCCCTTTTATACATTTATTTTTCGGAAAAGAATACAATAGAGTATGAAAACGTATTTTTTATCCTGCGCGCCCTGTATGCTGACCGTCAACGGCGCGTATTTCGGAATATGCGACCGTTTCGCGCGCGCGGCGGACGTCGTATTGTCCGACCGTTTATTTTTACAATTCACCCCCGAAAACGCGCAACCCGTATCCTTTTTTCTCACCGAAAACGTGCGTTTCACGCCCCCGAACGGCGTGGACGTATACCTGATGAAAGACGCGATCGCACTCTGCGTGCGCGCCTTTCCGCCCGTCGATACCGTCCTGCGCCCCGTGCGGCAATCGATCACCGACGGCGGCGTCGTTACCCTCTTTTTTCAAGGAGAATTGCACCTCTCCCTGCAAACGGAAGACGGACTGTTCGTCGCGCCCCTGCCCCCGTCTTTTGCCGATTGCACCGTCGAATACGCCGACGGCGTTTTCGTCTTGCAATCTCCGACGGAAGCGGCGGTATTCGATAAACGCGGCGAACGGCTGTTGTTGCAAACGGCAACCTCGCACGAGATCGCGGACGGGAAGTTGCGGTTGCTCGTACCCTTGCACGAACGGTTGGGACGCGTCGCCGAACGGACGTACGATCTTTCCGATGGTTGCAAGCAGATCGGATACGTGCTGAAAGAAGGCAAACGCGGCGTGCGCTCGGCAGGCGACGAACTACTCCCCTTTGCCTTTTTTGAAAGCGTATTGATCGGCGCGGACTACGCGTCCTATCTTTCGGATGAATTGCAAGCCAAGGCAGGCGACCTGTCCGCGTTTTTGGGGGAATACGTCCGCGTTACGTTCACCGACGATCCGTTCACTTGCGGTTTGGTACGAAAAAAGGGGAGCGGTTTGTTCGAGCTGTCCTATTTCACGGCGCGCGTGGAGAACGGAAAGATTTGCGATATCCTTCCGTCGTAATTTGGTGCGATTTCGCTAAAAAAAGGCGCAGGCCGCGCAATTTGTATAAAAAACGCCTCGCCCTACGCTTGACAAAACGGACGGCTTCGGCTACAATAATAGCGTAGACAAAAATCAAAAAGAGGTGAATACTATGCAAAAAGTCATTTGTAAGAAAGTGTACGACACGGCTACGGCGACGTTGATCAAGAAAAATACGTTCGGTAACTACGGCGATCCTAACGGCTACGAGGAAAGCTTGTACCAAACGGAATCGGGAAATTATTTCCTGTATACCAACGGCGGCGAAAGCAGCAAATACGCGAAAGAGGACATCACGCGTATGGGCGCGGAAAAAGCAAAAGCTTGGCTCGCGGCAAACTAACCGTAACTCTACGAAAAAAAGTGTTTGAACGAACTTCGTTCAAACACTTTTTTCATACCGTTTTTCGGTGTTAATATTTCAATACTTTGATCGATTGCACGACGATCGGCGCTTTGGGGATCGCGTATTGCGCCGTCAAGTCCTTGTCCGCCGCGTACGGATCGTCGAGGTTGATATCTACATTGCACTTCGGCGCAAACGCGTCTACGTCCTCGCTGCACTCCTCTTCGATATACTTTTGTACCGCTTCGATCAAGTCTGCCAACGCTTCTTTGCCCTCGTCTTTCGGAGTGGCGAATGTGCAGTAGCCTTCGTTCGTCGACGCCGATTCGTTAAAGGAAATGAAGAACTCCGACGTGGTGGAGTTATATTGATAATCGTAACGCAACCATTCGTTGGTGTCCACGGGGTTTACGTCCACGCGTTGTCCGTTCGCGTCCCCTTTGTCGGTGTAAAACATCGTCAAAGAACCGAACGTCTGTTGCAACGCACTGCCGTTTTTGATCGTGAAATGGTTTTTAGCGAACTCGCCGTACAGCGTGTAAAGCGCGTGCGCGTTCTCTTCGCCCTTCTTTCCGCTCCATACCGTTTGCGGCAACGAAGCGTATGCTTTCACCGTTTCAAAATAGGGCTTGTAGACGAGTCCGAATTGATTTTCACTCGCCGTCTTATCGTAGGTGTACGCACCCGTGTATAAACGGCTCGCGGACGAATCGTAATTGTGAATACACATGCCGTCGTAATATTCGTTCTCCACGAGGGAAAGGAAATGTTCCACGGTGGAGGGCGCAAGCTTTCTATAAAGGACGTATTCGATTTCGTACGTCTTGTTTTGGAAGGAAAGTTGCATTTTGATTTCCGGACGGGCGGATTCGCAACCTGTAAGCGTGGCTAACGAAGCCGTGCAAGCCAACGCCGCCAACGAAAAAGATACCGCTTTTTTAACTGCTTTTTTAGACATAAGGTTTCTCCCTATTTTTTACCATATACTATTTTAGCGGTTATTTCCCGTTCCGTCAAGTAGTTTTGGGATACTTTTCTCAATTTTTATCCGTTTTACACAAAATGCTCGGCAAAAAGGAGGAATACGCCGTGCCGACGCCCTTTTCCGCTCGTTATCGCCGCCGCGAGATTGCCGCGCGGCGTTCCGCCGCTCGCAATGACAATGGGCAACGAAAAGCGTTCAGTTGCAAGCAAGACGAGGATCGTTGAGGGCGCACACGAAAGGTGCGTAACCGAAACGCGACGACAGCTTGCGCCGCAAATCAACGCTTACCAAAAACAAACCGATACGGCAATACTGTCATTGCGAGGAGTATCACGACGAAGCAATCTCTCTCCCCTGTCATTGCGAAGAATGTAATGACGAAGCAATCTCGTGCAGCATTGACGAAAACCAAACAAGAGATTGCCACGCCTTCGGCTCGCAATGACACTTTCCCCACCACGCGTCGCCCCTTTTTGTCATTGCGAGGAGTGTAACGACGAAGCAATCTCACGTTACACAACCGAAAACCTGACAGGAGATTGCCGCGCGGCGTTCCGCCGCTCGCAATGACACGACAAAAACAAAACAAGGCAGGCATGCACTCAACGCATACCTGCCCCACTCCGACGGGTGCGGAAGGCAAAAAAAGGCGGCAAGGAAAATTCCTTACCGTCTTTTCGTTTCGTGAAAAACTTATTTAAGTTCAGCGGTTGCGCCGTTCTCTTTAAGTTTAGCAACCAAAGCTTCAGCGTCAGCCTTGGGAGCGTTTTCTTTGATAACGCCCATAGCTTCAACTGCTTTCTTCGCGTCAGCCAAGCCAAGACCGGTAGCTTCACGAACAACCTTGATGATCGCGATCTTGTTCGCACCGATGTCCTTAAGAACAACGTCGAATTCCGTCTTTTCTTCTGCTGCGGGAGCTGCTTCTGCTGCACCTGCTGCGCCTGCTGCTGCTACGGGAGCTGCTGCGCTTACGCCGAATTCAGCTTCCAATGCTTTAACGAGTTCGTTCAATTCGAGAACGGTCATAGCTTTTACTTCTTCAATGAGTTT
>CAZDCO010000051.1:0-6214 GCA_964504025.1 uncultured Clostridia bacterium
AACTGAAAATGGGCACTTTTTAACGATTTTTCGCTAAAAATGCCCGTTTTTTTGGTGCGGTCGACAGGAATTGCGCCTTTAGCGGCGCGCCCCGGCAGGCGATTATCAATCGTCTGGTTTTGCCCAAACTTTTTTGTAGTGGCAGTATTCGAGGCAAAACAACTTTTCTCCCGAAAAGTTCCTCCAACCCTCAATTCCCGTCGAAATTCGTTTATGCAAAAAGAAAGACACCCACAAGGGATGTCTTTCTTTTTGGTGCGGTCGACAGGAATTGAACCTGCATGGAGTTACCCACAAGATCCTTAGTCTTGCGCGTCTGCCAGTTCCGCCACGACCGCATTAACGCAATTATTATACCGTAACGGAATGCGTTTGTCAACTTATTTCATTGCACTTTCAGAAAAAATTTTATTTTTTTCAAATTCCACCCCTCTCGCCACGCATATTTTTCTCCCGTCGCCGCAAAATATTTATGAAACGGAGGAAACAACCATGAAAGCAACGGGAATCGTAAGAAGAATCGACGAGCTGGGACGCGTCGTCATTCCAAAGGAAATCAGGCGCACGCTGCGTATCAAAGAGGGCGATCCGTTAGAGATCTTCACCGAGCGCGACGAACTCATGCTCAAAAAATACTCCCCGATCGCCACATTGGAGCGGTTTAGCAAGGCGACGGCGCGTTCGTTGGGCGACCTCAGCGGCAAATTAGCCGTCATTTGCGATACCGACGGCGTCTTGCACGCGTTCGGCGACGGCAAAAAGGAGTTCGACGGCAGGACACTTTCCGCCGATATGGAGCGCATATTGAAAGAGCGGCGCAGCTATATCGCGAACGCTGCCGACGGCGGCGACGTATTGCCCCTCACCGCGGCGCATGAGGACGGCGTTACGGCGCAAATTATCGTGCCGATCGTTTCCGGCGGCGACTGTTTGGGCGCGGTGGCGATTCTTTCACAAGAAGAGGGCGCGAAAATGGACGGCAACGATATGAATTTAGCCCGACTGACTGCCGATATTTTAGCCAATCAGTTCGAATAATTTCCCAAAAAAGAACGGGGCAGGTATGCGTTGAGTGCACACCTGCCCCGAAAGTATACGTTTTTTCGTTTACATGCCGCCTGCAAACATACCCTTGATTTGATCGAGGATAGGTTTGAGGAATTGTTCCATCGTCTTAAACAAGCCGTACGAGAGGGACGCGTCCGTCGCGAACAGTTTGTCGGCGGTGAAAATGCCGAAATAGCTCAACACGTACCAAACCGCCCACAGCAACGCCACAACGACGATTCCGATAATAAAGTAGATCGCACACGTCAACAAGCCGTCTACGACGTTCAAAAATCCGCGCGCGTATACGATTTCGGAAATCTTTTTCAAGAGCGCGTCGAGCAACTTCAACAATACGATCGACACGAGCCACAAGATCAAGCCTGCGAGCAATTTACCGATAATCGGGGTAAACTGCCCGAGGATCGAACCGAACAACTGATTCGCCGCGTCCTCGCAACGCGAAACGTAGATCGCCAACGCGCTACCTTCGGGCATTGCCATAAAGGGCAACACGAACGCCAAAATGGCACATATCGTACCGCCGACCGCGCAGAAGAGGGAACGCAACGTTTCCATAAACCCTTTCCGCCGTCCCTTGCACGCGTAACCGATCAAGATCCCGACGATCGCCACGTCCATGGCGTACGTCCGCGAGAACTCCACCGCCTTTTGCACGAGCGGCGCACTCATTGCTTCGCCGAGCCCATCACTCAGTTGCGTAGCGTTGATTACGAGCAAAGCCGCGCACACGATCACGGCGAGCACCATCAAAACGTTGACGGCGCAAAGAATACCGCCGAACAACCGTGAGAAGATCGAAGGCGTACCGTAGCCCTTGAAACGCACCATCTTACGGGACGCGTACTCTTCGTAGTCGTCGTAGTCGTAATACTCCTCGTCGTACTCTACGCCCTCGTCGTCGATCGAATAGATATCCGCTTTCTTCTTGATCCGCTTCACGCGCGGACGGAAGGCGAGCGTGCACACGCCGTATAAGACGAGTGCGACGACGCAGGCAACGATTGCCAAAACGAACGAACCGATAAACGCGCCTACCGCGTCGCCAAGATTGGAAAACATAGCCGCGATCGGGTTGTTTTCGGCAAACAACGTTTTGTCCAAGACGACGAACAGCACCGCGGCGAATAACCAAACGAAGCCGCTCCAGCTCACTTTGCGCGCGCCCTTTTTACAGCCCACCAAAAAGGCGATCAGCAGCACTACTGCAGAGATAGCCACTACGATCAAAGGCAAATACGCGAGCAATGACGTTGACAATAGCATGATTTCCTCTCCTTATTTGTTAAAGTTATCCTTCAGGGAAACGATCTCGGACAGCACCAAACCGCCGTCCTCTTTCGTACATTTTTTATAATATCCCACGCGCATCAGCTGGAACGCCTTGTTCTCCGCGCTCTCCGCCAAGTACGGTTCGGCTTTGCCGTAGAAGATATGCTCGCTTTCGGTATTCATACGTTCGGCGAAATCTTGCCCTGCGTAGTCGGCGTCTTTCAACAACGTACCGTAGCGGCGAATTTCCGCGTCCACGCCCGTTTTACCGTCTACCCATTGAATCGTACCCTTGACTTTGATACCGCTCGTATCGCTCGACGAACGGCTTTCGGGTACGTACGAACACTTCAACTCGACTACGTTCCCCTCGTCGTCCGTTACGACTTCGTCGCAATGCACGATATACGCGTTCTTCAACCGCACGTAGCCGTCGGGCTTCAAACGTTGATACTTCGGCGGAGGGGTCAACGAGAAGTCGGCGCGATCGATGTATACCGTATCGGAGAACGCCACCTTTCTCACACCCAACTCCGGCTTCAAGGGGTGAATCGCCGTTTCCAGCTCTTCCGTGCCTTGGTAGTTGGTAATCGTCATTTTCAACGGATCTAACACCGCCATGGCGCGTTCCGCGTTCTCGTTCAAGTTGTCTCGAATACACGCTTCCAAATAGGACAACTGACATTCGGAATTTGCTTTGACGATACCGATTTTCGTACAGAAATCTAACAACGCTTCGGGGGGTACGCCGCGATTGCGCAAGCCTGCCACCGTCGGCATACGGGGATCGTCCCAACCGTGTACGTGTCCCTCTTCCACAAGGCGTTTCAAGTACCGTTTGGACATAACCATATTCGTTACCGCCAACCGCGCAAATTCGATTTGACGGGGCTTCGGCGCAAAGCCGAGTTGGATACCTACCCAGTCGTACAACGGGCGGTGGTCCTCAAACTCCAACGTGCATAACGAGTGGGTAACACCCTGTAAATAATCGCAAATGGGGTGCGCGTAGTCGTACATGGGATAGATACACCACTTGTCGCCCGTGCGGTGATGGGTGCAACGCAAAATGCGGTAGATGACGGGGTCGCGCATATTCATGTTCGGCGACGCCATATCGATCTTCGCACGCAAGCACTTGCTGCCGTCGGGATATTTTCCGTCCTTCATTTCACGGAAGAGACGCAAATTCTCTTCTACGCTACGGTTTCTATACGGACTTTCCTTGCCCGCTTCGGTCAACGAACCGCGCGTCGCGCTGATCTCTTCGGGGGAAAGGTCGCAAACGAACGCCTTGCCGTCCAAAATCAGTTTTTCCGCGTATTCGTAAATGGTATCGAAGAAATCGGATGCGTACACCTCTTTCGCCCAAGAATAGCCCACCCAGGAAATATCCTTGCGAATGGCGTCTACGAATTCCGTCTTTTCTTTGGACGGGTTCGTGTCGTCGAAAAAGAGGTTGCAGCTGCCGCCGTATTTCTTCGCCGTACCGAAGTTTACGAGCATACTCTTGATATGCCCGATATGCAAATAGCCGTTCGGTTCGGGAGGGAAACGGGTTTGTACGGCGTTGATTTTGCCGTTCTCGATGTCCTCGTTGATGATTTGTTCAATGAAATTCGTTGCTTCTATGGTCTTCATATTCTATCTCTGTTTTTCGTTTTTTCGTCGTTGCAAGCCGTCAGGCGCGGCAATCTCGTCCTCGGTCAAGCGGCAACAGATTGCTTCATCGCAAAGCTCCTCGCGATGGCAAGGGGGTTATATCCCCACTCCCCTCTCCCGAAGGAAAAGCGTTCCGTTGCAAAAATCAACGGTTTTTTGCCTATCAGGAAAGTCCGACGATCGTCCCGTCGGACAACAAATCGATTTTTTCGGCGGCAGGATGCGCACCCAAACCGGGCATCAACATAATCTTGCCTGCGATCGCGACGATAAAGCCTGCGCCGCCCTTCAAGACGATGTCGCGCACATTGATACGGAAACCTTGCGGCCGTCCCAACAATTCCGCGTTGTCCGAAAGGGAATATTGCGTTTTCGCAATGATGACGGGCAGGTTGCCGCAACCCTTTTCTTCGATAATCTTAATCTTCTCAAGCGCGTCTTCGGAGAAGTCCACTCCGTCCGCGCCGTAAATCTTCTTCGCTACGTTTTCGATCTTCTCGCAAACGCCCTCGTTCAATTCGTACGGGTGTTCGAGTTTCGACGGAATTTCGCACGCTTTCACCACGGCTTCGGCAAGTTCCTTGCCGCCTTCGCCGCCCTTCAAGAACACATCGGTAAAGATTGCCGTCGCGCCTGCCTTGCGCACCGTTTCGATGACGAGATCGGTTTCCGCCTGCGTATCGGTAAAGAAGCGGTTCATCGCCACGACAACGGGCTTCTTATACACGTTTTGCACGTTTTCGATATGCTTCAACAGGTTGGGCATACCCTTTTCCAACGCTGCGAGATCTTCCGTAGCAAGGTTCTCTTTCGCCGCACCGCCGTGCAATTTCAACGCCTTGACCGTCGCCACGATCACGACGCAATTCGGTTCGATATTCGCCGCGCGGCACTTGGTATCCAAGAATTTCTCCGCACCGAGATCCGCGCCGAAGCCTGCCTCCGTTACCGCGTAGTCCGCAAGACTCATCGCCGCGTACGTCGCTTGCACGCTGTTGCAGCCGTGCGCGATATTCGCAAACGGTCCGCCGTGAATGATCGCAGGTGTATGTTCGAGCGTTTGTACCAAATTCGGTTTCATCGCGTCTTTCAAGAGTACCGCCATCGAACCGACAGCACCCGGAATTTCCTTGGCGCGGACGAAGTCGCCGTCCTCGTTCAAGCCGACGATAATCTCGCCCAGCCGTCTTTTCAAATCGTCGATATCCGTCGCCAAACAGAGTACCGCCATAATTTCGCTCGCCGCGGTAATGTCGAAGTGATCCTCGCGTTCCACCCCTCTGCCCTTACCGCCGATCGTAACGTTGATCAGCTCGCGTTCGTTCATATCCATACAACGATGGAAATAGATATTGTTGACGTCGATTCGGAGTGCGTTGCCACGGAAAATATGGTTATCCATCAACGCGCAAAGGAGGTTGTTCGCCGCCGTAATCGCGTGTAAATCGCCCGTGAAATGCAGGTTAATATCGGACATGGGTACGACTTGCGCGTAGCCGCCGCCCGCCGCGCCGCCTTTGATCCCGAATACCGGACCGAGAGAGGGTTCGCGCAAGGCAAGGCACGCCCGTTTGCCGATCTTCGACAAGCCGTCGGCAAGCCCGATCGACACCGTCGTTTTTCCCTCGCCCGAAGCGGTGGGGTTGATCGCCGTAACCAAAATCAGTTTGGCTTTCCGTTCCGCGTTTTTAGGTAAAGAAATTTTCGCCTTGTACTTTCCGTACAGTTCCAGCTCGTTTTCCGTCAGTCCCAGCTTTGCCGCCACGTCCCTGATATCCGATAAGGACGCGCTTTCCGCAATTTCAATATCCGAAAGCATATTTTTCTCCTCGTTAAACGTGTATACTCGTAGTTATATCATTATAACACATATTTCAAAAAAAGGGAATAGATAACCGCTAATTTTTTTCGATTTTTTTCACGTTTTTTATAAAAATATTTCACCGTCCGCACGCAACCGCCCCTTTTTCGACAAATCGCCTGCCACCGCCGAAAAAAATTGCAAAATCGTTCCCCTTTTGTTTGACTTTGAAAGGGCAAATAGCGTATAATAATGGGGATAACAAATTTAACGAAGAGGTTATGCGTTATGGCAAACAAAAGAGCGGTAACAATGGAAAAACTCGTATCCCTTTGCAAGAACAGAGGGTTCATCTTCCCCGGCAGCGAAATTTACGGCGGCTTGGCAAACACGTGGGACTACGGTCCTTTG
>CAZDCO010000052.1:0-6023 GCA_964504025.1 uncultured Clostridia bacterium
GTTTTTGTGGGAATATAATAAACACCATTATCATAACGCATCAACGCGCCACTTTTAACAGCCTCCGCAATAAATTGATAAATACGTGGACGAGAATACTCTGAAAGAATCGCTTGTATTTCTTCCATAAAAATAGGCGTATTCGGTTTGAACGCACTATTTAATTTTTCCATCAAAACCATAATACACCCCTATATTTAGTATTTTCCTTTTTATATATTATACACTTTTCAACATTGATTGTCAAGAGTTTTCTATAAAAACAGTTCTATTTTATAATAAGTGCTTTTCTGCCCACGCCAAAAAGAACAGATTAAGTTTTTTCCAACATTTAGCACGAAATTGAGGTTAGGCATACATTTTACGCCTAACCTCAATCCCATTTATTTCAACGCTTCCACGCGTTTTTCTATCAATTTTATCAGCCTTTCTTTCACGGTAGCAGATAAATACGACCCCTCGCACATTGCTATAAAACTATCCTTTGCATTAATTACCTTTGCAATCATTTTTTCTGCGGATTTTTGCTCAATCCCGACTTCTTCTGCAAACAACAAGAAGTCCTTGCGTCTAATTTTGCGTTTCTTTTTAAACAACGTCAACGCAAATTCTTCTTCGTCTTCGGGCATAATTGCATTAACGGGGAGCAAATCATACGCAGCAGATAACACATATTCGCTACTACCTTCCGCCTTTTCTATCAATGAAAAATTCTTCAAGTGCATATCCGAATTTCCAACCGCAAAAGAGAAAACCAAGCGCAAATAAAGCTCCGTCAAATCAAATTTCGCCATAGATGAATATTTTTGGATAACCTTAGCGCAACGCTCATAAGAACCCTTGTATTTATCTTCCGTTAAACGCTCTTCCAATTGGCAGAAATCTTCCATCGCAAGCATTTGTTTTTTTCCGTCAACGGTTACTCTATCAATCCTTTTTGTAATATAAGCAAGATCACCTTGCCCATTCATTTTAATCAACGCAAAAGGGACGGTTTTTATACCAACTTGCTTTGCCATTTGCATAACTAAATATTCCGCTTCGGGCAAAGTTTCATATTCTTCCGTTTGCGGCTTTAATATATATCCCGTTGGATAATTCACAAGAGTTAATCTCGGCGAACTTTCTTCCGTCAAATGCAACGACAATTTCTTTTGTACTCCGGGAACGGTAAAGCCCTTATTCGTACTCTCTTCCGCCAATCTTTTCAGGGTTTCTTCCGACACATCTAATACGGGTAGTTTTTGTGAGCCGAAAAATGCTTTTATACATTCTTTATGCCAACCGCTTTCTAATTCTTCGGGCAATGCTTTTTGCGTAAACTTTTTACCACAACACAAACACGTCATTCTTTTTCACCCCTTACGCTTACATTTCCTACCGCATCCTTACAGGCAACCAAAAGCACACCAAATCTATCATTTGGCAAAATCTTCCAATTATGCGTTACAATATCCAAGAGCCAGCCTTCGGGAATCAATCCATCGAAAAATGGAAACAATGTTTTCGACTTATACTCGTTTTTGCTAAGCGGCAACGTCAAGCTAACAGCAGTTGCGTTTTCTTTTTGCAAATACTCGCCGTCATAAACAAACGAATACCCGAAATCAGTTTCCAACAATAACCCAGCAAAAATGTTGCGGACATAAACATAGGCTGTTCTATAAGTATCACTCATCCTTATCTATCCTCCCCACGCATAATTTCGCGCCAAACATTTCCAATGCTTGGTTGACTTTATCGATACGCAAAGTCTTTTTGCCTTGTTCTAACTCACGGACAAATCGAAGCCCAAGTCCTGCACGCATCGCAAACTCTTCTTGGGTTAAACCCAACGCCTTTCTATTCAGTTTTACAAATTCACTTACATTTTTCATACTACTATTTTATACCCTTTCGGGGCGTTTGTCAAGTGTTTTTAAGTAATTATACCCTTTCGGGTTGATTTTTATTAAAAATTAACGTATTGTACCCGATAGGGTATAGTATTTTTAATTGGATATTATTTTTACACTGTATTTACAAGTTATTTTTAGGGTAAACCCAGAAAAATGCTAATGGGCTTCGATTTTTTAAATGTTTTTATAAATAAAACACTTCTTCTAATCCCACTCAATCATAAAAAAATCTACCATTTTTCCCAAAGAATATTGGGGAATTAAGGGGAAAAATTACTTTTATAAATGAAGAAGCCACTTTGAAAGTGGAATTTGGAGCAGAACGCAAGCGAAGTTTTCGCTGAAAAAATCAACAACGGCGTTCGTATTGAAAAAGACGGAAAAACGCTTATCAACAAGAAAGATTTGGACGGCTTTTGGGCGTATGCGTGTAAAAAAGCGCGTGAAAACGGCGACGACTATCCCGACAATTTCTCCCCCGAAATTGATCGGGATTCTTCTTTTATAGAGTGTTCGATTGTCTTTCAATCGGTGGCACCAGAAGAAGGACACTCGTTGAGTGTCCTTCTTCTTTTTTTGAATGCACGCGACTGCAAAAAGATCTGCCATGGTGGCGGCGAATCGAATACACTCTTTTCATACAACCATAATGTATAATATAAAGGGAAGCCGCTCGGCGTTATGCCAAGCGGCTTCCCTTTTACGTTGTCGTATTTTCAAAAACGCGTTACTTATCGTTTGCCTTTCGCTCTACCCGAAGCACCGTTTTAATTTGTCGTATATCAAACGGAAAGGTTGACGCGTAACGCGTCCCCGTTGCAACGACCAGTCCTTGCACCTCTTCATTCTCCTTTCCGTACGGCACGATGACTTCGTCGCCCACCGACAAATCTAAATCGCCCGTCAGATAGTATGGCGTAGATCTCGTCGCGCCTATCAGATCAACTGTACAAAAGCGGCACACGTTCTCTTTTGTATAGCCCTCGCGCCGTTTCTTCGCTTTCTCTTCCTCATACTTTGCGTATCCGATAGCAACTGCTTTCTCGAATTCTTCCGGCGTTTCGTATTCGCACGGGTCGGCGTATCGCATTTTAGACGGGGCAACGCTCTTACGCCACGCGTATCGAGCCACCACGGGCGCAGGTTCTTCTTTCCGTTCTCCCTCCTGTTCTTCTTCCCGTTCCTCTTTATCGATCTCTTCGGCGATCGCTATCGCTTCCTTCCAACCTTTTTGATATTCGGCAAGCGTAGCCAACGGCTTTCGGCTTCTAACGCCAAGCCCCTCGATCGTCGGAACGAAGAATTGCGTAATCGATAATTTTTCCTTATCGTCGAAATCGAGCCAATCGATATTATGAACGACGTCTTCCCAAAGTTTCGCTAAATCGTTATCGGAATACCGTCCTTTTTGTCCTTCCAAATAACGCTCGTATACGACTTTTGCCGCAGGCGCGTCGCCGTACGTAATCATCAAAATCATATAATCTTTGACGAAGCCGCACTCGTGTTTTTGATGTACGCAATCTCTAAACGCAGCATGCAAGAAGTCTTCGTCTGACTTTAACAAACGATACAATTCTTCCGACGGTTCTTCATTGATCAATTCTTCAATCAACAAACCCCTGCCCCTATACGACTGCCTCTCGTACACCGCCTCTTCCTCGTCGGCGAACAAGTCGGGCGTAAACGTTTCCCAAAGCCATTTTAAGTATTTTACAGCCCTTTCCCGATCGATCGCGTACGTTTCTTTGATGATATTTGCAAGCGTTTCGTCCCCGTTCGCTTCATAATCGATTGCCAACTCTGAAAAGTGTTCGATCAAAGCTCGGTCGTAGTGCCAATTGCCTCCAAAACTCTCGTCGTAATATTTCCAAACGCCGTCGGACGGCTTCGTTCTTTTCGGCTCTTCAAACGATAAGGATACCGTAAATTCCAACGGTTTTACCTCGTCATAATCATAGACGGCCCGTTCCTCGGCACGCCATGTCTTCTTGGGAGTGCTGCGCACGTCGTATTCGCCCTCTCGTTCCGTTTTTTCCACGCCCCACAATTCGTCTTCGTCGAAATCGTAGTCTTCCTCTTCCTCGTCAACGGTTTCTAAACCGAAAGCGGACTCTCGTTCTTCTCTTGCTCTCTCCAGCGCATCCAAATACTCGTCCTCGTCGTCGTAATCTTCGGGATCGATACCGTATCGCATATCGTACGAATAGTCGTCTTTCCAAGAATCGTTTTCACTAAAATACGATCCCCGTCTTTCTTCCTCTTCTCTTCGACGACAATCGTCCTCAAACGCAATTTCCCTATCCCAGTCGTCGATATCGCCGTCAAAATCACGGTCGATACCTCCGTTCAAAATATCCTTCCAAAAAGGCATCTTCGACCCTCCTTATCCAACCGTTGTTTATCTACAACTTTACGCTTCCTCAAAGGCGTCCGCGCCCTGCCGACAAACGGGACAGGTAAAATCAGGCGGCAACGTTTCTCCTTCGTATACGTAGCCGCAAACCTTGCACGTATACGTCTTTTTCAGCACATTCGTCTTCTCGACAGCGGTACAAAGTTCGTTCGCAAGCGCGTCGAGTTGCGCCGTCGTATCGGCGTTGCAGGCGGATAACAATTTCACCGTCGTATCGGTAAACGCCAAGCCCTTGCACGCCTCTAACAGCGAGTGCATTACGCGCGCCGCCACGGGTGCCCAACTTCCGTTTTCAATCAACGCTACGCGTCGGTTTTGGAAATTCCGCTCCACCAAGTGTTCGATAAAAGTACGCATATACGGGAAAATATCCCCGTTGTATGTCGTCGTTGCCAAAACGAGATCGCCGTAACGGAACGCGTCCGCCACCGCCGCCGCCATATCGCACCGTGCTAAATCGTACGTCGTTACTTTTCTGCCGCGCGCACGCAACTCTTCCGCAAGCCGTAACGCCGCACCGCGCGTATTCCCGTAGACGGACGTGTACGCAACGACGACGCCGTCCTCCTCTACGCGATAGGACGACCATACGTCGTACGCGTGCAAATACGCGGATAAATCACCCGACAACACGGGGCCGTGCAAAGGACAAATCATTTCAATCTCCAACGCCGCCGCCTTTTGCAACAATTTTTGCACCTGCACGCCGTATTTTCCGACAATCCCGATATAATAGCGGCGCGCCTCGTCCAACCAAGGCTCTTCTCTATCGTTCGCACCGAATTTTCCAAACCCGTCCGCCGAAAAGAGTATCTTATCCGTACGATCGTACGTTACGACGACTTCCGGCCAGTGCACCATGGGCGCGGCGATAAATTGCAAAACGTGCTTGCCGAGCGGCAACGTATCCCCCTCCGCAACGACGATTCTTCGATCGGAAAAGTCCGTCCCGAAAAAGTTTTTCAGCATCACGAACGCCTTTGCCGACGCCACGATCTTCGCCGTCGGATAGCGCGACGCAAACGC
Source organism: uncultured Clostridia bacterium (assembly GCA_964504025.1). Classification (GTDB taxonomy): domain Bacteria; phylum Bacillota; class Clostridia; order Christensenellales; family Borkfalkiaceae; genus Scatosoma. Next base: position 5,341 of record CAZDCO010000052.1, read on the forward strand.
GACTACACTCGCGGAATGATCGGGTTCGACGTGTTGCACGACTAAATAGTCGGGCACGCGCCCTTGCAAAGCCACGTCCACGTTGCGGAGCCACTCGTCCGAAAACCGCACGTCTACCGTGTCCATAACGGCGACGAGTTCGTCTAAAACGAGATAAGAGTTGTAGGACATTCCGTTCGGAACGGCGTATTGCCCCTCGAAGAGGTCGATTTCGTGATCGTTCACGCCAACGTAGCGCACGTCATTGTTGATTTGCATAGCTTTCATTCCTTTCGCGTTGCCAAGTTTACCTCTCGCGGTAGGCAACGAACGCATATAGTATAGCACATTTTTCCCATCTACGCAAGAGAAATGAAAAAAATTTACGCGGAGTTTTTTTCGACGGAGGTTACGAGTGCAACCGCAGGTATGCGGAGACGTGAAAAAAGCATTTTTAACGGAGTGTCGTTAAAAATGCTTTAGCGTACACTGCAAACGGAAAACAACAATGCCCCTACCTTATCAATCTATTAAGAGAGTTTTACCCCAAAGGGCATAATCTTTCTCGCATTTCTACGAAAACGCTCAAAAAAAAATCTGGCGTTAATTAACGCCAGACCGAAAAAGATATTAAATTTTCAAAAACCACAAGATTTATTTGAACTTTTTCTTAAAAAGTGTTGCACTTAGTTTGACAAATCACC
>CAZDCO010000053.1:0-5445 GCA_964504025.1 uncultured Clostridia bacterium
GTCAAGTACCTAACAATATTTTTATGAAAAAATCTTAAAAATTTTTAGTGGGAGGGGGCGAGGTATAGGAGATTGCCACGCGGCGTACCGCCGCTCGCAATGACGGTTCGGCAGTAACAAGAGATTGCCACGCCTACGGCTCGCAATGACACTTTTCCCCACTCTTCGCGCACCGCACCCCCTTTTTGTCATTGCGAGGAGTGTAACGACGAAGCAATCTCATGCAGCAATGACAAAAACCGCCGCGCGCAATGGCAATAGAGCAACAAAAAAACGAGCTGAGAACAACTCAACTCGCTTTTTATGCTGATTTTTCTTTACTTCACGTTGATTTGCAAATGCACTTTCTTGCCCTTATGCAAGGTAAAGGACTTGGAAGGAATTTCCATATTCACGTCCGACACTTTGCTATCGTTCACGGAAACGCCGCCCTGTTCGATCAAACGACGCGCTTCGCCCTTCGATTTGGCAATGCCGCAAGCCACCATAACGTCCACGATCGTGGCAACGTTCTCCACTTCTTTCGTCAACAACTCCGCATTGCCGCCGCCGAACGCCGCCTTCGCTTGCGATTGCGCGAGCGTCGCCTTTTCTTCGCCGTGCACCTCTTTCGTCAACTCGAACGCGAGCCGTTCTTTCGCCGCGTTGATACGCTCGTCCTTATAGCGGCAAAGTTCTTCGATCTCGTCCAACGGCAGGAAGGTGAGCAGCTTCATGCACTTCTCCACGTCGCCGTCGTCCACGTTGCGCCAGTATTGATAAAATTCGTACGGGGTCGTTTTGTTTTCGTCCAACCACACCGCGCCCTTGGCGGTTTTGCCCATTTTCTTACCGTCCGAAGTGGTGAGCAGGGTAAACGTCATGGCGAATGCAGGTTTTTGTTCCTTGATACGGATCAAGTTCGCGCCTGCCAAAATGTTACTCCATTGATCGTCGCCCCCCAACTCTAAACAGCAGCCGTATTTTTGGTAGAGCACCAAAAAGTCGTACGCTTGCATCAACATATAGTTAAATTCCAAGAAGGACAAACCGCGTTCCAAGCGTTGCTTGAAACATTCCGCGCTGAGCATACGATTGACGGAGAAATGCGCGCCGACTTCGCGAAGGAAGTCGATATAATTCAAGTTGAGAAGCCAATCGCCGTTATCGACGATCACTGCGGCGTTGTCGCCCTCGAAGCTGACGAAACGGGACATTTGTTTTTTGAAGCACTCGACGTTATGACGGATCGTTTCCTTGGTCATCATGGAACGCATATCCGTTCTGCCCGAGGGATCGCCGACCATTGCCGTGCCGCCGCCGATCAAAATGATCGGTTTATGCCCTGCCTGTTGCATGTGGTGCATTGCGATCAGCTGTAAAAAATGCCCTACGTGCAACGAATCCGCCGTGGGATCGAAGCCGATATAAAAGGGTACGCTTTCTTTGCCGAGTTTTTCGTACAACTCGTCCTCGTACACCGTTTGTTTGATAAATCCTCTTTCGCGTAATACGTCCATTGCGTTGACTGCCATGTCTATGCCTCCTTGCCGTTAAAAAATAAAAAACGGTTCGCCGCGATTGCAAACCGTTTTACCGTTCCTATTTTGCGGTTATTTGCGTTTTCGCGTGCATTATAAAATTTCGCCTACGTAGCAGTTGCAATAGGCGTACGCATAAATTTCATAATGCCCGTTTACACACATAAAACCTTTCATAATAGCTTTATTGTACCCGTTTTTTTACGCCTTGTCAAGCGTTTTAATCTACTTTTCCGCTTTTCACGGCGATTTTTTCGCGCAAACCGCGCCCGTCTTCCCCGTCGGCGTTACGAAAGCGCGCGTTCGCGTACGTTCGCACTCCTTTCCCGTTCGCGCAAGCCGAGGGCGGCGCGCAACGCGCGCACGCTATCCTCTCGCGACGTCGTCAACAACCGCTCCCACAACAACTCGTTCCAAGCCTCGTTTTGCTTCGCCCGTTTCTCCCGTTCCCGTTGCGGTGCGTTTCTTTCATAAGTACACATACTTTTTTTCCTCCTTTTGCGTATAGTATACTACGGAAAACTTGACAATATTTGTCATATATGGTAAAATATTTCTACGCAAAGAAAAAATTTTTTAGGGGGCGTATATGAAATTTGCCATTTTGTTGGATATTTTGTTCGATCTATTGTTAAAGAGGCGCGTAACGGCGACGGAGCTTGCCGAGAAACACGAAATTTCCACGCGAACCGTCTATCGGTATATCGATTTGTTATCGTTGACCGTGCCCGTGTACGTCAAGCAGGGCAGGAACGGCGGCATTTGCATTTCCGACAGCTACAAACTGCCCATGGGCTTTATGACGAAGGAAGAATACGAGGCGGCGATAGAAGCGTTGACGGCTATGTATTCGCAACTGCCGCAAGAACGGTTTTTACAAGCCAGGCGCAAGCTTTCGGCGCAAGCGAAGACGGAACTTCGGGACGTGGCGTTATCGGGGAGCGTAGGTTCGATTTTGATCGACGGCGGTTCGTGGGGAGATACGCGCGCCTTTTCCGAAAAGTTGAAATTATTTGAAGAATGTATCCGCGAACGCAACGTTATCGAAATCGTGTACCACTCTCGCAAGGGGGAAAAGAGTACCCGTAAGATCGAACCGCACGTTTTGGTTTTTAAGCAGGGCGTTTGGTACGTCTACGCCTTTTGCCACAAGCAACGCGCCTTTCGACTGTTCCGTATCGGCAGAGTGTATTCCTGCGTGAAAACGGACGAGCGTTTCCAAAAACGCCCGTTCACGCGCGAGGATATTCCGCTCAGCTATTGGACGAACGACACGCCGTCCGTTACCGCGACGTTCGCCGTTACCGAAGAGGCGTTCGCCGACGCGCAAGACTGGTTGGGGTGCGAAAACTTGCGCCGTAAAGAGGACGGGTGGATCGCCACGGTTACTTTGCCCGACGACGAGGGCTTGATCCGAAAAATTTTAGGTTTGGGCGTGGGCGTTACCGTACTCTCCCCTGCTTCCCTCCGCGATCGAGTAGCGGCGGCGGCGAGAGACGTGGCACGCGCGTACGAATGTTGACAACCGAATACGATCGTAGCCGTCTGCATTCCGTGCAGGCGGCTTTTTTTACGTCGCGAGGCATATCCGAACGGGTGCGCGGCTATACTATTATATAGAGTATATAGCGATTATACCGCGATAAGGAGTGCGAACTATGCGGAAGATCTTGTTTACGGGCGGCGGCAGCGCGGGACACGTGATCCCGAACGTAGCGTTGATAGAAGAGTTATGCTCGCGCGGCGACGCGGACGTGGCGTATATGGGCACGGACGGCGTCGAACGGGAGTTGATCGTCAAACGCGGCGTGCCCTATTATACCGTGCGTTGTCCGAAATTGATACGGGGCGGCGGCGTTGGTGCGCTTGCGAACAATGTGCGTATTCCGCTCGCGTTGTTGCGCGCCGTTCGGGAAGCGCGACGGGGGTTACGGGAAATTCGTCCCGACGTCGTATTCTCCAAAGGCGGTTACGTGGCGTTGCCCGTCGTACTCGCCGCGCATAAGCTGAAAATTCCCTGCTACGCGCACGAAAGCGATCTCTCCGTCGGGCTGGCGAACAAGCTCTCCGCGCGCAAGTGCAAGGCGGTGTTCACTTCCTTTCCCGAAACGGCGAAAACGATCGAACACGGCGTATACAGCGGCGCGCCCGTACGAAAAGAATTGTTTTCCGCTTCGCGCAAGGAAGCGCGCAAGCGGTTCGGGATTCCCCTCACGCAAACGGTCGTACTCGTATTCGGCGGCGGCAGCGGCAGCCGAGCGATCAACGAGGCGGTACGCGCGCAACTGCCGCGCTTGACGAGAAGGTACGTCGTCCTGCACGTTTGCGGCAAGGGCAACCTCATGGAAAGCCGTATAAAGAACTACATTCAAAAGGAATTCGTCGCGGACATGGGTAGCGCGTACGCCTGTGCGGACGTCGTCCTCTCGCGCGCAGGGTCGGGTACGCTGTTCGAGCTGCTCGCCCTGAAAAAGTCGGCGTTGCTCGTACCGTTAGAGGGACGAACGCGCGGCGATCAAGTGGAAAACGCGCGCTATTTTCAAGCGCGCGGATTATGCCGCGTATTGCCGCAATCACGCTTGCACGATTTGGCGGCGGAAATAGAAAAAACAGTCTTAGACGACGGCTTACGGGCACGACTCGCCCACTCCGCATTCCAAAGCGGAAACGCGCGCATTATCGAAGCGTTGCTCGGTTATGACGTATAGATTTCACGAATACGACTTGCCGCGCTATCCGCTGAAAGCGCGCAAACGCAAGTGCAAGAAAGGGAAAAAGCGGCTGTTTGCCATTCTTGCCGCCCTATTTTTCGTCGCCGCGCTGTTGTTTTTCCACTTTCAAAGCAACGTTACGCGCGTGTTGATTTCTATCAGCGAAGCCACGATGCGCGCCTCCACGACGGTCGCCGTCAACGACGCCGTCTATTATACCCTGCGCGACGATATGCGATACGACGATCTCGTTACGATCACGAAAAACGACGAGGGCAATATCGTAGGCTTGTCGGCAAACTCCTTAAAAATCAACAGGATTGCGCGCGATACCGCCTCCATTTCACAGTCGAATTTGAAAAATTTGAGTTTGAACGGAATTCCCGTTCCCCTCGGTGCGTTGACGGGGATCGAAGCGTTTGCAGGGCTTGGACCGAGTATTCATTTTCGCATTATTCCCGTATCCAGCGTATCTTGCGGTTTTTCTTCGGAGTTTGAAAGCGTGGGCATCAACCAGACGAAACATTCGATTTATTTGAACGTCATTGCGGACATCAGCATCGTCATGCCCTCGCGAACCGAAAATTTTGCCGTCGTTACCGACGTGTTAGTCGGCGAATCGATCGTCGTCGGCGCGATTCCCGATACGTTTTTACAATCGGATATATTCGGAAACAAGCCGAATTTATCCCCGTAGCCGTCAATTTTTCTTGCTGCGCGATTGGAAGAATACCGCCATGAGAAAGGAGAAGATCACGGCGGCGGAAACGCCTGCGCTCGCCGCCGACAACGCGCCCGTAAACGCGCCGAACAAGCCTTTCTCCGCGCCTTTGATCGCGCCGTTCGCCAAAAGATACCCGAAACCGCTGATCGGCACGGTCGCGCCTGCGCCTGCAAAATCTACCAAGTATTGATACAAACCCAAGCCTTGCAACGCCACGCCGCAAAGCATAAAGGTAACGAGTATTTTTCCCGATGTCAAGTCGGTATAATTGATCACGATTTGCGCCAGCATGCAAATGCCGCCGCCCACCGCGAACGCCTTTACGAAACTCCATACGATATCGATATATTCCGCAAACATAGAAACACTCCTCCCAACCGTTTTACACGTTCTCGACGGCAACGGCGTGCGCCACGCAAGGTATGCTTTCGCCCTGCCCGCTCGAAACGGTAGACAGCAACGCACCCGTCGCGCAAAAGAGTACGCGGTT
>CAZDCO010000054.1:0-5337 GCA_964504025.1 uncultured Clostridia bacterium
TTCCGATACTCGTTACATCGTCACCAATCGTTACACTCGTCCACGAAGAGCAACCAAAGAACGCATTTGTTTCAATACTCGTTACGCCGTCGGGAATGTTTACACTCGTCAACGAAGAGCAACCTCTGAACGCCATATCATCGATACTCGTTACATCGTCAGGAATCACGATTTCAGTTACACTTTGGTTCTTTAAGCCTACGACGATTACCTCCGTAGCCGTTCTATTATAATAAAACGTATCGTCTTCATAAGCCCTCTCGCCTTCCGACGGATCAAAGCCCGGTTCGCCTTCCATGCCCGACGATTGTTCAGGCGTACTCGTATCAGGCGCACCCGTACCTAAATCGCACGCAGTAACGGTGCAACACAGCCCTGCGATCAAAGCCAACGCCGCTACTTTTTTCCAAAGTTTCATATTGTTTGCCTCCCAAATATATTTTCGTGGCGTTTCGTCCGGTGGAAATGCCCTTACGGGCATTATATCATTTGCCGCGCTTCGCTCGCAAGGACAGGGTGCGTCTTCACGAGATTGCCACGCGGCACTCCGCGCCGCTCGCAATGACAACAATCAGCCGCCGCCTGCAATGACGTTTTTCCACACTACACGCACTCCACGCACTCCCCCTACCGCCACACTCCGTCACTCCGAACGCAAAAAAAGAAAGCGCACGCAAGATGCACTTTCTTTCGTTTTGTCGTAAACAGATTATCTCTTCGAGAATTGAGGAGCGCGACGAGCTTTCTTCAAGCCGTACTTCTTTCTTTCCTTTGCACGAGGATCGCGCGTCAAAAAACCTGCCGCTTTCAATACGGGACGGCTGTTTTCTTCCGCTTCCAACAACGCGCGAGCGATACCAAGACGGATCGCGCCTGCTTGACCGGTATAGCCACCGCCGATTACGTTTACCATAATGTCGTATTTCGCTTCCGCTTCTACCGCTACGAGGGGTTGCTTAACGATATATTGCAACGTTCCTTGAGGGAAATAATCTTCAAAGCTGCGATCGTTGATTACGATCGTGCCGTTGCCACCGGGAATGAGGCGAACACGAGCGATCGCTTTCTTTCTTCTACCCGTTCCCCAGAACTGAATTTTCTTTTTCACGTTTGCTTTTGCCATTTTTCAAACCTCTCTTATTTGTCGATTTTGAGAACTTCGGGCTTTTGTGCCGCGTGGTTGTGTTCCGCACCCTTGTAAACGCGAAGCTTTTTCAACATCACTCTGCCAAGGCTGTTCTTGGGAAGCATACCCTTAACCGCTTCGTATACGGCAAGGTCGCTCTTTTCCGCCATAAGCTTCTTGTAGGGAATTTCCTTCAAGCCGCCGATGTACGCGGTGTGATATCTGTAGAATTTGTCTTCCAACTTCTTACCCGTCAAAACGACCTTATCGGTATTGATAACGATTACGAAGTCGCCGGTGTCTACGTTGGGAGTGTAGGTGGGTTTATGTTTACCGCGAAGAACGGATGCTACGTGGCTTGCAAGACGACCGAGTGCAACGCCCTCTGCGTCGATAACGTACCACTTTCTTTCAACCGTTTCGGCGTGCGCCATATAGGTTTTCATACTTATAGTTACTCCTTCTAAGTGTTTTTATTATTTATAATATTGATTTTGCAACGCGGCATCCGTTTGCTTTCACCGTTCAACTAACGGGGAAAAACGGGGAAAAGTAAGCGTTTTCCGTCACTTGCCCATTTATTGTATTATGAAACGGAATTTTAGTCAAGCTGTTTTGCACGGCATTTTTCAATTTTTTTTATTTTTTTTCATTTTTTTTTCATACGCGCTCTTTCCGTGCCGAAAACGGCGCAAAAAATAAAAAAAGAGTACGCTACCCCCGTATTTCGTTTGCTTTTTTACAGGAAATAGAGTATAATGTAAACGACTAAAAAAAGATAATTTTTTGGAGGAATATAACTATGCCTTTGGTAAATACTACCGAAATGTTCAAGAAGGCGTACGAGGGCAAATACGCTATCGGCGCGTTCAACGTAAACAACATGGAAATGATTCAGGCTATCGTCGAAGCCGCTAACGAGGAAAAATCTCCCGTTATTTTGCAGGTATCTGCAGGCGCAAGAAAGTATGCGAACCCCGTATATTTGAAGCACCTCGTTCAAGCTGCCGTAGAAACAAACGATATCCCCGTTGCTATGCACCTTGACCACGGCGCGGATTTTGAAATTTGTAAAGCTTCCATCGACGGCGGCTTTACCTCCGTTATGATCGACGCTTCGTCCAAGCCTTGGGAAGAAAACATCGCTTTAACGAAAAAAGTAGTCGAATATGCGCACGATCACGGCGTCGTAGTTGAAGCCGAACTCGGTAAACTCGCAGGTATCGAAGACGACGTAAACGTTTCCGATGCCGACGCACAATTCACTTCCCCCGACGAAGTGCAAGAATTCACTGAAAGAACGGGTATCGACTCGTTGGCGATTGCTATCGGTACGTCTCATGGCGCGTACAAGTTCAAGCCCGGTCAAGATCCTAAGCTCCGCTTGGATATTTTGGAAGAAATCGGCAAGAGATTGCCCGGTTTCCCCATCGTTTTGCACGGCGCTTCCTCCGTCCCCCAAGACAAAGTGGCGATCGTAAACCAATTCGGCGGTGAAATGCCCAACGCAATCGGTATTCCCGAATCCGAACTTCGCAAGGCTGCTCAAATGGCAGTTTGCAAAATCAACATCGACAGCGACCTTCGCGTAGCGTTCACGGCAGCGATCCGTAAGCATTTCAGCGAATTCCCCGGCCACTTCGACCCTCGTCAGTACCTTGGCGACGCGCGCGCGATGATGAAAGAAATGGTAAAACACAAGATCGTCAACGTGCTCGGCTCAGCCGGCAAAGCGTTCTAATCGCCTTTCCGAATAGAAAAAATCACTCTCCGCAGTTTTTTTGCGGAGAGTATTTTTTTTGTGGAGTGAGAGATTGCCACGCGGCGTACCGACCCTACTCGTCATTGCGAGGAACATCACGACGAAGCAATCTCGTGTAGCATTAACGGAAACCCGACAGGAGATTGCCACGCGGCGTACCGCCGCTCGCAATGACAACGATATAACGAAAAGCGTTCAGTTGCAAGCAAGGCAAGGAGCGTTGAGGGCGCGCACGAGAGGTGCGAAACCGAAACGCGACGAGGCATTGCGCCGCAAATGTACGCTTTGACAGCATTGCGCCGCAAATCAACGCGTACCGAATAGAAAGCGACGCTCCAAACGAACGCCGCTCTACCATTCTATATTACGCGCACGCGCGCGAAAGATCACAACACGCGGCGTAAAAATTGCCCCGTATAACTCTTTTCGTTTTGCGCAACTTCTTCGGGCGTACCCACGCACACGATTTCGCCGCCGCCGTCGCCCCCTTCCGGTCCTAAATCGATAATATAATCCGCCGTTTTCACGACGTCCAAATTATGTTCGATCACCAACACGGTATTGCCGCCCTCGCGCAGCTTCAACAAAATGTGGATAAGTTTATCCACGTCGTACGCGTGCAAGCCCGTCGTCGGTTCGTCCAAAATATACAATGTTTTTCCCGTCGAACGGCGCGCCAACTCAGTGGCGAGTTTCACCCGTTGTGCCTCGCCGCCCGACAACGTCGTCGAGCTTTGTCCAAGCTTCACGTACCCCAAGCCCACGTCGTTGAGCGTCTTGATTTTGTTATAAATATTCGGCACGGGCTGGAAGAACGCGCACGCCTCTTCCACCGTCATATCCAGCACGTCGGCGATACTCTTGCCCTTATAGCGCACTTCCAACGTCTCACGGTTATACCGCTTGCCGCCGCACACTTCACAGGGCACGAAAATGTCGGGCAGGAAGTGCATTTCAATCTTGATAATGCCGTCGCCGAAACAATGCTCGCAGCGTCCGCCCGAAATATTAAAGGAGAACCGCCCTGCCTTATAGCCGCGTTCCTTGGCGTCGGGCGTCATCGCGAACAGCTCGCGAACGGCGTTGAATACGCCCGTATACGTCGCGGGATTGCTCCGCGGCGTGCGCCCGATCGGAGATTGATCGATCGCGATCACTTTATCGAAATATTCCACGCCGCGAATCGCGTCGTACTTGCCCTGCGCCCGTTTCGCGCCGTTCAAGCGCGCCGACAACGTCGGTTCTACGATCTCGTTGACCAAACTCGATTTACCGCTCCCCGACACACCCGTAACGCAGGTGATCAGCCCTACGGGAATACGCACGTTGACGTTTTTCAAATTGTTTTGCTTGCACCCGTCGATCTCCAACCACCGCCCCGTCGGCTTCGCGCGCACCGCAGGCACGTCAATCTTCCGTCTGCCTGCCAAATAATCGCCCGTAATCGAACGAGGGGACTGCATAATCTCTTCGGGCGTACCGCACGCCACCACTTCGCCGCCGTGCACGCCCGCTTTCGGACCGATATCCACGATATAATCGGCGGAACGCATCGTATCTTCGTCGTGCTCCACGACGATCAGCGTATTGCCCAAATCGCGCAAGCCTTGCAAGGAGTGCAACAACTTCTCGTTATCCCGTTGGTGCAAGCCGATACTCGGCTCGTCCAAAATATACAACACGCCCGTCAGCGCGCTGCCGATTTGCGTTGCCAAACGAATACGTTGGCTCTCGCCGCCCGACAGCGTTACCGCCGTCCGCGACAACGTCAAGTAGTTCAGCCCGACGTTCCGCAAGAAGCCCAACCGCGCGTTGATTTCCTTGATAATCGCGTCCGCGATCAAATGCTCCGTCGGCGTCAATTTGGCTTGCACTTCGTCCATAAACGCGCAAAGATGATCCACCGACAATTCGCAAACGTCCCAAATATTTTTACCGCAAACGTACACCGATAACGCCTCTTTCTTCAACCGCTTGCCGTGGCAGCCGTCGCAGGGCGCGTTCCGCATCAGTCGTTCGATATCGCTCTTCACGCCGTCGGACGTAGAAGTCGCGTACCTGCGTTGCAGGTTATTCACGTACCCTTCCCATGTTTTTTTGAAACTCCCCGAAAACGATCGGGTAGAATAGGCCATTTCCACGCTCTCCTTGCTGCCGTACATCAACACGTCGTAGATCTCCTGCGGCAAGTCCTTTACGGGCACGTCCAACGAAAACCCGTACGCTTTGGACAGGGCGGTCAACTCCATCAACGACATCGAATTCGAGCCTAAATTCCAACCCGTTACCTTCATCGCGCCCTCGCGCAACGTTTTCGTCTTATCGGGACAAACGAGGTCGGGATCGACGAATTGCTTAAAGCCCAAGCCCGAACAAGTCGGACACGCGCCGTACACCTGCGTTGCAGGTTATTCACGTACCCTTCCCATGTTTTTTTGAAACTCCCCGA
>CAZDCO010000055.1:0-4919 GCA_964504025.1 uncultured Clostridia bacterium
TCGAACTCCGGACACCTTGATTAAAAGTCAAGTGCTCTACCTACTGAGCTAATGGGCCTAAGATATGTAAAGTGCCACTTTTGTGGCTGGGGTGGCAGGATTTGAACCTACGAATGCCGGAATCAAAATCCGGTGCCTTAACCACTTGGCGACACCCCAGTGTCATAATGGGGCGGGCGACGAGAATCGAACTCACGACCTCCAGGGCCACAATCTGGCGCTCTAACCAACTGAGCTACACCCGCCATATATTTGGTGCGCCTGAAGAGATTCGAACTCCTGACACACGGCTTAGAAGGCCGTTGCTCTATCCAACTGAGCTACAGGCGCAATTGGATACGTGCCCGCGTTAAAAAGTGGAGCGGGTGATGGGAATCGGACCCACGCGGCCAGCTTGGAAGGCTGGAATTCTACCATTGAACTACACCCGCATTTGTCACACTTCGCCGCCGTATCGACAACGCTTGTATATAATAGCACTTCCAAAAAAAATTGTCAAACAAAAATCGCCCGTTTTTCCAAAAAAATATAAAAATTTTTAATTATGTTTATTTTAACAATCTATATCGAAAAAAATGTGAATTTTTTACGAAATATAAAAAAGAATAAAAACTTTGCTCATTTTGTTTTCCTATTTTGAAAAAGTGTGCTATAATAGATATATCGGCGCGCGTGCGGAGGAAATCGAGCGATCAGCGCGCGATATAAAAGCCCAAGCCCGAGCGGAAGAGGAGTATCCAAACGTAGACGTTGACGACGCCGAGCAGGGGCATGACGACCATCAAGAACAGATCGTCGCGGCGGAATTTCATCAAGAACATACACGCGTACACGGCGATTGCGCCGCCGAGCGCGCCCGTGATGCAAAGTTTGCCGATATATTTTTGCTCCGGCGGTTGGTTTTGGGGGTACGAGGACGGCGGTTCGGCTTGTCGACGGGCGGCGTCTTCCGTTTCTTGGCGTTTCAGCGTTTTGACGAGCAGGAACGCGTAAAAATTGATAGCGGCGATATAAGCGATAAGCAGTATATACAACAAGATAACCATACGCATAGTTTGTTTCAAAATAGCGTAAAAAAATACACGAGGTGGATATATTATGAAAAAAAGAGCACTGGTAAGCGTTTCCGACAAGGCGGGCATAGTTGATTTTTGCAAGCGATTGATCGCCTGCGATTATGAAATTATCTCCACGGGCGGCACGGCGAAAGCGTTGCAAGAAGCAGGGCTTCCCGTTATCGGGATCAGCGAATTGACGGGCTTTCCCGAATGTTTAGACGGGCGTGTCAAGACATTGCACCCCGTCGTGCACGCAGGGTTGCTGGCAATGCGTTCTAATCCCGAACACATGGCGCAGTTGGAAAAGCTGCATATCAACACGATCGATATCGTCGCGGTCAATTTGTATCCCTTCAAGGCTACGATCTCCAAGCCCGACGTAACGTTTGCCGACGCGGTGGAAAACATCGACATCGGCGGTCCTACGATGATCCGTGCGGCGGCGAAGAACTATCAAGACGTAGCCGTCGTCGTCGATCCGAAAGACTACGAACGCGTCTTGTCGGAGTTGGAAAGCGGCGAAATTACGCTGGAAACGAAGAAGTATTTACAATATAAAGTGTTCGCGCATACGGCGGTATACGACAGCATGATATCCAACTATTTGGCGCAACAGTTGGACATTCGTTATCCCGACACCGTTACCTTCGCTTACGAAAAGGCGCAGGATATGCGTTACGGCGAAAACCCTCATCAAAGCGCGTCCTATTATAACGAAGTATTTTTGCGCGCAGGTTCGCTCTCCAAGGCGAAACAGCTGTGGGGAAAGGAACTCTCCTATAACAATATCAACGACGCGAACGGCGCGTTGGAGTTGGTAAAAGAATTTGACGAGCCTTGCGTTGTGGCGAGCAAGCACGCGAATCCTTGCGGCGTAGGCGTAGGGGAAACGATTCACGAAGCGTACGTCAAGGCGTACGAATCCGATCCCGTATCGGTATTCGGCGGCATTTTGGCGATCAACCGCGTCGTAGACGAAGCGACGGCGAGAGAAATCAACAAAATCTTTATCGAAATCGTCATTGCGGAAGGCTTTACGAAAGAAGCGATCGAAGTGTTGACGACGAAGAAGAACATTCGGTTGTTAGAATTGCCCGATATTCGCGCAAAACGCGAAAAGACGGCGTACGACATGAAGAAGGTGTACGGCGGCTTGTTGTTGCAAGACTACGACGATACGCTGTTTGCCGAAGAGAACGTCAAGGTCGTTACCAAGCGCGCGCCTACGGCGGACGAAATGAAGGCGCTCCTGTTCAACTGGAAGGTGGTAAAACACACGAAATCGAACGCGATCGTCGTGGGTAAAGCGGACAGAACGACGGGTATCGGCATGGGGCAAACTAACCGCATTTGGGCGGCGCAACAGGCGATTCAACACGCAGGCGACGAAGTGCAAGGTTCGGTTATGGCGAGCGACGCTTTCTTCCCCTTCCCCGATTGCGTGGCGGAGTGCGTGAAGGCAGGGATCAAGGCGATCATTCAACCGGGCGGCAGCAAGAACGATCAGCTTTCGATCGACGCGTGCGACGAGGCGGGTATCGCTATGATTTTCGTCGGAGACAGACATTTCAGACACTAATGTTATCGATATAAAAGATATACGGGCGAATATGCGTAAAGCGTATTCGCCCGTACGTCGTTATAGGCCCGAACGCGTACTCCGCGCGCGATTTTTTACAATATCATATATACGCATACGCGCATACGTGCGAAAACGACGCGAAAGAAAAATTTTTTTCGTCATTCGCTTGACAAGTACGCCGTAGCGCGGTATAATAGTTAATGCAGGTGAACGAGTTTTTGGGAGGTGCGTATGGACAGGTACGTGAACGCAAACGCCGTATTTTCTAAATTTTGCAGGGAATATATGGGGTTGAAGAGCGGTTTACCCGTGCGCCCGAGCGAACTGGGCATGTTGAATATCGTAACGCGACGAGAGGGCAGGTTTACGCCGATGATGCTCAAAGAGTTGTTGGACGTATCGAAGCCGATGATCACGGCGCATATCAACGTTTTGGAAAAGAAGGGGTACGTGTATAAAGACTTCGTTTTGAACGACAAACGCAGTTTTTACGTGATGCCGACGGAGAAAGCGCGCCTACTCGTGGAAGAAACGGAGGCGAAAACGACGGAAAAATTGAAAGGGATCGAGTGTGCGTTGGGCGAAGAGGCGTTCGCGCGGCTCGTTGTTTGGCTGGAAACGGCAGAGAAAAAACTATCGAAAAAAGGAGAGTAAACGATATGGATATTAACGATAAAATTTGGAATCCTTGGCACGGTTGTCATCGGTACAGCGAGGGCTGCCAAAACTGCTACGCGTATTTTTTGGATAAGCGGTACGGCAGAGATACGAACGAAGTGGTGAAGAACAAGTCCGATTTCAATTTACCCGTGAAGAAGGACAAGAGCGGCGCGTGGAAGTTGCCGAGCGGTTCGTACGTGCGCGTTTGCATGGCGAGCGATTTCTTCTTGGAAGAGGCGGACGAGTGGCGCGACGAGGCGTGGAGTTTTATTCGGCGTAGAAAGGACGTAACCTTTTCGCTGTTGACGAAGCGCGCCGACCGCATGAAAGATTGTTTGCCGTACGACTGGGGAGACGGTTGGGATAACGTGGCGTTCTCCGTGTCCTGCGAAAATCAAAGACGGTTGGAAGAGCGCATGCCGTACTTGCTCGACTTGCCTGCCAAACATCGCTGGGTAAGTTTGAAACCGTTTATCGGCGAAGTGGATATCGAACCGTATTTGGCGACGGGAAAAATCGAAACGGTGCTTTGCGGCGGTGAAAACTATTTAGGCTCGCGCCCCCTGCATTACGAGTGGGTAAAAAAGGTGCACGACGCTTGCGAAAAGCACGGCGTGCAAATGATTTTCGGACAAACGGGTAACGTGTTTGTCGTGGACGGTAAAGAGTATAAAATTCGTAGCCGTACCGATCAAATGGTAGAAGCACTCAAATGCGATTTGCATTATCCGCCCGTGAATATCGAAGAGCGGATCAACGAAATTTACGAGCGTAAAGCGTTGATGAAAGAGATGATGGCAAAGGGCAGAAAACCTAAGGAAAGCGATAAATTCCATTGTTGAGGCATGGGTATGACGAAACGGGAAATATTTGATTTTATATCGAAACAACGGACGTCGATTATCTCGTCGGTGGGCGAGGACGGGTATCCTGCAACGCGCGCGCTCATACAGCCCGTGTTTATCGACGGAAACGAAATCTATTTTGCGACGTACACGTCGTCGCGAAAGGTTAGACAGTACCGTAACGATCCGAAAGCGTGCGTCTACTTCTATTCCAAAGGGCAGTCCTTTCAGGGTGTGGAAATCAAAGGCGATATGCAGGTGTTGACCGATCAACCGACGAAATCGCAATTTTGGAAACCGTTTTTCAGTCGGTTTTATAAAAAGGGAGTTACCGATCCCGACTATTGCATTTTGAAATTTACGGGCTTCGAGGCACAATGGTTTTCCAATTTCAAAACGGAAACGGTAAAACTTTAACGGGCAAACGCAAAAGACGGAACGTTTTGCGACGTCTTTTGGCGGTGGCAAAGGAGAAAATGGTATGAAACGGCTTGATCGTTTAGGGCTTGGTTGTATGGGAATGTCTTGTTATCGCAATCCCGAAAATTCGTTAAAGACGATTCGCTACGCGTTGGATAACGGCGTTACGCTTTTGAATACGGGCGAGTTTTATAATGCTGGCGAAAGTGAAATGATCGTGGGGCAAGCGTTAAAAGGCGTAAACAGGGACGATTATTTTCTTTCGGTGAAATTCGGCGTGTTGCCGTCGCCGCAAGGCGGAATTTACGGGTTAGACGTAAAACCGTTCAACGTGAAAGGGCATTTGACCTATTC
>CAZDCO010000056.1:0-4908 GCA_964504025.1 uncultured Clostridia bacterium
TTCAAGGCTATTCGCCTTTTTTTAAATATTTTTTCCGCGTAGCGTCGCCGCCGCGAATATGCCGTTCGTTCAAATTCCGTTCCAAGACGGCGTGCGTACGGACGAACAATTCCTCGTCGATATAGCGCAGCCGTTCGGATACGTCCTTATGTACCGTTGACTTACTTATGGAAAAATGCGCCGAACACGCCCGAACGGTACAACCCGTCGCAACGATATATTCCGCGCATTTTCTCGCTCTTTCCTCAATATAATCCCACAAATCACCCGACCTCCGTTATTCGTTACGGAATATACTATGTCGGTTTTTTGCGGTTTATAACCGATTTATCTTTACGTCGTCAATCCTCGTCCGCTTTGTAGGGCAAGGGGAATACGCTCTCCACGCTGTTCTCCGCGAACTTTGGCAGCTTTCTCGCCTTTACGCTTTGCAGCATAATCGGCAAATCTTCGCTGGAAATCTCCGTTACGGCGTTCGTTTTGTCGACCACGGCAATCTTATACGGTGCGGTTACGTACGCCGCACACAAAACGTTTGCGCCCTCTTTCATGCTTACGATAATCGATCCTTTTCTATACCGCTTCGATTTTTCAATTTGCGAAGCGATAACTTTCTTGAATTTACCCTCGTCTGTTACGACGATAATCTCGCCCTCGTCGTTGATTTGCGTAACAAACGAAACGGTATCGTCCTCGCGCAACGCAATGCCGCGCACGCCGGCGGACACTCTACCCTGCGTAGGAATATCGTCCTTCGTAGCGTTCAGGCAGATACCCTGTTTCGTAACGAAGATAATCGTATCCTCTTCGCCCGTATCCTCTTCAACGGCAAGCAATTCGTCGTCTTCGTTGAGTTTTACGGCTTGGAATACGTCTTTACGCTGCTCGTATTCGCTCCAATCCGATTTCTTGATCATACCCTTTCTCGTAAAGAAGAGCAACGATCCGTACGGCGTATGTTCGTCGATCGCGAAAGCGGAAACGACTTTCTCGCCGATTTGTACGCCCTTGCACAATTCGCCGAGGGACACTCCTTTATCGGACAATTTACCAAGCAACTGTTTATCGTCCGCAGCGAACCGATAGCAATTTCCGTAATTCGTAAACGCCAAAATGCGTTTATCCGTCATCGTTTGCAGCGTTTGCACGGCTACGAGTTGCGGTTTGAATTTCCCGTCGAGCGTCGTGGTACGCAAGGCGTCCGTGTTTTTACCCGTGAGCACCTTAAATTTCTCGTCCGCGGTATATACCACCGTGCAAGCTTCCGCTTCTTTCTTTTCAGGGGCGGCGGAAACCAACTCGTCCGCTTCCTCGCGCGTGAATACGAGGCGCGATTTTCTCGGCGTGGGATAGGCGTTTTTAATTTCGGTAATTTCCTCTTTGACGACCTGCAACTGCAATTCGCCGCTGCGAGAAATTGCCGTCAGCTTGTTGATTTGCTTCTTCAAGTCTTTCAATTCGTTTTCAAGCTTAAAGACTTCCAACTTCGTCAAGCGCGCCAAGCGCAAGTCCAAAATCGCTTGCGCTTGTACGTCCGTCAAAGAGAAGCGTTCCATCAATTTTGCTTTCGCGTCCGCCGTACCTTCAGATTTCTTAATGATCGCGATGACTTCGTCGATATTTTGCACCGCGACGATCAAGCCTTCCAACACGTGGCAACGGCGTTCCGCCTGCTCTAAATCGAACAGCGTTCTACGCTTGATGACTTGCTGTTGATATTTGACGTAATGACGAATGACGTCCATTAAACCGAGTTGTTGCGGCTTACCGTCGGCAATGACGACCATATTGACGCCGAACGTTACCTCCAAATCGGTATATTTATACAGGCATTTTAAGATCGCGTTGATATCCGCGTCTTTTTTCACGCGCACGACGGCGCGCATACCCGTTCTGTCCGATTCGTCCGCGACGTGATCCAAATCGGCAAGTTCGTCCTTTTTCTCTTCGCGGAGATCGACGATCTTGCGCAAGAGTTGCGCCTTGTTGACCTGATAGGGCAATTCGGTAATGACGAGATTCGTCTTGCCGTTGTCCGTCTTTTCCGCCGTAATCTTTGCGCGGAGGGTAATCTTTCCGCGTCCCGTTTTATACGCTTGAATCAACTCGTTGGCGATAATGATACCGCCCGTGGGGAAATCGGGACAAGGTACGTATTGCATCATTTCTTCCAAAGAAATGGCAGGGTTATCGATATACGCCACCACGCCGTTGATCACTTCTTCCAAGTTATGGGTGGGAATATTCGTGGCAAGGCCGACCGCGATACCCGAAGCCCCGTTAACGAGCAAGTTCGGAAAACGTCCCGGCAATACGTCCGGTTCTTTCAAGCTGTCGTCGAAGTTCAACGAGAAACCGACCGTTTCCTTGTCGATATCGCGCAACAACTCCAAGGCGAGCGGTTGCATACGAGCTTCGGTATAACGCATAGCCGCCGCAGGATCGCCGTCCACCGAACCGAAGTTGCCGTGTCCGTCAACGAGCATTTTTCCCATATTAAAGTCTTGCGCCATACGCACCATAGCGTCGTATACCGAACTGTCGCCATGGGGGTGGAATTTACCCATACACTCACCGACGATACGCGCACTCTTCTTATGCGGTTTATCGGGCGTCAGTCCCATTTCGTGCATAGTATACAAAATACGGCGTTGCACGGGTTTTAAGCCGTCCTCTACGCGCGGTAACGCACGATCCAAAATGACGAATTCGGCGTACGGCAACATGGAGGTATGCAATACCTGTTCCAACGGTTCAACGTAGAGCTGTCCCGTCGGCTGTATGATTTCGGGTTCTTTCTTACTTCTCGCCATTGCCTTTCTCCTTTCCGTCCGTCTTTTCTATCTTTTCCATAAACGAGTCCTTCTTGTTGAAGTTAGCATACTTCGCCAAGAACTCCTTTCTGCCCTCGACTTTATCCCCCATCAAAGTGGTGATCATGCGTTCCGCTTTCGCGGCGTCTTCGATCGTAACCTGCGTGAGATTTCTCGTCGCCGGGTTCATCGTCGTTTCCCAAAGCTGTTCGGCACTCATTTCGCCAAGCCCTTTATAGCGTTGCAATTGATAGCCTTTACCGATTTTTTCGATCTTCTCGTTCAATTCTTTATCGTCGTAGGCGTATTCTACCTTATCGCCCTTATACACCTTATACAAAGGCGGCATACCGATATATACGTGTCCTGCGTTGACGAGCGGTCGCATATAGCGGAAGAAGAAGGTCAACAAAATGCAACGAATGTGCATACCGTCTTGGTCGGCATCCGACAGGATAATCACTTTATGATAATTGATTTTATCCAACTTAAACTCGGGATCGATACCCGCGCCGATCGCGCTGATCATGGTACGAATTTCTTCGTTTTCCAAAATTTGCGCGAGCTTTTTCTTTTCAACGTTCAACGGCTTACCGCGCAAGGGCAAAATAGATTGATATTGCCGCACGCGCGCTTGTTTTGCCGTACCGCCTGCCGAATCGCCCTCTACGATAAAGATTTCGTTGAGTTCGGGCTTTTTCCCCGAACAGGAAGCCAACTTACCGATCAGCGTTAAGCCGTCGATCTTGTTCTTTTCTCTTGCGTTATCCTTTGCCGTTTTCGCCGCAATACGCGATTTAGCCGCCCCTTGCGCCTTTTTGACGATTTCTTCCATCGTCTTTTTATAGCCGCGAACGTTTTGCAGGGCGTTCAAGCCCTCGATCACCGTCGCTTCCACGGCAGGACGCGCTTCCGTATTGCCGAGCTTCGTCTTCGTTTGTCCCTCGAACTGCACGGTCGCCATCTTCACCGACAATACGGCGGTCAAACCTTCGCAAAAATCGTCCCCTTGGAAGTTGAGATCTTTATCCTTCAAAAATCCGTTGCTACGCGCGTACTCGTTCAACGCTCTCGTCAAACCGGAGTGGAAGCCCATTTCGTGATAGCCGCCCTCGGGGGTAGGAATGTTGTTTACGAACGAGCAAAGGCTTTCGCGGTATTCGCCCGTATGCTGCATGGCAAATTCCACCAAAATGCCGTTCTTTTCCGCCTTATAATAGATCGGTTGCGCGTATAATTTCTTATCGCCCTCGTTCAAGTTTTTCACGTAGTCGGAAATACCGCCGTCGTATTTGAATACGACGCGATACGGTTCGCTTTCCAGCGCGACGGCGTCGCCCACGGGCGAAAGCGCCGTATTTTCGTCCGCAAACGAGAACAAATCGACTTGTCCCTCTTCCACGGGCTCGACGGTTGCGATCTCTTCGCCCGTATTTTCCTCATCCGCGGAAATCAGGGCGCGCGCACGGTTGGCGTCCGCCATCGTGATACGCTCGTCCACGAGCGTAATTTCCACGCCGCTATTCAAAAAGGCGAGTTGCTTCAAACGCTCCTCGACCGTTTCCAAATCGAAATTCGTCTCGGAAAACACGGTCGCGTCCGGCTTAAAGCGAATGAACGAACCTTGTCTGTTCGTCTTTACGCCCGTATCTTCCAAAGGTCCGTCCGGATCGCCGGAAATGATCTTATTTTTATTCTTACCCGTGCCGTAATGCGAACGGAAACTCATTTTATAGATCCGTTTGTTGCGGTATACTTCCACTTTAAGCCATTCGGAAAGCGCGTTGGTAACGGACGCGCCTACACCGTGCAAGCCGCCCGAATATTCGTAATTTCCCTGTCCGAACTTACCGCCTGCGTGCAATTTGGTAAAGACGAGCTGTACGCCCGACACCTTTTCTTTCGGGTGAATATCGGTGGGAATACCGCGCCCGTTATCCTCGACGGAAGCACTGCCGTCGGTGTGCAAAACGACTTTGATCTTGTTCGCGTATCCGTTTGCCGCCTCGTCGATCGCGTTGTCGACGATCTCCCAAAGAATGTGATGCAAACCCTTTACGCCCGTAGAACCGATATACATACCGGGACGCATACG
>CAZDCO010000057.1:0-4710 GCA_964504025.1 uncultured Clostridia bacterium
ATATTTCGGCTTTCCGTTTTCGTCGATGTACGGTGTCAAGAAACTTCTACAACCCATGCAGGTATAGCAATGCCCCTCGCCATTTTTGTCCACTTTATATTCGAGCATTTTCTTTTCGGAAATATAATCGGGTACCATGCGCTTTGCGGTACACGTCGCCGCAAGCTCCGTCAAGTACCAGTACGGTTGATCTTCGGAGATATTATCCGGCTCTAACACGTAAATGAGTTTCGGGAACGCAGGCGTGATCCAAACGCCCGATTCGTTCTTGACGCCCTTGATCCTTTGTTTGAGCGTTTCTTCGATGATCATGGCGAGGTCGGCTTTTTCCTGCTCGTTACGCGCTTCGTTGAGGTACATGAATACCGTTACGAACGGTGCTTGCCCGTTGGTCGTCAACAGCGTTACCACTTGGTATTGAATGGTTTGAATACCACGTTTGATCTCCGCGCGCAAACGCTTTTCCGCGATGTCGACAATGTCCGTTTCAAACACGCCGAGATTCGCGAACTCTTCCGCGACTTCCTTGCGAATCTTTTGACGGCTGATATCAACGAACGGTGCGAGGTGCGTCAGGGAAATGCTTTGTCCGCCGTATTGGTTAGAAGCCACCTGCGCGATAATTTGCGTGGCGATATTGCACGCCGTAGAGAAGCTATGCGGTTTTTCGATAAGCGTACCCGAAATAACCGTGCCATTTTGCAACATATCTTCTAAGTTGACCAAATCGCAGTTGTGCATGTGTTGCGCGAAATAGTCGGCGTCGTGGAAATGAATCAAGCCCTCGTCGTGCGCTTGCACGATATCTTCGGGCAACAAAATACGACGGGTTAAGTCTTTCGATACTTCCCCTGCCATATAATCGCGTTGTACGCTGTTTACCGTAGGATTTTTGTTGGAATTTTCCTGTTTAACCTCTTCGTTGTTACATTCGATTAAGGTTAAAATTTGTGCGTCCGTCGTGTTTGCCTTTCTAACGAGTTGACGGGTATAGCGATAGGTGATATATTTCCGCGCCAAAACGAACGCCTTCATATCCATGAGGCGATTTTCCACCATATCCTGCACTTCTTCGACGTGCGCCGAGCGAACCATAGACAAACACTCGTGCTCAACGTTAGCGGCAAGCGCGACGATTTGTTCTTCCGTAATGCGCGCCGATTCCATAATTTCTTTATTCGCCTTGCGAACCGCCTCTTCGATCTTCTTCTTATCGAATACCGTTTCCTGTCCGCTGCGCTTGATGATTTTCATTCCTGTCCTTCCTCCTACGTAACCGTATTTTTCCGTTTACACCCATATACGCGACGCTCTTGCAAGGATATACAATATATTGTATCCCCTCGAATTGCCGTGCCTTATTATTATACCATATCTTGTGGTAAAGTCAAGCAAACGAACACAAAATATTGTATAGAAAAAAGTTATAACTCCGTATTGATTTTTGCATACGGGAACGGTTGCGTTCGCGGTAAAATCGCGTCCGCGCGGCTTTCCGATTTTTTTAAGGTATAGAAAAATGAAATACTTTAACAAAAAAATAAGGATACGGAAGATATAGTATTCCGTATCCGCGTAAAACACAAGATATTGTAGATTTAGTTTTCCTCGTTTTTATTCGATTTCGTCGCAGCTTTCACCGCTTTTTGCGCCTTGGTATAAACCTCTTCGTACGTCTTGCAAGGTTGAATCATCAACCACATCTCCTCCAACGAATAGCGCGGCAAATACTCTCGTTTCAAATAGTCGTCCAAATGCAGGCTATCCGCACCTTCGTCGGGATACCGCGCGTCGAACGAACGGGATCTACGCAAATCGAGGTTGGGGAAAATATGTTTCAAAGCCAAATCGCCGTCCAAATAGATTTCCAAATTGGAAACGGACGTCATTTCCGCAAGCAGCGTTTCGTCCGCAGGGTTGCCGCTGTCCGACACGAGCGTACCGATCATAGTCAGCGTACCTTTGCCTTTCAAACTGCGAGCCGAACCCAAATAGTTTTTCAAATAGTATACCGTTTTACTCTCTATGCCGCCGGGCAACGTCTTACCGCCTGCCGACGCGTCCGTTTCGTTGTACGCACGCGCCAAAGCGTTGAACGAATCGACGAGGAAGAGTACGTGCTGTCCGCTTTCCGCAAACCGTTTCGCACGTTTCAACAAAAACTCCGCCGCGAAGACTTGCGTATCGCAATCGTCCTCGTACGTCGTATACATAAATTGACCGTGCGGCACTTCGTTTTTATACTGCGCTACCGTTTCGGGCGTTTGATCTAAAAGAAGAACGAACAAACAAACGTCGCGGTTATGCAACAACGACGATTTCGCCATATCGAAAAGCAACGTCGTTTTTCCTGCTTTCGGAGGGGCTATGATGCAGCCGCGTTGACCGCGACGAATACGCATCAACCATTGCAAAGTGCGTACCGACAACGCGCTATACTTGACGTGCATACTGTCAAAGAATAACGGTTGTTTAGGATAATCGATTTCGGCATCCTCGAAGCGAACGCGCGTGATCATACCAGCAGGATATGCGTTGATACGGGATATTTGCGTAACGACGTACGCCGTTTTCGATTTCGTCGCCGAACACAACACCATATCGCCCTCGACCAACGAATACCGTTCGATGACTTCGTCGGGCAACAAAATCTTTTCGCGTTGACTGCGATTGCCGCTCAGCGGCACGACACAAGGAATACCGCCGATCCGCTCGAATTGCCCTTCGTAGTTCTTCTCTTCGAGCAACTCCGTAACGCCCTCTTCTTTCAATGGTGAATTGAATTGAAACTCAAATTGATTTTCCCGAAGTTTCGCGTACTCCTTGGCAAAATCGAAGGGTGTTTCCGTCCCCTCGACCTGTTTGGGAAAGTATAACCGACGGAGTTCGTCCATCTCCCGAACCAACGCAGGATCGACGTAATTGTTTTTGACGGGCGCGCCGCGATTCGTCTTTTCGTTGGGAATCTTCTCGCCAGCCAAAACGGAAATGATATCTTCGATCAACTCCGCTTTTTTCTTTTCCGTAGCACGAACGACGCCGATTTCTCGACCGTAAGCGCGCAACGCTTCTAAATTGTATCCTGCCAGCTGATAACGGCAATTTGCCTTAAAAGCCGACACCGTAGTAACGTTCATTTCCATCCTCCGTTCCCATACTTTGCTTTCGTTCTATCGTCAACGCAACGCCGCGCGTACGCGAATCGTCGTTTCCTGCGGTTCGCCGCCGACGTGTAAAACGTACCGTGCAAACAATATACACGATTCGTCCGACACCGAATAGGACAATTTCTTCGTAAACACCGAAATATCCCCTTCTTCGCCGCCGATCCCCAGCCGTCCGCGCCGTTCTTCCCCTTCGCAAAGTTCCAAAAAAAGCGTATAGCCGCCCCGTCGAGAAACGGTGAGTACGCCGTCTTTCAGGCGCAACGCAACCTCTCCCTCGTCGTCCGTATAACGCACGACGGAATCAACGGCGGCAAACCTTGCCTTTCCCGTCTTTTGAACGCTGCTTTCGCATCCGTCTATCGTCGTTATTATACTGATCGTGCAACTTTTCATACTCTTTCGCCTTTATTTTCCGTTATTCGACGTTTTTGGACATTCTAACACATATTATACCAAATAAAAACCGACTTGTAAACCACCTATTTGCATATTTTTGAATTTTTTTCAATAATAAAAAAACAAAAACGAATCTATCCGCAAAAAGATAGATCCGTCATTCGTTTACTCGTTGGGGCGTTTGATCGTTTCTCTGATCAATCTCCCCTCGCGCAAGGCGTTCGACAAGCCCTCGTCGTCCACCGCCGACAACGCGTCGCGATAGACCGTCAAGTGTTCGATAAAACCGCTTAATTCTCGTAAAATATTCTCGCGATTGCAAGCGTACAGCGGCGTCCATACCCGTTCGTCAACGCCTGCGATACGCGTCATATCCTGAAAACTGCCGCCCGTAAACCCGTCGCAACCGCGCACCTGTTCGCTCTTTACGTAGGCGTTGGAAACGATATGCGCCAACTGCGACGTCAGCGCGATCTTTTTATCGTGCTCGGCGGCGGTACATTCTACGATCTTGCCGAATTGCATCGCTTGCAAATACTCTTTCATTTCCGTAACGGCGGAATCGTCCGTCGCCGCGCCGCGCGTTACGATTACGTTGGCTTTTTTGAAAAGCGTAGGCGAAGCGGAACGTATTCCCGAAGTTTCTTTGCCTGCCATAGGATGTATTCCCACGTAGCGATAGTCGCGACGGCGTTCGAGCACCGCCCGTTCAGGGGCTTCCTTAACGCCGCATATATCGCTGACGAGCGCACCGCTCTTGAAGCGTGCGTTACGCAAATACTCGATCGTGGCGTAAGGCGGCACGGCGATAAACACTACGTCGTAAACCGATATATCCTCCGCTTTTGCTTGAACGTACCCCGATTGCAAGGCGTACGCCACCGCCTCCTCGTCGCGATCCGTACCGTCTACGGCGTATCCTGCCGCCGACAACGCACCGCAAATCGAACCGCCGATAATTCCCAAGCCGATCACCGCTATCCGTTTCATACCTTTCTCCGTTACTCTTTTTCATTATCATACCATATTCTGAAAAAAATGACAAGCGAACGAAATGAAAAAATAAGAAAAAACGCCGCAAGCTCGGCGTTTTTCAAGGCTATTCGCCTTTTTTTAAATATTTTTTCCGCGTAGCGTCGCCGCCGCG
>CAZDCO010000058.1:0-4645 GCA_964504025.1 uncultured Clostridia bacterium
CCCCCCCCCCCAGTATATAATAGGTATATAAATTTCGTCGCGTAAAGCAGCGTTTGGAGGTATTACAAATGAAAACTTTGAAAAAAAATTTCTCTTCTCCTCTGCATGGCAATCGTTACATGTTGCTGTTTCTTGTTCACGGGGTGCGTTGCGAGCGGCATGTATAAGTTCGAGCGATTGATTTACACCAACGACAAGGGAACGACCGTATCTTACTGCGTCAACGATCAATTCCAAGGCGTACGGTTAAAAGAAAATTCGTTCGTTTTATTGTTGCTAAACGACACGTTTATTTTACGAACGGAAAACGTTTTAGAGCCTAGTATCTCCGTCATGTCGGGAAAAGTTGTAAAAGGTATCGACAATAAATATTATTTTATATTCAGCAGCGACTCCTATCGTGGTCTTACGGTGATTGCAAACTTCAACTACCGCACGATCTCGATATCGTTTGCTTATACCGGCGTAACCATCTTCCTGAAAAAATAATCAAAAAACGCAAACATCTTAAAAGCGAGGCGAATATTTCGCCTCGCTTTATCTACCCCGTAAACAGCTTTTGCCGTTCTCCTTTTCCAAAATGCGTTTCACGCGATTGGGATCGTACGGCGCGGTATCGTCGTCGCACCACCGCACGCTATCCACGTACAACAACTGCTTTCGGTTATGCCTACCCATACACGCCCACACGTATTCGCCCGCGCGCACCGATTGCGATTCGTCCAAGTACCAATAATTACAGCCGTGATACCCTTTCGGACTGACGCCGACAAACAAATACTTGCCGCGCTTTTTCACCCGTTTGGCAAACGCGGCGTCAAATTCTTTACGCAACTCCGTTGCGAACGTGAAAAGTTCCTCTCTATGCAAGAGCAACGTATACACGCCGCCTAAAAAACTCTTTTTATCCGCGGAGCGCATTAAAAAGCGAATCGCCATAACGCAATCGTTTGCGCGCCGTTCCTCACGCGTCGTTTCCTCGCCCTCTTTCGAGTACGGATACAAGTCTACGGCAAACCCTGCCTTCTCAAACGAAATCGAATACTCTTTGCCGTACGCACCTGCCAACAAACGGAACATAGCGAACAGCCATTCTTCCATTTCCTCGCGCGTGAACCGCTCGCCGCGGTCGAAATAGGACACGTAATCGTTTTTCAGCGACGTTTCCGTACGCACCCAAAAGCCTTTGGAAAGCAATTTGAGCGGCAACACGGAAAGCGTAAACGCAGTATCTTGTACGTTGATCGTAGGCATACTCTACTCCAAAATATCCGTCGTGATCATATCCACGCCGCAAGCTTGCACGCGGCGCGCCTCTTCCAAGCCATCCACCGTCCAACAGTTGACAACGCGCCCGTGCGCGTGTAACTCGGCAACATAGTCTTTTGCGAGGCAGTCGGCGCAAAGATCGGCGTCGAAGCCGTGGTCGAGGGTGAAGCGCAAATCGTGCTCGTCGTTCCGTTCCGATAGAAATTGTATACTCGCCGACGGACGGTAGGCGCGCAGGCGGAGCAAGTTCTCTCCGAAAAAGGAAATGAACGTCGTCCGCGCCGTCCAACCGCACGCCTCTACGGCGTCCGCAACCCGTTCCACGCACGCTTGCGACATACCGTTTTTCAGCTCTAACACCGCTTGTTTGTTATATTTTTTACAAATGGAAAGGTATTCGTCCAAGCTCGGCAAGAACAAGTCCGCACGCTCCGTTACGCCGTCGGTATCGCGCAAGCGCACCGCGCGTAATTCCGCAAACGTGCTTTCCTCGACGGGGATATTCAACCCTGCCACGCGCAAGAGATCGTCGTCGTGCACCACGATCAACTTGCCGTCTTTGGTAACGTGGACGTCTGTTTCCACGCCGTAATAGCTCTTGACGCCCGCCGCCACGAACGCCGGACAGGTATTCTCCCGTTCCAAACCGCTCAAACCGCGGTGGGCGATCATCTTGATATTGCCTTTCTCTGTAAAGGGAATCGTATTCACGCGTCCGATCTTCTCTTGCATGCCTTTTCTCTCCTTACGTTCAGTATATCACAAGCCGCCGCCCTTGTCAATACCGACGAAAAAACTTTTCCGCAAAAAAAGAACTCGTCGTCAAGACAAGTTCTTTTTTTCCGTTCGTTGCGACGGCGTCGTCGGTTCTTCTTTTACCCCCTCTCGCAAGAAGGAAAGATACTCCGCGTATTCCTTTTCGCTGATTTTCGGTACGGTATTCTTTTTACGCTTACAAGGCTTCTCCATACAAACCCTCCCTCGGCAAGAATTTGTAAACAGTATGCCCCGTTCGCGGCGAATTTATGCGTCAAAACAGGAAGCAAAACAAATTGCTCTTTCCCTCGTTGACGATCCGCGTCGTTACACGGCGGAGCTTTTCCTGCAATTCGAGCGGCATAGCTTTTCCTTTACCCGACAATTCGTCCTGCACCAACGTCTTCAAGGTCTTACCGAATATATTCGTTTGCCAAACGCTGCCGTCGTCGTTCTCGTACGCCGTTATGACGTCACCGATAAACTCTTCCCCCTGTCTCTTCGTACCGATGATCGGGCTGACTTCGCCCGTGATCTCCACTTTGACGATATGATAGCCCGTTGCCTGCGCCTTGAATTGCGCGCCGTAGCCGACGTTGCGTTTCACCAACCGCGGTTTCGCCAACGCGTAATCGTCCTCGGTCGGTTCGACGACGCCGTAGCCCGTGCGTTGTGCCGATTCTAACGCCGCTTCCACCTTTTCGCAACGCGCTTTTTGCGCCGACAACGCGCACACGTACCGCATCAACGCCACTTCGTCGGGCAAGTCTTCACCGCAGGACGCACTCAGCGTGCGATAATACAAATCGGGAACGGGAAGGACGGAAATCGTCGCGCTGCCGCTACCGAGATCCATTTGCAACTCCGTCGGACGCATAAAAGAATCACTTTCCGAAAACAGCTCTTCAAAGAGGGAAACGTCGCGCATTTTTTCTATCTTCGGCGCGCACGACTTCACCGCCGAAAGCAATTCGGCAACCGCAAAACTATCTTCGGGCAGCGTTTGCAACCACCGCGGCAGGCAAACGTCGATCCGCGTTACGGGAAATTCCAAGAGGACTTTTTGCAAAATTTGCATAATTTCTTCCTCTTCCATTTTCTCCGCGTTGACCGCCACGACGGGTGCGGCGTATTTCGTTTCCAACGCCGCGCGCAATTTCTCGTTCTTTTGCGGTTCTTTACAATTCAGCACGATGACGAACGGCTTTTTCAGCTCTTTCAACTGCACCACCGTCCGTTCTTCCGCAGGTACGTACGCCTTGCGCTCGATCCCCGTTACGCTGCCGTCCGTCGTTACCAACACGCCGATCGTAGAGTGCTCCTTGATCACCCGTTCCGTACCCAACTCCGCCGCGCGTTCGAAGGGCATAGGTTCTTCCTGCCACGGCGTACTGATCAACCGCGGCTTTCCGTCCTCTTCAAACCCCGTCGCACCCTCGACGGTATACCCCACGCAATCGACTAAGCGTACCGACGCACGCGCACCTTTGGCGATTTTGATTTTCGCCGCTTTCGACGGCACGAATTTCGGCTCGGTCGTCATCACCGTTTTTCCGTCGGCGGACTGCGGCAATTCGTCCGTCATCACTCTCCGTTCCGATTCTTTCGCCGCCGGAATGACCAGCGTTTGCATAAAACGCTTGATGAACGTCGATTTCCCCGTTCGTACCGGCCCTACTACGCCTATGTAAATATCGCCGCCCGTGCGGTTCGTCATATCCTCGTACACGCTGTAATTTCCCATCAGCGACCTCCCGTTGTTTCCTGCGGAGTTCGTTACGACGGTATCGACAACGAAAAAAGCTCTCCGCTTACGTTGTATACTATATGCGGAAAAGCTCTTTCTTATGAACGGTTTATTCAGTTTTTCGCGTTCGCCTGCGCTGCTACCGCCCTTGCAGACGCGTCTTCCACGGCGAGATAGTCTTTATCGTTTGAAAAATCGCGCGGTTCGTCGTACTCGCCGCCCAACGCTTCGATCGCGTATTTCAGCTCTTGAAATTCGACGAAGCCGATGTCCTTGCGTTCGATCCGTTGCATCAAAACGGGCAGTGCGCGCTCGTCGCCGTACGCCGCCAAATACGCCGCGTGCACGGGTACGTTTTCACCTGACTTAAACGCCGACAACAGCGTTTCGTACACGCGCTCGTCGCGCTCGCGTACGCGCGATACAATTTCTAACATATACTCTTTCCCCTCGCCGCGTTCGTACGCTTCCAACGCGCGATCCTTCCATTCGTCTGCGTGCAGGCGGAAAATATCGGTGATATCCGAACGAATATCCTCGCCGAATTTTTCTTCCGTCAAAATGCGGAAATAGCTCTCCATCGCTTCGTCGGCGTCCCCGACGAGGTTCATTGCGTAAATCGCCGCCGTTTCGTTATCCCCTTGCAACAACGGCAACAGCGTTTTCGCCTCGCCGCGGCGTTCGATCTCCGCGCACAAAAATTCGGGCGTGGGAACGTCCTCTTCCAAATGCGCGCACAGCGTTTCCACCAACTCTTCGTCCGTCATCTTCGCGTAATATTCTTTCGGCGTGCACTTTACCTTCGCTACGTAGGTATCGCCGAATTTTTTATACAATTTAGGAATGACGTCCTCCCATTGCGTTTCGGTATAC
>CAZDCO010000059.1:0-4060 GCA_964504025.1 uncultured Clostridia bacterium
GAGCGCTACCTTGACATGGTAGAGGTCGGAGGTTCGAGCCCTCTCGCGTCCACCACAAAACACACGCCGCACCCCTTTGGGTGCGGCGTGTGTTTTGTCGTTACGTGAAAAATTGGAGAACGTCCGCTTCGGAGGTTCGCGCGAGCACGCTTGCGTGCGTTACGCTTCGTTTTCAGCCGCTGCGACGTAAGCTTGCAACACGCTTTCCTGCAACGAGCCTTCCGCAAATGACTTGGCGGCAAGCGCTCTTTCGGCAACCGTTTTCACCGAACGTTCCAAGATAAAACTGTCCCAATGGTATTCTTCGCCGTTTCCAAAGTCCATCAGCAAATACGCTCGAATCGAATACGATCTACCGTAATCGTAAGCGTAAAAATTAGAGAAATCGGCGTAAAAGGTATACGCGCCTGCGGACAACTCGAAATCACATTCCAATACGTACGCGTTAAACATATTTCCGTACATACCATGGTAATTGTGATAGGTAAACTCGTCCTCGCCGATCCATTCGGTCGGCAACACGATAATACCCATGCCGCAAATATTCGGATCGTACTTTTCAAACGCTTCCTCGCCTAATTTCACGCAAAATCGAAGGGTTGCTCCGTTCGTATTCGTCCCCACCTTCAAGCTTGCGCCGTCAACGAGTTTGCAATCGATATACTCCGCGCGAATATGTACGCCCGTTTCCTTATACGCTTCCAACGCCAACACGTCGTTCGGCTGATACGATTGCTCGCCGATTTTCCAAGCAAAGAAGATCCCCATATTCGTCGCCGTGGAAGACTGCAAAACGTACTCTCTTTGCCGTTCGGGGAAGGTAAATATCGAATATTCGTCGGCGTCCGTAATATGCACCTCTATTTTCTTTTCCAAAGTGAACGTCTTATCTGCGTAACCGTATACCGTAAACGCGTTTTTGAAATAGAAGCGCACGAGCCCTTCCTCGTTTACGATAAACACTTTGTCAGCGGTATGCTCCTCGTCCACTTCGCCGACGGAAAAGGATATGTTTCCCATAGATCCTACGATCTCTTGCGATTGTAAAAAGGTTACCGTCAACGTCGCGTCGCCCTTTTCTTGTACGGCGCACGCCGTCGGTACTTGGTCGATCCCGTACCACTTGACGGGAAAGAGATCCATAACGAACTCCATGCGCTCTTCCGCCACGTACGGCGTTTCAAAACGCACGGAAATGCAACCGTCGCGGTCGCGTTCCACGCCGCAAAAGATACCGTCCCTCTTTACGTCCAACGTAAATTTTTGATACCTGCGCGTTTCCAAACACGTCCAAACGTCCTCGCCAAGTTCCGATTGCGTTCTCACCAACGTCATTTCGCTTGTGATTACGAGCGAAGTATATTCGCCGCCGTTTTCGCGATACGCTTGAGAAACGCCGAGTTTCGTCTCCGCGGGAATGACGAGTTTCGTCGGGTTCACCTCACGAAAACCTTTATGCCCGCCTTCGTTCTCCATCGGAAATTCCAAAGCGAATTTATCTTTGGAGTTGACTTCCAACGGCGCAATCTTACTCACGTACAAGAGTTCGCCGTCGTCCGTTTGCAAACCGAATTCGCCCAACGTATCGTATACGGTCGTTTCAAATTGCGGCAAGCCGCCGACGATATCGCCCGTATACCGTAATTCGATTTGATATACGTATTCGCTTTGCACGCATTTCGTAACTTCAAATTCGAAATTTTGCGCATAGAACGGCTTGTCGTCTAAATTGTACGACGGCGGCGTCGTCGCGGCGGCGTTTCCCATGCTGAAAACTGCGCCGAACGCGAGCGTTATGCAAAGCAAAAATACGGCTATAATACTGCAAAA
Organism: uncultured Clostridia bacterium; assembly: GCA_964504025.1. Taxonomy (GTDB): domain Bacteria; phylum Bacillota; class Clostridia; order Christensenellales; family Borkfalkiaceae; genus Scatosoma. The sequence goes on from CAZDCO010000059.1 coordinate 1,831, forward strand.
TCTTCTCCTCATTTGTGTATCCCCTTATCGTGAAGCTGTGCGGTATATAGATAAAAAACCGAGAATTCGCTCGATTTTACTTTGTCAAAAAAAGAATTTGAGTCTGTCGATAAGCCGAGTTCTGTCGTGTACGTTCATTTATCTAGGCTTGCCGTCGCCGACAAGCTCAAGCGATATTCACGGTATTCCGTCGGACGGACAGCCCTAACGACGGATACCCAATCTTGCAGCGAGTGGGGTTTACATGGCATACCACGTTACCGCGATATCGGTGAGCTCTTACCTCGCCTTTCCATCCTTACCGCAACTTGCGTTACGGCGGTTTATTTCTGTTGCACTATCCCGGAAGTCGCCTTCGCCTGACGTTATCAGGCACTCTGTCCTACGCTGCTCGGACTTTCCTCATTGTCATAAAGACACCGCGAACGTATAACAAACTCAAATTCTAATTCGATTATATCACTTTCGCAAAAAAAATGCACTCAAATCACTTGCCTTTTTTGAAAAAAAATAGTAAAATAGTAGAGATTTGTATAAATCAGTCAAAAATCTTTCTTTTTTCGGGGCAGTTATGAAAAAAACGAAAATTATTTGCACGATCGGACCTGCAAGCCAAGACAAAAAAACGATTGCTACCATGACGGAAGTCGGTTGCGACGTCGTCCGTTTGAACTTCTCGCACGGCACGCACGAAGAGCACGCTCAAAAAATCAAGACGATCAAAGAGGTCAGAGAGGAAAAGAACATTCCCCTGCCGATTTTGTTGGATACGAAAGGTCCTGAATTCCGCATCAAAACGTTTAAGGACGGAAAAATCACCCTGCGCGAAGGCGATTCGTTTTGCTTTACGACGGAAGACGTCGAAGGCGATCAAAACCGCGTTTCCGTATCGTATACCAAGCTTTGCGACGATTTGCAACCCGGCGATAAAATTTTACTGAACAACGGCTTGATGGTTTTCCGCGTTACCGAAGTGAACGCACCGAATATCCATTGCGAAGTGGAAGTAGGCGGCGAGCTGTCCAACCGTAAATCTATGTTCTTCCCCGACAAAGAATTGCATATCGATTTCCTTTCCGAACAGGACAAAGCCGATTTATTGTTCGGTATCGAACAAGAAGTCGATTTCGTCGCCCTCTCTTTCGTATCGAAAGCGCAGGACGTTTTGGACGCGAAAGCGTTTTTAGCCGAGCACGGCGGTTCGTATATCGACGTCATCGCAAAAATTGAAAACCGCGCCGGCGTGAACAATCTTTTGGAAATTATGGACGTATGCGACGGTATCATGGTCGCGCGTGGCGATTTAGGCGTGGAAATCCCCTACGAAGAATTGCCCGACGTTCAAAAATATATCATCAATCAATGCCGTATTCACGGCAAACGCGTTATCACTGCAACGGAAATGTTAGAATCGATGATTCACAACCCCCGTCCCACGCGTGCAGAAATTTCCGACGTTGCAAACGCCGTATACGACGGTACGTCCGCCGTTATGCTTTCGGGAGAAACGGCCGCAGGCGCGTACCCCGTACAATCGGTTTCCGCCATGGCGAAAATCGTTGAACGCGCGGAAAATCATACCGAATACATTCAAAACATCGACAAGTTCTCGATCACCAACAATTCGGAAGCGTTATCCCACTCCGCGGCGACGCTCGCTAAGGACTTGAACGCAAAGGCGATCGTCGTTTGTACCCTGACGGGCGCGACGGCGCGTATGGTTTCCCGTTTCCGTCCGAACATCAATATCCTCGGTATCACGACGAACGAACACGCGTATAGACAACTTGCGCTGAGCTGGGGCGTTTTACCTGCCCTTGCCGATCAATATTCTACGATCGATATTTTGTTCTATTTCGCCAAGAAAAAAGCGGTAGAATCGAAACTCGTCAAGAAAGGCGATACGATCGTTATCACGGGCGGCACGCCGAACGGAAAGAGCGGCAACTCTAACCTTATCAACATTGAAATTATCTAAAACGAAGTCAATGTAAAAAATCACCCCCCTGTCGGGTGATTTTTTTATACGAAAAAATATACGCGTTACGGTCTTTCAACCGCAACGCGTACTTTTTCAAAAACAATTTTTCGTTACGCTTTCATTGCTTGTTCGATAGCAACTGCGCAAGCAACCGTCATGCCAACCATGGGGTTGTTACCCGCACCGATCAAGCCCATCATTTCTACGTGAGCCGGAACGGAGGACGAACCTGCGAATTGTGCGTCGGAG
>CAZDCO010000060.1:0-4046 GCA_964504025.1 uncultured Clostridia bacterium
GTAACGATCGTATTGTTGAACGTAGACTGAATGTGAACTTGTCCTTTGTCTACCTTCTTGATTTCTTTGCGCTTACGAGAAGCGACTTTCTTCTTCATTTCTGCCATAATATTCTATCGCCTCCTCGAATTACTTCTTCTTTCCTGCGATTGCGCGAGCAGGACCTTTACGCGTACGAGCGTTTCTCTTCGTGCTTTGTCCGCGTACGGGCAAGCCCTTTCTGTGACGGATACCGCGATAGCATCCGATTTCCATAAGGCGCTTGATGTTCAGGGAAACTTCGCTGCGAAGTTCACCCTCCACTCTCAAATTGTGATCGATATATTCTCTCAATTTGGAAACGTCGTTCTCGTCGAGATCTTTCACTCTCGTATCGGGATTGATACCCGTTTCCGCGAGAATCTTCTTAGAAGTCGTTAAACCGATACCGTAGATATAGGTAAGACCGATTTCAACTCTTTTTTCTCTGGGTAAATCTACACCGGCAATACGTGCCATTGATTTTAGTCCTCCGTTTTTTATTCGTTTAATTTTTTTATGATATATTGCGAACGAATACGCCCTTTCGGTAGTGGAAAATACCAGACGAACGTATTTGTATTGTTTTCTCGCTTTGCCGCTACGCACGCGTACGTGCGCGCAACACAACGCAACAAAACTGAGTTTCCGTAAACGAATACGGAAATTCAGCTTAATTACACTATTTTGCCATGAAAAATCCCTTTTTCTTTGGGCGTCCCCAAATTACGGCATAGTAATATTATAACATACACAAATATACTATGTCAAGCGATTTGTGGAAAAATTTGTAGGGATTTTTAACTATTTTTTAGCCTTGTCTTTGCTTGTGGTTCTTGTTCTTGGAACAAATTACCATAACTCTGCCGTTTCTCTTGATAACTTTGCATTTATCGCACATAGGTTTTACAGAAGGTCTTACTTTCATAATATTTTCTCCTTGATATTAAACAATTTTTATTCGTCGGTTGTTTACGACTTGCTGCGCCACGTAATTCTTCCTTTCGTTAAATCGTACGGGCTCATTTCCAATTTTACCGTATCGCCCTCGATGATTCTGATATAATTCATACGGAGCTTACCGGAAATATACGCCGTGATGGTATGACCGTTGGAAAGCTGCACTTTGAACGTTGCATTCGGCAATGCTTCGACAACCTTTCCTTCCGCTTCGATTACGTCGTCTTTGGACACAAAAATTTCCTCCGATATTTGTTTTAGAGAGTATTCTCTCGATAGTTTGTTTACAGCGTGAGTATTTCTACGCCGTCCTCGCGCACCACTAACGTGTTTTCGTAATGCGCTGCGTTTTTGCCGTCTTGCGTAACCGCACCCCAACCGTCGGGAAGCATCTTTACGCGCCACGTCCCTTCGGTAATCATCGGCTCTACGCAAATGACCATACCTGCCCGTAAACGCATACCCGTGCCCATTCTACCGTAGTTCGGTACGCTGGGATCTTCGTGCATTTCACGACCGATACCGTGTCCCGTATACGAACGGATCACTCCGTACCCGTGCGCTTCCGCGTGCTTTTGTACGCGATAGCCGATGTCGTACAACGGCGTGCCTGCTCTTACGCCTTCGATACCCTTAAAGAAACATTCTTCCGTTACCCGTACGAGCTTCTCCGCCTCTTCCGAAACCTTACCGATTTTGAAAGTGCGACAAGCGTCGCCGTGAAAGCCATTCTTATAGGCGCATAAATCTACGCTGACGATATCTCCGTCCTTTAAGATCGTTTGATGATCGGGGATTCCGTGCACGACCATGTCGTTGACCGAAACGCACGCCGACGCGGGGAAACCGCCGTAGCCTAAGCAGGAGGGATACGCTCCGGCACTGCGGATATACCGCTCTACCAGCTCGTCAACCTCTTTCGTGGACATACCCGCGGCAATTTTCGTTCCCACGAACGCCAACGTGTCTTTCACGATCGTGCAAGGCTCGCGCATCAAATCGATTTCTTTTTCGCTTTTGATATATACCATACTTATTTCAGAAAAGCGTCCAGCTTTTTCGCTACCTTTTCAAAGGCAACTTCGGGCGGACGTTCGTCGCTGACGACGTTGAATAAAACGCCCTTTTTCTCGTAATACTCGATCAGAGGCGCGGTTTGCTCCTTGTAGACGTCCAAGCGGCTTTGTACCGTTTCAGGATTGTCGTCCTTTCTTTGATACAACTCACCGCCGCAACGCGCACAAGTCGTCGCACCGTTCAAACGAGAAACGTGATAGCTCTCGCCGCATGCCCGACATACCCGTCTACCGCATAACCGATCGAGGAGGAGAGAGAAATCGACGTCGATATTGATGACCAAATCTACGTGCGAAATCTTATCCAACTCGTCCGCTTGCGCCACGGTACGGGGGAAACCGTCCAGCATATATCCGTTCTTACAATCGTCTTCGCGGATACGGGCTTCGACGATTTTACAAGTAACTTCGTCGGGTACGAGCTGACCTTTATCGATATACGATTTTGCCAACAGACCTGTTTCCGTTTGGTTTTTGATGTTTTCTCTAAAAATATCTCCCGTCGAAATATGCGGTAAACCGTATCGATCGACGATCATTGACGCCTGCGTGCCCTTTCCTGCACCCGGCGCGCCAAGCAATATAATATTCATAACGCCACTCCTCATTACAGCTTATGTAGCGGCTTCAAAAACCGATTCCATTCGGTTCGCGCGCTCCGTTGCCGAAGCGCGGCTACCGATATTTTTTTTACTTCAAGAACCCTTTATAGTTCTTCATCATCATTTGCGCTTGCAGTTGCTTTTCAAATTCCATCGCGCACGATACGACGATCAAGATACCCGTCGTAGAGAACACGTTGACGAGGTCGGGTGCAGCCCAACCGAACGCCACGGGAGGAATGAACGCAACGAGCGACAAATAGATCGCACCGAACAACGTGATACGGTTAGAGATCTTCTTCAAGTAGTTTTCCGTCGCTTTACCGGGACGAATACCTTGGATAAAGCCGCCGTTTTGTTGAATACTCTTCGATACGTCTTCGGGGTTGAATTGCATTTGTGCGTAGAAGAAGGAGAACGCAAAGATCAACAAGCACAATACGAACGCGTACACGATCGATTGCGGCCACTCCGCGGACGCCGACATCCAGCCGTTCCAGAATTGCGTAAACCAGCCTTCCGCGCTCGGATCGACCAAGCTGCAAATCATTTGAGGGAAACTCAAAATGGAGAAGGCGAAAATCAAAGGCATAACGCCGCCACCGGAAATTCTGATGGGAATGGACGACGATTGACCGCCGTACATTTTTCTACCTTTGATTTGCTTTGCGTATTGTACGGGAACTTTTCTTTCGGAAAGATCGACGTAAATGATCGCAAAGAAAATAACTACGCTGACGAGGATAAAGGCAATCAATTCCCAGAACGCCGTAACGCCCGAGTCGCCGCCTGCAAAAATCGTTTGGAATTTGCCCAAGATGGAGTTGCCTGCGGTAGCAAGGATACCTACGAAAATAATCATAGATTGACCGTTGCCTACGCCGTAGTCGGTGATGCGTTCACCGATCCACATAACGACGAGCGCGCCTGCCGTGTAAACCACGGTCATGAACACGCCTGCAAGCCACAACTGACCGCCGAAGAGCGACGTTTGAATCGCGCCTTGGCTGTTGCCGAAGCTTACGATGATGCCGATCGATTGAATGACGGCAAGCAAAATCGTTACGTAACGGGTGTATTGAGCAATTTTCTTATGCCCCTCTTCGCCTTGTTTGGACAATCTTTCCAGCGCGGGAATACCTACGCTCAAAAGTTGCATAATAATCGACGCGTTGATATACGGTCCGATACCCAAAGCAAAAATCGTGCCTTGCGACAGCGCACCGCCCGTGATGCTGCTCATCAGCGTCAGGAAGTCGTTGCCCGATACCGCCGTTCCAAACGTATCGCGGAGTAAACCGGGTACGGGAATGAAACAACCGATACGGAACACCAATAAGAGCAGGCATGTAAACTTTACGTCTGATTTCCTTTACCTTAAAAGCATTGA
>CAZDCO010000061.1:0-3738 GCA_964504025.1 uncultured Clostridia bacterium
CGATTTTTCTTGACGCTTTTTCTATTTTAAACTATAATCTTCCCAAGAACTAATCGTTCTTTTCTATCAGCATGTAATTATACAAAGCAGATTTTCATATTCTTCATAACCATTTCGAGTAATTTTTCTATTCCAATTAAAATCTTTCCGAATGGTATCTAATTCTACTATACTTCTGTTATGGATATCATTATGCGTACAAATAAAAAAAATTTCAGGAGGATGAAAACATGTGCGATGCTGTGATGGAAATTTTACAAGATCGAATCGATATAATCAAACAAAACTCTAAAGAAGATGGGTTGCGTTTAGGTGAAGAAAAGGGACTCCACTTGGCTAAAATGGTTCTTCGCATGAATGCAGATGGTACGGATTATGAAACAATTGCAGCTAAATGTATGATTTCTGTAGAAGTAGTTAAAGATATCTTGGATTTTTAATGCCCAAGCATATGATTATCTTTTTACACAACATCAAAACGCCGATATATCAAAACCTCTGATATATCGACGTTTTACTTGACACTTTATTCCTTGTAATTCGGAATCTCACGAAATAACTTTCGGACAACTTCATAAGCAAGCTTCGGACGTCTGTATTCATCCACAATTCCTTTATTATTTCTGCTCTTTGGTCTGCGGATTGCCCATGAAATCCGACTAACCCTTACATCACAAAACTGCCATATATACAAACCAACACACTCTTCATAGGCTAAAATCTCCCGTATCTGTTTTTCTAATATTTCTGCCTGTAATTCTTCACTCCAGACATCCTTTGCTGTATCGCGGAATCCATAAATAGCTCCTGCACCTATTTCAGAAACAAGAAATGGCTTTCCTGTTCCTTGGCCATCTTTTTCAATCCATGATGTCACTTCTTTCGCCATAGCCGTGGCTGTTTTTTCTTCATACCAATATGGATACATATTCCACGAGCAAACATCTGGCAGATCCTGACAAATGTCTATGTTAAATTTGCAGGATGCATAAGTACATGGTCTGCTCTTATCCAGTTCACGTATCAATTCAAACTGTGCCTGATAGCAGCTTCGTCCATACTCACTTTCACTGCCGCATTCATTCATGATTCCCCATATATAGATTGATGGATGATTATAATGTGCAGTAATCATCTCTTCAATCACTTGTTCACATTGTTTCTCAAAATTAGGATTCTTCATCCGTTCTGTTTCAATCCCACGAGCATGATTTTCTTCCCAGACCAAAATTCCCATTTCATCGCACATATCCAAAAATAGTTCATCATTTGGATAATGACTGGTTCGCACAGAATTTCCGCCCATATCTTTTATCATCATCAAATCCTTTGCAATTGCCTGAGGCGGAAGTGCACATCCATAATGCGGATGATCCTCATGTCTGCAAAATCCTTTTATTCGTAAAGGTTTTCCGTTCAGTAAAATTTGCTTATCGTTTACTTCAACAATACGAAATCCAATGCGCTCAATCAAATCATCCATTACTTTTTCATCCTTCTGTAAGGTAACTCTGGCATTATACAAAACCGGATGCTCTGGACTCCATTCCTGTATTTCTTCTAAACATTCCCCTTGAAGAGAAATTTTATTCTTTCCTGGTTTTAAAATTTGATTTCTTATTTCTGATACGGAATCTGCTACATATAATGTAAAACTGTATTTCAAATCCGTATCTGTCAGATTTTCACATAAAATTTCTGCTTCATATGTCCATTTTTCTTGCTTGTTTTTCAATGGTGTTATATGCATATAATGAATATAAGCATCTGATATCCGCTCCAGCACAACACCTCGTGAAATTCCACCATACGACATATAATCATTCGGCATATCCAATGCATATTCTTCCCTGAATTCATTATCTGCCAGCACTTTCAAATGATGTGTTCCTGCACATAATCCTTTTACAAGCACAGAAAACGGTGTATAAGAATTGTAATGCTGTGCAAGTTCTTTCCCATCCACATACACTTTTGCATAATGACTGACCCCTTTAAATACAAGACAGATATTTCCTTCTGCTGCAAAGTCAGTCTCATAACAAGCCCATCCTCTGTAATTACCAAAACCTGGATATGTTTCAATGCAGCTTGGTACCATAACCTTGCTTCTTGTCTTTTCATACCCTTGTTCCATCGGCGTAAAATCCCATAATTTTCCAGATAATTCTTCAGTTTTTCTTATTTCATGTGTTTCAAACATTCGAATCATAAAATATTCTCCTTTATCCCTTTAATCCTGAAGAAGCAGCTCCATCAACTAAATATTTCTGACCTAAAATAAAGATAACCAGAATCGGAACAATTGAAAGCGTTGACATTGCAAACATTGCACCATAATCCGATGTAGACCCGGGATCTGTAAATAATTTCAGAGCTAAAGAAATTGGATATCTTGCCGCCTTATTGATATAAAGCAAAGCAGACATAAAATCATCCCATCTCCAAATAAAAGAAAAGATTGCGGCGGTTACAAGTGCTGGCACAGTCAATGGTGTCACCAAATCTTTATAAATCGCAAAATAAGAACACCCATCAATTTTTGCTGCTTCATCTAATTCTTTCGGAATACCTTCCATGAAATTATAAATTAAATAAACTAAAAAACCTTGTATTCCAAAACAGTATGGCACAATCATCGGAATATAACTTCCTACCCATCCGAGCTTTTGATACCACAAATATTGCGGAACCATCAAAACCTGCGCTGGAACCATCATCGTAAGCAAAACTGCTGCAAATACCAGTCTATTTCCTCTAAATCTGCATCTGGACAATCCAAACGCAATTAAAGAAGACGAAAAAACAGTTCCTATTGTTGCAGTTAATGCAATTACAAACGAATTTTTAAAAAAAGTACCAAACGAGATTTTTGCAAATCCTTTCCATCCATTTACATAATTCTCTAATGTAAATTTTTCCGGAATAAGTGAGTTTGCTGTAAGAAATATAGTATTCGTCTCTTTAAAAGAACTCATGATCATCCATAATAAGGGATAAATCATAATCAGTCCAATCACTGTCACTAAAATATAATAAATAATTTTTTGTATCCTTTGTTTCTTTTTCATTTACAGACCTCCATCATATACCCAACGTTTCTTTGTCATAAACAAAACTCCTGTAAAAATAGCAACAATCAGGATCATTACCCACGCTAATGCAGAACCATAGCCTGCATTGTAATATACAAAACTTTCATTATACATATGTGCCATATAAAATAGAGTTGAATTCATAGGTGCACCGCCTGTAATAATAAAACATTGTGTAAATGCCAATAATCCATAAATCATCTGCATAATCAAATTAAAGAAAATCGTCGGCGTTAACAGGGGAAGCGTAATTCTAAAAAACTGCATAATTTTTCCTGCACCATCTACCATCGCAGCTTCATAATAACTTCTGGAAATCTGTTTCAAAGAAGAAAGAAAAATCAGCATAGACGAACCAAACTGCCATACCGTAAGTAAAATCAGAGTCCACATTGCAGTATTCGGTTTTCCAAGCCACGCTATCGTTTCTTCAACTCCGATTGAATGCAGTAAACGATTAATTGTTCCATCAAGTGCGAACATTCTTTTCCATAAAACTGATACTGCTACAGAACCGCCTATAATAGAAGGGAGATAATAAATCCCTCTGAAAATCCCTGCTATTGCCGTTGTTTTTTGAAACATCATTGCCACAAGCAATGCAAAAACTAATTTTAAAGGTACCGATACAATTGTATAATAT
>CAZDCO010000062.1:0-3692 GCA_964504025.1 uncultured Clostridia bacterium
GCATACACATAAATGGAGTAAATGGAGCGTGACAAAAGCTGCCACTTATACAAAAAAAGGTGTTGAGACCCGTAAATGTGAAGGCTGCGGAAAAAAAGAAACAAGAGAGATTAAATGTAAAACAATTCCTACACCGAAGCTTGTAAGTGCCAAGGCAACAGGCTCCAGTAAAATTACAGTGACCTGGAAAGCTGTATCCGGAAAAGTAAAAGTGACCTGGAAGAAGCTTTCCAATGTAGACGGATATCAGGTATGCAGAAAGACGAAAAATGGTTCATGGAAAGTTATTGGAACCGTATCGTCAAAAACGACCAGCTATATGGACAAAACAGCGAAAAAAGGAGTTACTTATTATTATACAGTAAAAGCGTATAATGATAACAAGGGAAGCAAAGTAATTGGATTTTATGATACAAAGGGAAAATCCGTAAAAGCAAAATAAGAGAAAAAAAGAAGTTGTCGGGAAATATTTCCGGCAACTTTTTTGGAAAAAATATGAAAAAAATCTGTATTTTTAAAAATGATAGAGTTAATATATACATATCATAGTTGGGATGTTAATTTTCAACAACATTTTTTACTTTATTTTAATGAGGAGGAAAGGTAAATGAAGAAAAAAATCGAATAAGGAAGTTTGCATGGATGTTAGCCTGCGCAATGGCAGTAACATCAGTGCCATCAACAGGAACTATGGTGTATGCGTCTGAGGATTTATTTTCAGACGGAGGAACAGAGACATTTGAGCCTATAGAGGATGTGTCTGTATTTAACGATGGCAGTGCTGAAAATACGGAAGAAAGCATTTCAGAAGATATTTGGTCAGCAGCCGATGAATCGGAAATAGCGGTGACGTCGGATTGGGATTATGACTTTGATGATGATTATGAAGGCGGCGGTCTTGTCAATGGTATCGACAGCGGCTTGCGGGTGGAAAAAAGTCACATAGTAGAAAATGTATCACTGGGAGATGATGTGGAATTTGAAGTCAAAGCAAGTGTAGATGCTGGCTGCGGAGAAATCACATATCAGTGGTATGACGTTATTATTGATTGGGATGAATATAAGGCATTTTATTCATATGAAAAAATTGATGGAGAAACGTCCTCTACCTTTAAAATTTTGAATGTGCAGGATGACCAGATATATAGATGTAAGGTATATGACGAGTATGGAAATTTTGTAACGGTTGATTGTTATATATACATAGATACCGGATTGCAGATAGAAAAAACAACCAGAGAAAAAACTATAGAATTTGGTGAAGATGTAACCTTTGAGGTAAAAGCAAGTGCAAATGCCGGATTTAATATTAAATATCAGTGGTATAAGAGCGTTGGCCCGGATCTTATTGATGCTAAAGTATTGCGTGGAGAAACTTCAGCAACTCTGCATCTTTCTAATGTAGAGGCTTCAGCAACTTATTGGTGTAGGGTATCTGCTGGATATGGAAGCGCAAAAGAAGTTTTTTTTGATGTGATTGTCAATAAAAAAGACACTGGATTAACCGTAGAACAAAGTAGAGTAGAAAAGTATGTGAAACAAGGTTCCGCAACAACATTAAAAGTCAACGCAAGTGTAAATGCTGGCTGCGGAGAAATTACATATCAGTGGTATAGCTGCTGGGGCGATGGATTTTCGGAATCTTCAGTATTATCTGGACAGACAAGCGCTGAGTTAAGAGTTGACAATGTACGTGAAAGTACAGCATATTATTGTGAAGTAAGTGATATGTACGGAAAGACAGAAACTGTTATGTTTTATATTTATGTGGACGAAAAAGGCTTAGTATTGGATAGTACTCCTATAAATAAAACAGTTTCACCAGGGGCAACTGTAAAATTTGAGATAAAAACAAGTATTAATTCCGGATATAGCATTGAGTATGAGTGGTGGAAATATAACGGAGACGATTTTGAGGTACTGGAAGGAGAGAAGACGAATGATTTAACTCTTTCGAATGTGCAGAAATCAGGAAAATACTGTTGCCAGGTACATGTAATTGGTACGATGAAATCAATACCGGTTTATTGTTATGTAAATGTAGAAGGAAAAAAACATGAACATACTTGGGGTTCATGGAAAGTAACGAAAAAAGCAACTTATACAGCAGCCGGAGTCAAAACACGTATGTGTAAAGGCTGTGACGCGGAAGAAACAGAGCAGATTGCACGTCTTGCAATTCCAGCACCAGTTCTCAAAGAGGTGAAAGCAACGGCTTATAATAAGATCACAGTCACCTGGGAAGCAGTTTCCGGAGTTTACGGTTACCGCGTATACCGTAAGACCGGTGATGGCTCCTATAAATCCCTGAAATATGTTACAGGAGCAGACAAAACAAGCTATGTGGATACAACGGCAAAATCTGGTGTGACATATACATATACGGTGAAAGCTTACTGTAAGGATGGGGATAAAAACATCTACAGTTCTTATGATCAGACAGGAAAGAGTGCAGTGACCAAAGCGAAAGCACCGACACTTGTCAGTGCGAAAGCAACGGCTTATAATAAGATCACATTTAGCTGGAAAGCAGTTTCCGGAGTGGATGGCTACCGTGTATACAGAAAGACTGGAAGCGGCTCATACAAACCGTTGGGATATGTAAGCAAAGATAAGACAAGCTATGTAGACTCCACAGTGAAATCAGGTGTAAAATATACTTATACTGTAAGGGCATATCATACGAGCAGCAGCGGAAGCAAGCGGTTAGGTTACTATTCCGAGACCGGAAAGAGCGCGACAGCCAAGGCAAAAGCACCAACACTTGTCAGTGCGAAAGCAACGGCTTATAATAAGATCACATTTAGCTGGAAAGCAGTTTCCGGAGTGGATGGCTACCGTGTATACAGAAAGAGCGGAAGCGACTCTTACAAACCGCTGGGATATGTAAGCAAAGATAAGACAAGCTATGTAGATTCTACAGTGAAATCAGGTGTAAAATATACTTATACTGTAAGGGCATATCATAAGAGCAGCAGCGGAAGCAAGCTGTTGGGCTATTATTCTGAGACAGGAAAGAGTGTGACAGCAAAAGCGAAAGCACCGACGATATCCAGTGTGAGTGCACAGGGTTCCGGAAAAGTGAAGGTCAGCTGGAAATCAGTAAGCGGTGTAGACGGATATCAGGTATACAGAAAGACGAAAAATGGTTCCTGGAAAGTCATTGGAACCGTATCGTCCAAAGCGACCAGCTATACAGACAAAACAGCGAAAAAAGGAGTTACTTATTACTATACAGTAAGAGCGTATAATAATAACAAGGGAAGCAAAGTACTTGGATTTTATGACACAAAGGGAAAATCCGTAAAGGCAAAATAAGAGATACATATGAGAGGATGCCGAAAGGCGTCCTCTTATAGTAAATATAAACTGTGTGTGAAGAAGGGGAGAGAAGATTATTATGAAATTTCGCCCATGTATTGATATACATAATGGACAGGTAAAACAGATTGTAGGAGGAAGTCTTTGTGATGCAGGTGATCAGGCGGAAGAAAATTTTGTTTCCGCACAGGATGCTGCCTTTTATGCGAATTTGTATAAAGAGGCTGGTATCAAAGGTGGTCATGTGATTCTGCTCAATAGTGCAGATTCTCCTTACTATGAAGCAACAAAAGAGCAGGCAAAATTGGCGTTACAAGAGTATCCGGGAGGATTGCAGCTTGGAGGCGGTGTTTGTCCAGAGAATGCAGCCC
>CAZDCO010000063.1:0-3633 GCA_964504025.1 uncultured Clostridia bacterium
CTTTCGTTACGGTGAAGAACATTCTTCCGTCCGTATCGATACAATGCTCCTTGATAAAGCGCGCGCCGGAGTCCGCCGCCGCCTTCCATTCGTCCTTTACGCCGTATACGTTGCAAAGCTTGGAGAACGTCCAAAGGCAACGTCCTTGAAACCATACGCTCTTGTCGTCGTTGTACGACTTACCCTCTCTATCCACGCTGGTGATAAAGCCGCCGTATTCCTTATCGATCAGATCGGAATGCATCCAAAACGGCAATACGTCGTCAAACAAAGTCTTGTGATAAAAATTCTTTAATTCGGTAATTCTTGCTTTATTCATAGTTTTTCTCCTTATTTTTTTTGTTACGGTCAATCCGTGTACAGAATGACGTACGTCATGGTTGAACCTTGCATCATGGGGATAACTTGCACTACCGTACCGCCCGATTGTGCGATCTTGTTGCATTCTTTTGCGATCGACCACGCGCTTACGTCGTCAACCTGATAATACTTCATTCCTTTCGTCCTTTATTTTTCTCTTACCGTCAAGCCGACCTCGAACATTCTACGCCAAGGCAAATGGCAATCGACGAGCTGATATTTCGCCGTAATATCGGGGTAGTGCTCGTTCATGTACGCGTTGAGCAACTCTTCGATGCGTTCGCTGACCGCGCCGTAACGGACTTTCGTATCCTCGTAGGTATAGCCCATGGCCTCCACTTCGTTATCCCAAACGTATTTTCTCACGGAAGCGCAATAGCCGATGTCTTCGTACATACGCTCAACCGTAAACCGTCTATGCGTCGCCGTATCGCCGTAGAAATGATACAAGACGCTTTGAGAAATGACCGTACCCAAACTGTTGGACGACGTATTCCAACCGGCGAAGCCTGCCAAACGCAGGAAACCGATTTCCTTGTCGATCAATTCCGTCAACTTTACGTCCGCGCCGTTGCAATAGGCAATATCCGCCACGGCAACCGCTCTACCTGCCTCGACGTCCGCTTTCATCTTCGCGACGAAGTTAGGCAAATCGCGTACGTCCGTCTTTTCGTCGTACGGGCGATCGATATTGTGCGCCTCGCCGACGGGGGCGTTGCAATATAACAAAATATCCGCTTCGTCCGCATTCGCGGCAACCGTTGCACCCGCGCTTTGAATTTGCGCGGCGATGCTCTTATACACCGCTCTATCCTCATACAAAGGAATGAAATTTTTGCTTTCTTCCGTGGGGTATACGGGATAAATTTTCGGAACGCTACCCTTCATATCGCAAATCGCGCGAGCGAGCAAACTCATACCGCCCTCGTCCGCACCGGGATACACGTCGATCGGCGCGCCCGTTTCCTTGATATAATCGCGTACCTTTTGTTGATCCATCGCCGTATAGCCGTAGGGGTTGGAATCGTCTTGCAAAATGGTAACTTCCTTAATTTCCTTACCCGACATGCGCAACACGTCCATCAGCAAAGAACCGTTGATCTTCCGTCTTTCCAAATAGTCGGGCAAATAGGGCTCGCAAACGCGCAACGATTCTTTCGTCGCCTCGTATTCTTCCTTCGAGCGGATACCGAGCGCGTACTTATGCTCGTTTTGCCCGTACAGGAAAATTTCGTAGCCGACCTGTCCGTAATAGTCCGGCTCTTCGTCGTTGCACGAATAGCAAGGACAACGCATCACCAAGGAGAATGCGTAAATCGTCATTTCGGGATTGTTCTTTTTCAATTCTTTGATTACCTGCAAGCGTTCCAACAGCGTTTCGCGCGAAAGGTGATGCAAGCGCGAAGGCACGATGCCGCCGTACAACAGCGTATCCACCGCCAGGATTAAATAGTCCGCGTCCGCGCACTCACGGCGCAAAAACGCCGCCACCTTTTCATAATCGGCAGGCACTTTATAATCGCCGAGTTCGTCGGGCGTAGGGCAAACGAGGCGCGCCTCGGGGTTATCCTCCGTCAAGAACTGCGTAAATACGTAGTTGCAAGGTCTCTCGTCTAAGGGTAAATATACGATTTTCTTCATACTTTCTCCAAAAAAATGCGTTTTATTGTTCGGTTTTCGTCCGTAAATATATCATAACACATATTTCCCTTTTTGGCAAGTATTTATAGAAAAATATTTTCCCGAAAAACCTCTTTTCGAGCGTAAAAACGCGCCGCCCGTTCGGGCGACGCGCGCGTTTATTCCTATCGCGAACCGATTATTCGTTTTTTGCCGTTTGCTTGATGATCTCCGTTACCTGCGCCGCGCACGCGTCGATCCCCTCGTCCGTCAAATGAATGAGGTCGTCCGAACGGATAAACTTTTCTCTACGATCGTATAACGTCGAGAATAAGTCGTTGATCACGATCCCCTTTTCTCGTAACAGCGGCACAATCTCCGCGTTGAACAGCGCGATTTCGTCGTTTTTCAGGTGCGGATTTTTATCATGAACGGGCGTGGTCGTCGCAAAAATGACGTGCGGCGTGATCTTCAACAACAAGTCGGCAACGCGTAGCATATTCGCCTTATATTCTTCCAAAGAACTAAACCAGCCGTCGCCAAGCAAATTGCACGCGTCCCAAAGCCCGTTGTTCCAATGGATAATATCGCTGCCTGCGATTTCCTTTTGCAAATCGTACAGCAAGCGCAACGTATATTTTGCAAACCGTCCGTTATCCTCCGGTTGATATACCGTAAATTCGTCGCCCAAAAGCGCAGGCACTTTCGTACCGTACCCGATCAAGCGGATAGAGTCCCCCAACAGCGTAACCTTTTTCATAACGTTACCTCCCTTGTCTGCATATATCATAGCACGCATTTTTCCTTTTGGCAAGCGGTTACGCGAAAATATTTTTCAAAAAACTTCTTTTCGAGCGTAAAAACGCGCCGCCCAAACGGACGACGCGCAGCTTTCGTCGTTAAAAATTTCGATTTTTCGTCCTTTCTAACCCGTTGATCATAAAATCTTCGCAACGCCGCCGCTAAAACGGAAATTACGCATAGATTTTCCTTTGATTTTCTCCGCCGAAATCGTATTTTCCAAAAGCGAAATCTCCTCTTCCGTCAGCTCGAAACGCAACGCGTCGATTGCACTTTGCAAATGTTCGGGACTCGTCGTTCCAATCAAGCTTTGCACATGATCGTATTTTGAAAGCGACCACGCAAGCGCAAGTTGCGACAAAGAACAGCCCTTTCGATCGGCAATTTCCTTCACTTTTTTAATCACCGAAAGATTGTGTTCTCGGTTTTCCGCCGAAAGCAAGCCCATTGCCATGCGCGGATTCTTTGCCCCGTTCGTCAAAATATCGTCCGTCATCAAGCCGTGCCCCACCGTTCCGAACGCAAGCACTTTTACCCCCAACTCTTTCGCCGCCGCCATCAATTCGTCTTCGATAGCTCTGTCTATCAGCGAATATTCCATTTCCACCGTATGAATCGGGTGCACCTTACACGCGCGACGCAGGGTTTCCGCGTCCACCATGGAAAGCCCGATATGTCTTACGTGGCCGGCTTTCACCTCGTCCGCAATCGCTCCGACGACGTCTTCTACGGGAATTTCCGTGTCCATTCTCGCCGGCTGATACAAATCGACGTAATCAAGTCCCAAACGACGCAAGGAATAGGTCAAATGCCCTTTCACGTTGAACGGTTTTACGTCTAACCCGTAAATTC
>CAZDCO010000064.1:0-3471 GCA_964504025.1 uncultured Clostridia bacterium
TCGGAATGGTGGGCACTCAAAGAGATTCATAAAAAAGGTTTGCTCTATAAGGGACATAAGATCGTTCCCTATTGCCCCCGTTGCGGAACCGCGCTTTCCTCGCACGAAGTCGCGCAGGGCTACAAGGACGTAAAACAAACGACGGCGTTCGTGAAATTCAAAGTCGTCGGCGAAGAGAACAAGTATATCTTGGCTTGGACGACTACGCCTTGGACGTTGCCTTCCAACGTCGCGCTGTGTATGAATCCCGAATTCGACTACGTCGAAGTCGAGATGGAAGAAAGCGGCGAGAGATACGTGTTGGCGCAAGGTTTGCTTTCGTCCGTGTTGGGCGAAGAGGGGTATCGCGTGCTTTCCGTTAAAAAGGGTACGGAATACGAGCATACCGCCTACGAACCGTTGTATACCTACGCGCAGGAAAAATTCCGTTTCCGCGAAAAGGCGTATTACGTAACTTGCGATTCGTACGTTACCCTTTCCGACGGTACGGGCGTCGTGCATATCGCTCCGGCGTTCGGCGAGGACGACTATAAAGTAGGTAAGCGTTACGGTTTGCCCGTCGTGCAACTCATCGACGAAGAGGGAAAATTCCCCGACGGCTGCGGAGAGTTTACGGGCGTGGGCGCGCAGGCTGCCGATCCCGCGGTATTGAAAGATTTACAGGCGCGCGGCTTGCTGTTAAAGCCTATGGAAATCACGCATAGCTACCCGTTCTGTTGGCGTTGCGATACGCCGTTGATCTACTACGCGCGTTCCAGCTGGTTTATCAAGGTTACGGCGATCAAAGATCGGCTGATTGCGGCAAACCGCTCTGTCAACTGGATGCCCGATACAATCAAGGAAGGTCGTATGGGTAACTTCTTGGAAAACGTAATCGATTGGGGCTTGTCGCGCGATCGCTATTGGGGTACTCCCTTGCCCGTATGGGTATGCGAAGACTGCGGTGAGATCGAAGTGATCGGTTCGCGCAAAGAACTCGTGGAAAAATGCGGCGCACGCGAAGATATCGAATTGCACCGCCCGTATTTGGATAACCTGACTTGCAAGTGCGGCAAGTGCGGCGGCGAAATGCGCCGTACGCCGGAAGTTATCGACTGCTGGTTCGACTCCGGTTCTATGCCGTTCGCGCAATACCATTACCCGTTTGAAAACGCGGAAGTGTTCCATCAAACGTTCCCTGCGGATTTCATTTCCGAAGCGGTCGATCAAACGCGCGGTTGGTTCTACACGCTGCTCGTCATTTCTACCCTTCTCTTCGATAAAGCACCGTTCAAAAATTGTATCGTGCTCGGACACGTCAACGATAAGAACGGCATTAAGATGAGTAAACATAAGGGTAACGTCGTCGATCCTTGGTCGGTACTCGATAAACAGGGTGCGGACGCCGTTCGTTGGTACTTCTACACCTCTTCCGCGCCTTGGTTGCCGTCGCGCTTCTATCCCGAAGCCGTCAGCGAGGCGCAAAGAAAGTATATGGGTACGGTTTGGAATACTTACGCTTTCTTCTGCTTGTACGCGGACATCGACGGATATAACCCTGCGGAGTACGACATTACGAAATGCAAATTGTCCTTGATGGATAAATGGATTTTGTCCAAGTTGAACACGCTCGTAGCGCAGGTGGATAAGAACCTTGCCGTATATAATATCACGGATAGCGCGCGCGCGTTGCAAGACTTTGCGGATATTCTTTCCAACTGGTACGTGCGCCGCGGTAGAGATAGATACTGGGGCAGCGAGATGACGGAGGACAAGGCGGCGGCGTATACCGTGCTTTGGAACGTACTCGTTACCTTTGCAAAACTCACCGCACCGTTCACTCCCTTTATCGCGGAGGAAATGTATTTGAACCTCGTGCCGAACTTCTTTAAGGACGCACCCAAATCGGTGCACCTTTGCGATTTCCCCGTTTGCGACGAAACGCTCGTGGACGAAGAGTTGGAAAAGGGTATGGACGAAGTCTTGACGATCGTCAACTTGGGTAGAGCGGCGCGTAACAGCGGAAACGTGAAAAATCGTCAACCGTTGTCGGAAATGTACGTCGTTACCACGGGTGCGCAAACGCTGTCCGACGGTTTGAAAGCAATCGCTTTGGACGAGTTGAATATTAAGGAATATAAGACGGCGTCCGACGCGACGGAATTTATTTCCTATAAATTGAAACCGCAACTGAAAACGCTCGGTCCGAAGTACGGTAAGAAACTCGGCGTAATTTCCGCGTTCTTGGCAAACTGCGACGCGCAAAAGGTGGTGGAAGCGGTACGCGGCGGCGGAGAATACGTTTTGGATACCGACGCGGAAGTCGTGCTCAAGGAAGAAGATTTGCAAATCTTTACCGAAAGCAAAGCGGGATTCGTCTCCGCGAGCGATAAAGGCGTTACCGTTGCGCTCAATACCACGCTCACCGAAGGTTTGATCGTCGAGGGTATCGAAAGAGAGATTGTGTCCAAGGTGCAAACGATGCGTAAGGAGGCCGATTTCCAAATTACCGATCGAATCAGCGTGTATTATCAAGCGAACGGTAAGGCGAGCGAAGTTTTGGCTTCGGCGGCGTTCAAAGACGACGTGCTTGCGGTGGAAGTAACCGAAGGAACGGCGGACGGATACACGAAAGAAGTGGATATTAACGGCGAAAAAGTTACGATCACACTGGTCAAAGCAAAAAAACTTTAAAAAAGCCGAAAAAAATGTAAAAAAGAGCGAAAAAACAGTTGACAATAAAAAGATAAAGTGGTAATATATACAAGCTGTCCGCGAGACGTAGCGAAAACGTATCACAAAACGGAAAAAAGAAAAAAGTTAAAAATTTTTCAAAAAAGTCCGAAAAAACGCTTGACAAGAGTGAGCAAGATGTGGTATGATATACAAGCTGTCGCCGAGAGGGGCAAGCACCAAGCCGGAAAGCTTGGGAAAAGAAGCTTAAAAACAGAATAAGAAAGAAATGAGATTTATTTGACAAAATGCAAATAGAAGGTAATTTCCGTTAATTTTTCAAAGTACTGTAAAAAGTAACCTTGAAAGCAAGTCAGCAAAAAGATAACAAAAACAAGTTAGAGCCGTTGTTACGCGAAAGCGTAGCGACTTTGAACAATTAAACTTAAGAGTTTGATTCTGGCTCAGGATGAACGCTGGCGGCATGCTTAACACATGCAAGTCGAACGAACTTAAGTCTTCGGACTTAAGTGAGTGGCGGACGGGTGAGTAACGCGTGAACAATCTGCCCATATCAGGGGAATAACAGTTAGAAATGACTGCTAATACCGCATAAGACCACGAAGAGGCATCTCTTAGAGGTAAAAGATTTATCGGATATGGATGAGTTCGCGTCCCATTAGGTAGTTGGTGAGGTAACGGCCCACCAAGCCGACGATGGGTAGCCGACCTGAGAGGGTGATCGGCCACATTGGAACTGAGAGACGGTCCAGACTCCTACGGGAGGCAGCAGTGGGGAATATTGGGCAATGGAGGCAA
>CAZDCO010000065.1:0-3448 GCA_964504025.1 uncultured Clostridia bacterium
GTCGACCTCCAGCGTGACAGGCTGGCGCTCTAACCAACTGAGCTATTGGGCCATAACCAAAGTTGCACTCAAACAGTGCTTGTATATAATAATCTATTTTACGGTTTTTGTCAAGCGTTTTTTTGCGGTTTTTTAGGAATTTTCTAAAAAATTTTCAACTTTTTCTCGCACTCCGCTTTTTTCGCACTCAACGAAGAATTTCCCCGTTCAACGCATACCTGCCTACCCCGTTTATTTTTTATACAGCTTCGCCAAACCGCCTTCCGCGGTCTCCTTATACCCCCGTTTCATATCCTTGCCCGTTTCGTACATCGTCTTGACGACCAAATCGAACGAGATCTTTCTACTATCCGAAAGGAAGTACGCCAACGAGGACGCGTTAATCGCGCGCATTGCCGCCACCGCGTTCCGCTCGATACAAGGAATTTGCACCAAACCGCATATCGGATCGCACGTCAGCCCCAAGTGGTGCTCCATGGCAATTTCCGCCGCGTATTCGATTTGCCCCAACTGCAAGCCGCGCAACTCCGACAACGCCGCCGTCGCCATACAACACGCGCTGCCAATCTCCGCCTGACAACCGCACTCCGCGCCCGAAATCGACGCGTTCGTCTTGATTAAATTCCCGATCAGCCCTGCCGTCGCCAACGCGTTGACGATTTGCTCGTCCGAATATCCGCTACGCTCCTGCGCGTAGTAGAGTACCGCAGGCACGACACCGCACGCGCCGCAAGTAGGCGCGGTTACGATCGTTCCACCCGAAGCGTTCTCCTCCCCGACGGCAAACGCGTACGCGCATACCAACCGATTTTCACGCGTTTCAGCACTCTCGTCGGGCGCGACGCCGTCGTACAAGATCTTGGCTCGCCGTTCCACCTCTAAACCGCCCGGAAGCACCCCTCCTCGCGAAATTCCGCGCTGAATCGATTGCCGCATCACGCTCCAAACTTCCGCCAAAAAAATGCGAATTTCCGCCCCCTCACGCGCGTATACGTAATCGTACAAGCGCATGGAACGAGCTTCGCAATACGCACGAATATCCGTCAAAGCGTTCAAATCGTACACGTCCGCGCCCTCCGCCGAAGGTCTGCCCTCGATACGGATCGCACCGCCACCGACGCTATACACGCGCATAGACGCGCAAAACTCGCCGCCGACGTACGCCGTCAAGTCCATCGTATTCGGGTGCGGCGTAGGCGTATCCGCGTCCGTTTGCACGTCGGCGTTTTTCAACACCTTGCGGATAATACCGACCGTTCCGTGCCCCTCGCCCGTCTTTGCCAACGAACCGTATAATACCACTTTGAACGCGTCCGCCTGCGGATTCTCCCGTAAAAATAAACGGCAAGCGTTTTCAGGTCCGATCGTATGCGATGACGACGGACCGAAACCGATTCGATACAATTCCTTTAACGATTTCATACCATTCTTCCTTTGCGTTTCCTAACTATATTGTAACATATTTTTCCGCCTTTGTAAACGCTTGCACGCGTCTTTTTCGGCTTTTTAGCGTTTTTCGCGCGCGAAGATTGCACGCTTGTCGATATGTTCCTTTGCGCGATTGCACATATCTTCGATTGTGCAACTATAATCGCCATAAAAAGCGCGCCGCAAGCCAACAGCGCAAGCCCCAGCCAAGCCCGTTTGGAAATTTTTTCATGCAATACGCACGCCGAAAAGAGCACCGTCAACAGCACGCTCGCTTTATCGATCGGCACGACGACGCTTACCTGCCCCTGCCGAATGGCGTAATAGTAGCACAACCAACTCGCCGCCGTCGCCACGCCCGACAAGCATAAAAAGAGTAGATCGTTCTTTGGAACGTCTTTGAGTAGCGGCATTTCTTTCCGTTGCGCTACGATTCCCCACGCCAGCAACAATACGACGGAAGTACGGATCGCCGTCGCCAAATTCGACGGTACGTCCTCAATCCCGATCTTCGCCAACAACGACATCGCCGCGGCGAATATCGCCGAGAGTGCGGCGTACGCGAACCACGCATTCCGCTCCTTCGCCTCGCTCTTACGAATATCCGTCATCAAATACGTGCCCACCGCGATTGCCGCCAAACAAAGCAAACGCACCCACCAACGCGTACGTTCTTCGGGAAAAAGAAGCATCGCGAACGATACGGACAAAACGACGCTCGATTTGTCCACGGCAACCACCTTCGACACTTCGCCCAAGGACAACGCCTTGAAATAGCATATCCAGCTCACACCCGTAGCAACGCCCGACAACAACAAAAATATCCACGATTTCAAACGCACCGCGAATATTGCCGAAAATTCGCCGCTGAGAGCGACGATTGCCCAAGCCAAGACGAACACGACGGACGTACGAATGGCAGTCGCCAAGTTCGATCCCGTGCGTTTTACGCCGCATTTTGATAGAATAGAGGTAACGCCTGAAAAGACAGCCGACGCCACCGCCGCTAAGATCCAAACCATAATCCACTCCCGTAACTCGTCGTATAGTATGTGCAGCGAATAGAAAGAAAAGTACCCGTGGAGTGTTCCACGGGTATTGTTTCATAAATAGTGATTATACCAATTCGATAATCGCTTTTTCTGCAGCGTCGCCGCGGCGTTCACCGAGAAGGTAAATTCTCGTATAGCCGCCACCTTGACCGAGTTCTTCTTTACGAGCCGCGTATTTAGGCGCGATTTCGTTGAACAACTTATCCATCAAGGGGTGTTGTACGTCTGCCGTTCTTGCTTTGAAGTCGCTCTTCTTTTCGGTGAACGCCTTGATTTCTTGCAAATCGTAGGTTTTCGCCATGATAGCGCGACGCGCCGCAAGTTTCTTAGCACCGTCTTTCACGTTGGTAACGGTGATTTCCTTACCTTTGCTATCCGTTTTCGTAACTTCGAATTCGATCGTATCCGCATAGGTATTTACGGCTTTAGTGATGAGCTTTTCAACGTAAGGACGAAGCTCTTTCGCCTTTGCTGCCGTCGTTTCGATTTTTCCATACCAAAGAAGTTGCGACGCAAGACCTCTCAAAAGTGCGTTTCTTTCTTTGGAAGTTCTTCCCAATTTACCGGGCATAATATTAATCCTCCTGTTGTCTTAATGCAAGGCCGTAAGAATCTAATTTCTGAATGACTTCTTCCAAAGATTTTCTACCGAGGTTTCTCACCTTCAGCATGTCGTCTTCCGTCTTCTTCGTAAGATCTTCAACCGTATGAATGTTTGCTCTCTTCAAGCAGTTGTAGGAACGTACGGATAAATCCATTTCCTCAATTGCCATTTTAAGAATTTGTTGTTGTTTGTCGTCTTCCGTCTTGACAAGGATATCCATACCCTTGATCGTTTCGCTCAAATTCACGAACAATCCGATATGGTCCTGCATAATCTTCGCCGCCAAAGAAATGATTTCCTTGCCGGAGAACGTGCCGTCCGTCCATACCTCTAACGTAAGCTTATCGTAGTCTACCGCTTGTCC
>CAZDCO010000066.1:0-3358 GCA_964504025.1 uncultured Clostridia bacterium
TCGTTGGCTACGAGCCTTTTCTCGCTTTACGGTGCATTATCGATTTATTCGTCTATGCCGTCGTCGTACGCATCGCTGTCGTCAACGAAGTATTCGTCGTCGAGCTCCTCTTCCGTTTCCACGGGGGCAACGGGAGCGGCTACGCGGCGTTTGCGTTCCTTTTTTGCAGGCTTCGTCGATTTCTTCTCTTGCTTTGCTTCCTTTTTTAACTTTCTTCTAAGCGGACCGTAGTAGAACAAGCCGAAAAGCAACAAGAAGATAGCGATATAGAAGGATAAAAATCCGCCGTTAAAGAACGAAACGTCGAACGCGGCGAGTATTCCGCTTGCCGCGGATAAGTCGAAGCCCATTGCTGCGAATTGTGCCAGCGTGGCAGGGTTGCGTAACGCCGCCATAATGCCGTTGGGCAATAGCGCGAAAATTAAATAGGGGAGCGTACCCAACCAAATGGGTAATTTCAATTTAATGCCGTTGCAACGGCGCGTCCACTTCACCAAAATTTTCAAGAGGAGGTACGCCCAAGTAAAGAACGTAAAGAAAACGAGATAGCTAAGACCTTGCATAACCGTTGCGATCGTCAATGCTACGTCGTCGGGGATCAGCTCGTGAATCATCGTACGCAACTCTTCTTTTAATTCTTCTGTAGCGGATTGCGTTTCCTCGTTGTTCGTGTTGGGAACGCTCGACGAAGTCGTTGAACCCAACGCGGTAACTTTTACCGAAACGCCGGCGTTGGGTACACCCTCGCCCTCCGTTCCCGATCCGTTTTCGCCTTTCATCATCATAAGCAAAAGTTGCGGAACGAGGCTGTTCATATCCACGTTCCCGTTTTCGTCGGCGAACGTTTCCACGACGCTGCTCAATTCTTTTTTCAACTCTTCCCGCTCTTCGTTCGTCATCGTGCCTGAAAAATTTTGTAATTCGTCCACGCCGTTTTTATCGGCGTTGTTTTTTACGTCTGCCATGATGTCGGCAACCGTATCGACGATTTTATCCGTCGCTGTATCTACGGGGATAGGCTCTTCCGACAGATCGGCGAATAAGTCGTCGATTTTCTCGTCGAGATATTCGTCCGTTAAACCTATGTCCGTCATCAGTTGATCTGTCTTTTCGTCCTTTTCCGCATCGGATAACGAAGAGTCTAACGAATCTCTGATCGATTGTTTTACCGAATCTTTCACGGTAACTTTGGAAACTTCTTTCACGGCATTTTGTGCCAACTTGTTGAGTGGTGCTTCCATATCGTTGACGATTTTGTCTACGTTTTTATCGATGATCGCCCGTACTGCGGCAACCGTATCCGCGGAAGTGTCTAACGACGATAATACGTCCACCGTAGTCAATTCGATTTTTAACGCAATGGGATCCAACTCCGCGCAAAACTTTTCCGTATCGATACTTGCCAAAAGATCCTCAAGATTGCCGCTTTCTTCGGTGGACGGATCGGACGGCGTGTCGCTTTCCGCCGCCGTCGGCGCGTTTGGATCTGCTTCGGGATTGCTTTCGCCGCTTTGTAAAACGGTTTCTAACAGAGTGGGCGTGATCGTCAGTTTTACGTCTACTTGAAAGAACGGCCAAATGAAGTAAGCCGCAATGGAACACAGACATAAAACGGAAATAATCAGGTTGCAAACGAGTACCTTGAACCGCTTTTTATCTTGCATATCGATAACCTCCTGCGCGTGCGCGTCGCTAATTAAATAGAAGATAATTTCATTATATCACTCTTCTTTTCGCAAGTCAAGATTTTCAAACGTAAAGTGAAAACTTTGTGAAAACGACTTCGTTTTGCATACTTTTCCGTCGAATGAACCACGCTAACGGTAACGGATGGGAGAGGTGAGTATGTTGAAAATCAAGACGTATCCCGACGATACGCGGACGCGCGACGAGCGAGAGAGTTGTTTTCCCGTGCACGGCGAAAGAAATGGGAAGCGCGCCGACGGAGGGGAAAGGGCATGACGGGCAAAAACAGGAAAAATTACAACAAGAATTATATTGCGTGCGTACACTCGTTCGCGCCGCCGACGAAGCATTTCAAAAATTGTTTCCGCGCGTACCTGGTAGGCGGATTTATATGCTGCATCGGGCAATTTTTGCGGTATATTTTTGAACGCGCCTTTCTCTTGTCGGGGGACGAGCTTGCCGGTGCAGTCAGTATCGCGCTCATTTTCCTCGGCACGCTTTTGACGGGGCTTGGCGTATACGATCGTATCGGCAGAAACGCAGGCGCAGGTTCTATCGTACCGATTACGGGATTCGCCAACAGTGTCGCTTCGCCTGCAATCGAATTCAAAACGGAAGGTATGGTCTACGGCATGGCGGCGAAAATGTTTACCGTCGCAGGTCCGATCATCGTGTTCGGCGTACTCGCAGGGACGTTGGTGGGCGTGTTATATTTGTTCTTATAGAGGTGAAAAAATGCAAACAGTTATTTTTGAACGCAAGCCGCGCATTATCGGCACGGGCACGATCGCAGGCCCGAAGGAGAGCGCGGGGATCGTCGGTAAGTACGTGGATAAAACGCTCCCCGACGACATGTTCGGAGAGAGTACCTATGAAAAGGCGGAGTGCAAAATGCTCTCCTACGCCGTGTCGAAGGCAATCGAGAACGCAGGATTGACCGAGCAGGATACCGATATGCTCGTGTCGGGCGATCTACTCAATCAAATTATCTCCGCGAGTTTTACCGCGCGCGACTTCGACTTTCCCTTTTTAGGCGTGTATAGCGCGTGCTCTACGATGAGTGAAAGCTTGGCGATCGCGGCGGCGTTCGTCAACGCAGGGTACGCCAAACGAATCGTGGCGGCGACGGGCAGTCATTTCTCGTCCGCCGAGCGGCAATACCGCTATCCGTTGGAGTTGGGCAACACGCGTCCGCCGCAATCGCAATGGACGGTAACGGGCGCAGGCGGTGCTGTCGTCGCAAACGAGGGTAGTAGGATTGCGATCACGGCGGCTACGTTCGGGCGCGTCGTCGATTTCGGAATCACCGACGTGAACAATATGGGCGCGGCGATGGCACCTGCGGCGGCGGATACGATCTTGCGGCATTTGAAGGACGTGGGAAAGCCGTCCGATTATTACGACTTGATCGTAACGGGCGATTTAGGCGCGCTGGGCAGCCGTATCGTCAAGACGCTCGTTTGGGAAAAGGGCGTGGATATGCAAAAGAACCATATCGATTGCGGAGAGATTATTTACAATGTAATCGAGGACGAATTTCAAGGCGGTAGCGGCGCAGGTTGCAGCGCGGTGGTGTTCAACGGCTATCTGATGGATAAGCTGAAAAAACGGGAAGTCAACCGCGTACTCTTTTGCGCGACGGGTGCGTTGCTGTCTACCGTTTCGAGCGGGC
>CAZDCO010000067.1:0-3316 GCA_964504025.1 uncultured Clostridia bacterium
CGACCTGCTGATTACGAATCAGCTGCTCTACCGACTGAGCCACAGTAGCATTTTTTGCCGTTCTCAAACGTCAGCTTGTTTATTATACATAATCATAAAGAAAAAAGCAAGCGTTTTTTTACCATTTTTCAAAAAAAGTAAAAAGAATTTTCGTTTTATAATCTTCTACAAAATAAAAAGAGTAAAAATGCAAATACTGTTCTCTATGAACGGCTTAAAAAGAATCTTCTACCTCATTATCCTTTCCCTCTTTCTCGTTTGTTTCGCGGCTTTCGGGTATTATCTCTACGTTACGAGAAATGTCCGATTGATTCCGCAAAAATTAGAACTTTCCAACCAACGGATATGCGTATACGACGGCGACGAATCGCCCGTTACCGCGCTTTCCGTTCAACACGCCGCGCAGGCACTGCGCGATATTCCGAAAGCCGTGCAATCGGCGTTCGTTTCCACGGAAGACAAGCGTTTTTTCGAGCATAACGGGTTCGATTATCCGCGTATTGCCAAAGCCGTTTTGAAAAACGCTGCCGCACACGCCGCCAAGCAAGGTGCGTCCACCATTTCACAACAACTCGTCAAAAACACGCACTTAACGCAAGAAAAAACGCTGAAACGCAAGCTTTGCGAATGGAAATTGACGCAAGCGTTGGAAAAGGCGTATTCTAAAGAGGAAATTTTAGAAAAATATCTCAACGTCATCTATTTCGGACACGACTGTTTCGGGATACGTTCCGCCGCGGCGTTCTACTTCGATAAAGAACCGCAGGCGTTGTCGTTATCGGACGCCGCCGTGCTTGCAGGGCTTGTTAAATCACCCAACCACTACTCCCCGTTCAAGAACGCCGAAGCTTGTCGAACGCGGAAGGCGCGCGTATTGAACGGTATGCTGAAAAACGGTTATATTACCGAAGCCGAACGAAAGGAAGCGTTAGAAACGCCCTTACCTACGAAACCGCACGTACACGCGCAAAACGCCGCCTATATGCACGCGGTATTCGACGAATTGAGCGCCATTGCCGACGATAACGAACTCGTCTTGAACGGCGCGTTAAGCGTATATACCTATTTGGATCAAGGCGCGCAACGGGAAGCGGAGAACGTTTTGCAAGAATACACTTCGTCGGGTGCGAGCGTAATGCTCGCCTCGCCGCAAACGGGCGGTATCAAAGCATACGTGTCCTCGGTGGGCAGCCTTCCTCGCTCCCCCGGTTCACTCATCAAACCGTTGCTCGTCTACGCGCCTTGTATCGAAGAAAACCTACTATCCCCCGCCACGCCGATTTTGGACGAGAAAATCGATTACGGAGGTTATTCGCCCGATAATTACGACGATACGTTCCACGGCTACGTGAGTGCGCGCGAGGCGTTGGCGCGCAGCCTGAACGTTCCTGCCGTCAAGCTCTTGGAGACGCTCGGCAAGACGAACGCCGAACGATATATGCAACGCTTACGCTTACCCGTCGATCGGGACGACTACTCGTTGGCGTGGGCACTCGGCGGCATGAAAAACGGGTTTACGTTGGAGCAACTCGTCGGCGCGTATTCCGCGCTTGCCAACGGCGGCGAATACGTCGGTACGGGGTTTATTTCGAGAATTTGCGTAAACGGACGGTGCGTATACGAGCGCGTACCGAACGCCGAACGCGTGTTTTCCGAAGAAACTTCCTTCTTGACGACGAGTATGTTACAAACAGCCGCGCAAAGCGGTACAGCGAAAAAATTACGCGGTTTACCCTTCGATATAGCGGCAAAAACGGGTACGGTCGGAACGGCACGCGGCAACACCGACGCGTACGCGTTGACGTATACTTCGCGCGACGTGTTGGGCGTTTGGCTCGGCAACGCCGACAACGCCACGATCGACAGCACGGGCGGCGGATTGCCGTGCAACTTCACAAGACGACTCAACGAATACCTGTACGGTACGTACGGCGCTCCTACCCCGTTTACTCCGCCAAAAGGCGTCGCCCGCGTTGCGTTGGATAAAGTCAGCTACGCACACGCGCACAGCCTATATTTAGCCGAAGAAAACGCGCCGATCGAATATAAAACGTACGAATGGTTCAAAAAGAACGCCGTGCCGCGCCGTATCAACGATTGTTTCTCCAACCCGTCGATACCGCAACCTACGCTTTCCGTGTGCGACGGCAAAGTACTGATTCTACTTGACGAAGAATCGCCCGATTTTTATCGGTATACAATCGAGCGTGAGGACGAAACGGGCGTGGAAATTATCTACGACGGCGCATTTCAACGGGAGATTATTGACGAAAACGCCCGAACGGACGTTAAATATTGCTATTATATCACGCCGCGGTATCAAAACTACGCAGGCGAACGCGTACCGCTACCCTCGGTATATATCACGCCGCAATCGACGATCCCGAAGGATTGGTGGCGATCTTGAAAGGCGTATAAAGCGAGCTTGCCCCTCGCAAGGAGGGGCAAGCTCTAACAAAGGCTACCACTTAGAAGTGAAAATTACGCAAATTTAGACCATACTTTCTAAAATAAGTTTATCCGCTACCAACGCGATAAATTCGCTGTTCGTCGGCTTTTCCGTTCCAAGGTATATCCTTGCGCCGAATATTGCGTTGATTGCGTCGATACGACCACGGTTCCACGCAACTTCGATTGCGTGCCGAATGGCGCGTTCCACTTTGCTGGACGTCGTTTTGAATTTCTCGGCGATCGTCGGATACAACACTTTCGTAACGCTGTTGATAACGTACGGGTTCTCGATCGTCATTTTGATCCCCTCGCGCAAGAACGCATAGCCCTTGATATGCGGCGGAATACCGATGGCAATAAATATATCGCTGATCTTTTCTTCCGTCGTGATCGGCTTTCTTCTGCGCATAGGCAAATCTTTGTTGGACATTGCCCGATCGCGTAAAATTTCACGAGCGCGCTCCAACGCCGTTTGCACGGAGAAGGGTTTGACGAGGTAATAGGACGCGCCGTCCGCGATCGCCCTCTCGATAATCGAATCATTGGAGATACCCGTCGCGACGATCTTTGCGTTCGTCCACGTCTTTTTTACCGCGCGAATCACGCCGCAACCGTCCATACCTTTCAAAAACATGCTGACGATAATCAAGTCCGGCTTCAAGCGTACGATTTCTTTTACGCCCTCGTCGCCGTCGTCCCCTGCGTAGACGAGCGAAAAATCTTTGCTTTCGTCTATCGCCGCTTTGAGTTGTTCTAAAACCGCTTCGTTCGATTCTAACAATACAACAGAGTAGTTCATAAAAATCCCCCTTCGGAATGTAAAATTTTGTCGTCAACGAGTGTTGACAATGGCATTATACAACAA
>CAZDCO010000068.1:0-3218 GCA_964504025.1 uncultured Clostridia bacterium
GATATAGGGCGGCAGGGGCATAGTGCCCACCCTCGACAAGACGTCCTCGAACGCGCCCTCGTAGAAAAACTCTACGATCCGCTCGCCCGTCGGCGTAACGTCGCGAACGACGAGGGACAAGTCCTCCCCGATCGTCATTTTCGCGCCGATCTTGCCCTTTTTTCCCGGACGCATCAGCACTTCCCACGTATCCAAATTTTGCCGTTTCAGAAGCAACACTTCCACTGCGCCGCCGTGCTCCGTCTTGGCGTACATGCGCGCGGGAATGACCTTGGTATTGTTCACGACGAGTAGATCGCCCTCGCGCAAATAATCGACGACGTCGCGGAAAATTTTATCCTCGATCGTCTTCGTTTTGGTATCGTACACCAACAGCCGCGACGAATCTCTCGGCGTTGCAGGCGTTTGCGCAATTTGCGATTCGGGCAAATCGTAATAGAAATCGCTTTTTTTATACCGCACTTTTTCTTCCATTTTCGGTTATTCCTCTTCAAACATAGACAGTTGTTTTTTCGCTTTCGTCGTCGGTTGCATACCGATATGCTCGTAACCGCCCTGCAAGCACACGCGACCGCGCGGCGTGCGCGCGATAAAGCCGAGTTGCAACAGGTACGGCTCGTACACGTCCTCGATCGTGTTGGCGTCTTCGCCCGTCGCCGCCGCCAGCGTTTCCAAACCGACGGGACCGCCGCCGAACTTCTCCACCATGGCGCGGAGTACGTTGCGATCGGTTACGTCCAAACCCAGCTCGTCGATCTCCAACCGTTCCAACGCAAACCGTGCGTCCCCGATCGTAATCGTATCGTTTCCGTTCACAACGGAGAAATCGCGCACCCGTTTCAGCAATCTGTTCGCGATACGGGGCGTACCGCGACTACGCCGTGCAATTTCCGCGGCGGCGGAAGGATCGATCGCGATCCCCAACGCACGCGCGGAACGCGTTACGATCTCCTGCAACTCGCTCGGCGTATACAATTCTAACCGATTGATGATCCCGAACCGATCGCGGAGCGGCGGTGCAAGCATGCCGATCCTCGTCGTCGCGCCGATCAGGGTAAACCGATTGAGGGAAAAGCGGATATTCCGCGCGGACGGACCTTTACCGACGATAATATCCAACGCGTAGTCTTCCATCGCGGAATATAAAATTTCCTCGACGGAACGGCTCAAACGGTGAATTTCGTCGATAAACAGCACGTCCCCTTCGTTGAGATTAGTCAAAATCGCCGCCAAGTCCCCCGAACGCTCGATGGCAGGACCGCTCGTAATTTTCAAGCCCACCCCCATTTCGTTGGCAATGATATGGGACAACGTCGTTTTGCCCAGTCCCGGAGGGCCGTATAAGAGAACGTGATCCAACGCCTCGCCGCGCGCTTTCGCCGCACGGACGTATACGTCCAAATTTTGTTTTACCTTTTCTTGCCCGACGTAGTCCGTCATGGTTTTCGGACGGAGTACGTTCTCTTCCAAATCGTATTCCGTCTTGGTACTCACCACTAAGTTTTCCTCGCCGTATTCTTCGTCGTCAAACATATCACACACCGCCTTGTAACGCTTTGCGAATAATCTCTTCTACCGTCGTCGCGCCCGAATCGTGCGCGCGCTTCACCGCCTGTACGCTCTCCGCCTTGGTAAAGCCCAAGCCCGTCAACGCCGACACCGCCTCTTCGTCCGCGGCACTCAACCGCTCCGTAGGCGTAGCCGCCGCCGTGCCGTCCGCCTGCATAATCTCCGCGGCGGAAATTTTACCGTGCAATTCCAAAACGATCTTCTCCGCCGTCTTTTTTCCCAAACCTTTGACGGTACTCAGTCGCTTGACGTCCGCCGTTGCCACGCACGTCGTCAATTCGTCCGCCGACAGCCCCGTCAACACCGCAATGGCAAGTTTCGGTCCGACGCTCGGCACGGTGAGCAGCTTCAAAAACAGCCCCTTCTCCCGTTCGTCGGCAAACCCGTAGAGGGTAATTCCGTCCTCTTTGACTTGTAAATAGGTAAACAGCTCGCCTTCCGCGCCCACCGTTAACCGACGGAACGCACCGCCCGAACAATAGATTTCGTAGCCCACGCCGTTCACTTCGACGATCGCCGTTTCCGCCGTGATCGTCAGCACTCTGCCCCGTACATATGCAATCATTGGTTATCCTCCCCGTTTTCCCGTTTGCTTTCCGCTTTCGCCCGTTCCGCCGCCAGTCTTGCCCTGCGACGGCGTTCCATTTCCGCAATCAGTTGCGCACCCGAATCGCCGTTGGCGTTCTTGCCTTTGGTGCGCGTCATATTCCCCACCGCGAACAACTCGCCGAAGCGATTGGTGAACGCGTGGCACATAGCCACCGCCAACGCGTCCGCCGCGTCGTCGGGCTTGGGCACGGAGGACAGTCGCAACAACGACGCCACCGTCAACTGCATTTGCTTTTTATCCGCTTTGCCGTACCCCGTCAACGCCTGTTTGATTTGCATGGGCGTGTACTCGTACAGTCTGCCGCAATGCTTGGCGCACGTCAACAACGCCACGCCGCGCGCCTGCGCCACCGCGATACCCGTCGTGATGTTTTTGGAAAAGAACAACTCTTCCATCGCCACCTCTTCGGGGTGGTATTTTTCTAAAATTTTTAAGATCCCCTCTTCCAGCATAGCCAACCGCACGGGCAACCCCTCCTCTTTCGGAGTTTTTACCACGCCGTAGTCCACCGCGCGACAATTTCCGCGCGCGTCCTTTTCCACGACGCCGAAGCCCAGCGTTGCAATGCCCGGATCGATCCCCAAAACGATCATATTCTCCGTCCTTGCGCGCACCCGCCCGTATACGGGCGCATTTTCTCTTTTATATTATACACGAATACGTCTCGAAAGTCAACCCCCTTGACGCGCCGCGCTACGGCAAGGGAAAAACTTTTTCGCAAAATCGTGAAAAAAGTTGAAAGTACCCCCTTGACAAACGGAAATTTCGTGCTATACTCGTTTGCGCGCAGGGGGGAAAACCGGAACGCCGCTCGTCCGCTCCCGTCTGCGCCGACGTGCATACCCCGTTTCCTCGGCTCGGCGTAACGTGCTTCAAACAAGGAGGAGTTTCGGTTTATGAAAAAAAAGCTTTTGCAGGTATTGCGTCTTATCCGTATCGACGTACTCCTTTTGGGGTTAATCGAAAAAATCGCGCTCGGCTTGATCAAGCGTCTGCCCGATTTCCAAAATCGGGTGCTGGAAGTCCTACGTGAATGCGG
>CAZDCO010000069.1:0-1148 GCA_964504025.1 uncultured Clostridia bacterium
GAGCAGCAGACTGAAAATCTGCCTGTCGGTGGTTCGATTCCGCCCCAAGGCACCAAACGAAAAGAACGTAACCTTATGGTTGCGTTCTTTTCGTTTTCTCCTACCTTCCTCCCCTACGCCGCCGAGACGTATAGATCGACGTATAATGCTATTCAACGCCACGAACGAGGATAAAACCGTACGTCGTGAAAATATCGTCGCCTGCGGTCAAAATCTTACGATCGACGACGGTCGAGTAACAACACCGAAAAACAGGGCGTCGTTTATCGTATTTCCCAACGAAAAGTAATAATGCCGTAAACGAGAAACAGATACGTCTATACTATCTTCGCGTAAATATGATAAAGGGCCAACGAGATCTTCGTTAGTCCTTTTTTATTGCTTTATAAATACAACCAAGCTACGCTTTTATTAAAAAGAATAAATTTACCTATTTGACGTTCCTTGTTTTTCTCCAATCAAAAGCAAAATGGATTTACCACATTTTCTATCGCGTAAACCTTTACTGCCATTCGGTACATGGTTCTTGCGTGGATCCAATCATGCCAGATGAAGCGGCGCAGGACTTATGTAGTGTCCAATCCTCACCGTAGCCACCTTTAATCACGGCATTTTGAAGAAAATCGGGGTGTTTTTCCAACGTCTCAAATCCGCGCTTGCGGCATTCTTAAATATTACCGTCATTATCGGCATCCACATCGATTTCCCCGAAATAATACGCATTTACATTCTTGGTATGATCGTACATTTCATTTGCCGTACGAGGCACTGACCCGTAGAACGTCTTACGCTCTGGTATAGCGGCTGCATTTTTGTCAGGAATCGATTCATACAGCGAGAGAAAATCCTTCGCAGCCTTCAATGCGAGGGCTTTCAGGCCTTCATATTCCTCCGCTGTCAGCGGTGCCTGTTCACTCTCGAAAAGCACATCAGAATCCGCATCCCGAACGGCAAGCTCGGAGCATTTTTCTCCGACAATCACGATCTCTATTTCATCCGCCGCATCCACGCCCAGCCACTTGCAGTAAGAAACAATCTCACGGGGCATCTTTGCCTTTGCGATTTCAAGACTTTCACCACGGGTATATGCACCAAGCAAGGTATCCTTACCGTTATGCTCCCATACGCAGTTAATCATCATAACACTT
>CAZDCO010000069.1:1248-3198 GCA_964504025.1 uncultured Clostridia bacterium
AAGCAAGGTATCCTTACCGTTATGCTCCCATACGCAGTTAATCATCATAACACTTCTCCAATTAGCGGTAAAACTCTTCACGGCGAAGTAGTTTTGCAAATTCAAAAAATCTACTTACCGTCAACAGAATATAATTGCTCGTCCATTTTCTCCCTTTCATATATCCTTTGATATCTTTTGTAGCAACGCCGTCAACGCTCTATATCGGTGGGAAACGGAGTTCTTCTCTTCAGCCGTCGCTTCACCGAACGATTTTTGCAAGTCGTCGCTAAAAAACAAGCTATCGTAGCCGAAACCGCCCGTCCCGTGTTCTTCGCGCATAATACTTCCGTACGTCCTACCCTCGGCAACGATTGCCTGTCCGTCGGGATATACCAAAGCCACAGCACAAGAAAAATACGCCCGTCGATCGTTTTCCGTTTGCATATTTTTCAAAAGCAACGCCCGATTGTCCGCGTCGCCACCGCCGCTATATCGCGCGCTATACACTCCCGGTGCGCCGTGCAACGCTTCCACGCACAAGCCGCTGTCGTCGGCAAGCGTTACCGTTTGCAAAGCCGCTGCCGCCGAGCGCGCCTTAATCAACGCGTTCTCCGCGAACGTCGCGCCCGTTTCCTCTACTTCTTCGCAAAATCCTCTTTGCGCTTGCGATACCACTTCGTATTGCGGAAAAATTTGCGCGATTTCCGCCAACTTATGGGCGTTACCCGTCGCCACCACTAACGTTTGTTTTTTCATACTCTTCTCCTTTATTTATCTATCGCGTACCCGACGAACGCGAAAAGAGTTCAACACGGCGAGCAACATTACGCCGACGTCCGCGAATACGGCAAGCCACAACGGTAAAACGCCCATCGCGCCGAGCACCATAAACGCAAGCTTCATCGCCAACGAAAACAGGATATTTTGAAACACGATCTTTCTCGTCTTTTTCGCCACTTTCACGCCGAATACGAGCGCGTTCAAATCGTCCGAAATCAGCACCAAATCGGACGCTTCCACCGCAGCGGCACTGCCTAATTTTCCCATGGACACCGCGCAATCGGAAGCCGCCATCACGGGCGCGTCGTTGATTCCGTCGCCGACGTAAACGAGTTTACCGTCCGCCTTATAGGCGGTTGCCAACGCCAACTTTTCGTCGGGTAGCAGATTCGCTTCTACCCGTTCGATACCGATTTCTTCCGCCACCGCTTTTGCGCGTTCAAGGGTATCGCCCGTCAGCATTACCGTACGCGTATAACCGTATTCCTTCAATCCCCGTACGGCTGTTTTCGCATTCTCGCGGACTTGATCGCCAAGTTCTATCCGCGCAAGGCAAACTCCGTTTTTCGCCACGTAAACGAGCGTATACGCCGACGGCTCCTCCTCAAAGGGTACGGCGTTGTCTTTCAACAACTCACCGTTACCGACCAAGACCGTCGCGCCGTCCACGATCGCCGACATGCCCTTTCCTGCGATTTCCGTAACACCGTCCGCTTTATACTGCGTGTGAATCGATCTAAAAGCCTTGGCAATGGGATGCGCGGAGTTTTTCTCCACCGCCGCCGCCAACGCCAACGCGTACTCTTCCGATTCGCCGTCGTACGCACGGACGCCGAGCACGGCGAAGTTTCCCTCCGTCAGCGTTCCCGTTTTATCGAACGCGATCGACTTTGCCTGCGCCAACACGTCGAGATAGGTTGCGCCTTTCACCAACACGCCCCCCTTCGCGCAACAGCCGATCCCCGAAAAATAGGTCAACGGCACGGATACCACCAGCGCGCACGGACAGGAAACGACAAGGAACGTCAACGCCGAACGCAACCACCGCTCCATGCGGTAAAAGGTAACGTACCCGAGCGTGAAATACCCGTCGAACAACGGCAACAGTACGGCAAGTACGGCAGCAACCGCGCATACGATCGGCGTATAATATTTGGCGAATTTCGTGATAAACTTCTCCGGTCTTGC
>CAZDCO010000070.1:0-3095 GCA_964504025.1 uncultured Clostridia bacterium
GCTCACAAGGGACGTTTTTGGTGTACCCGCTGGGGCTCGAACCCAGAATCGACGGCGTCGGAGGCCGTAATGTTATCCAATTACACTACGAGTACGTAAATTTATGAAATTGTCGGACCGCAGGGCTTTGCCTACGGCAAAAGAAATGTTTTTCAGACGTAACGTCGAAGACGCGCAACGTTATCCAATTACACTACGACTACGTAAATTTATAAATTCACGCAAGATTACGCGTTTTTCGCTTTTATTTCAAAAAGCTATTCTATTTTACTATTTTTTGCTTTCATTTTGCAAGCGTTTATGGTATAATATTTGCAAATTTATTAAAAAAATTTTTTTAGGGAGCAAAAATATGTCGAAAACGGTAGTAATCGGTATGAGCGGAGGGGTAGACAGCTCGGTTGCGGCGTTATTATTAAAAGAACAGGGCTACAACGTCATCGGGCTTTTTATGCAAAACTGGGACGAGACGGACGAAAACGGCTGTTGCACCGCCGAGGACGATTTCGCCGACGTGCGCCGTGTGAGTGCGGCGTTAGACATTCCCTATTACACCGTCAACTTTGCAAAGGAGTATATGGAGCGCGTATTTTCCTACTTCCTTGCCGAATACAAAGCAGGCAGAACGCCCAACCCCGACGTACTTTGCAACCGTGAAATCAAGTTCGGACCGTTTTTGGAAGAAGCGAAGAAGTTGGGAGCGGACTATATCGCGACGGGGCATTATTGCAAAATCTCCCACGAGAACGGCGTACACTTATTGCAAAAGGCAAAAGATCAAAACAAGGATCAAACCTATTTCTTAAATCAGCTTTCGCAAGCGCAACTCGCCGACGTGCTTTTCCCCTTACAGGACATGGAAAAACCGTTGGTACGCGAGTTGGCGATCAAGCACGGGCTTGCCACGGCGAAAAAGAAGGACAGCACGGGCATTTGCTTTATCGGCGAACGGAATTTTAAGAAGTTTTTATCTTCCTATCTACCTGCTTGCCGCGGAAAAATACTCGATTTATCGGGAAAGCAAGTCGGCGAACACGACGGGTTGATGTATTATACGCTCGGACAGCGGCGCGGTTTGGATCTCGGCGGTATCAAGGGCGAGGACGAGGGCGGCAGATGGTTCGTCGTTAAGAAAGATCTCGCCAACAACGTCTTATACGTTTCCCACGGCGACGAAACGCCGTTATACTCTAAATCGTGTGAGGTTTCCTCGTTCAACTGGATTCCCAAACGCCCCGACGCGCAAGACTTCGCCTGCAAGGCGAAGTTCCGCTACCGTCAGCCCGATCAGGACGTGGCGGTACACGTGAACGACGACGGTACGCTGCATATCGAATTTGCCGAAAAGCAACGCGCCGTAACCGAGGGGCAATACGCCGTATTATACGACGGTATCAACTGTTTGGGCGGCGGCGTTATTCAAAGCGCGGAATATTGACTTTATCGCCCATTCGTCGCATACGTGGTATGCGCGTTTGGACATTAGGAGGTTATCTTTATGAAAAGAATCGCTATCATTACGGGGGCTTCCAGCGGCATCGGGAAGGAGTTCTTCCTCTCCCTCAACGAACGTCGGGAAGAGTTGGACGAAATTTGGGTGGTTGCGCGCAACAAAGACAAGCTGGAAGCGTTATCCACGCTTACCCCGCTCCCCATACGCGTGTTTGCACTCGATTTATCCAAAAACGAGTCGTTTGACGTGCTCCAAGCCGCCTTAGAAGCGGAACAACCGACGGTGCGGTACGCAATTTGCGCGTCTGGCTTCGGGCGTTTTTCGGCGGTTTTGGACGACGACAGGAAAACGTTGGAAAACATGGTAGACTTGAATTGTCGCGCGATCGTATCCACTACGCGCGTCGTTGCGCCCTATCTTGCCAAAGGCGGTTTGATCATGCCGATCGCGTCCGTCGCCGCGTTCCAACCGATCCCCTATCTCGCCACGTACGGCGCGACGAAGGCGTTCGTGTTATCCTACGGCAGAGCGTTCAACCGCGAACTGAAAAAGAGCAAGGGCGCGCGGTGTATGTGCGTATGCCCGTTCTGGACGAAAACCGCTTTCTTCGATCGCGCGGTAGAAAAGGACAATCCCGTCGTCAAAAAATACGCGGCGATGTATACACCGCAACAAATCGTTACGCGTGCCTGGAAGGATGCAAAACGCAAGAAGGAATTTTCCATGTACGGCTTCGTCGCCAAAGGACAAACCTTCCTTACGAAATTGCTGCCGCATAAATGGATACAGTCCATTTGGATCAAGCAACAACGCTTATAACGCAGAGAGAAAAACGCCCCGACTTCTCGTCGGGGCGTTCGTTGTATACCACTCGTATGCGCCCGTAGATCGGGCAAGCTACTCCTTACGCGGCGTTAGCTCAAATTTTGAGGAGCTTCGCCTCTATCCTCGGGGAACATCGTTCCTGCCGGAATGACGGGCAGCATCAAAGGCTGAATGAATGCGTTTGCCGTCAACGAGCTGACAGCCGAACGCAAGTAGGGATATACGACTTCCGTCATATTGATAACGAGATCTTGCTTATCCAACTCCGTCTCGACGTCCTCCGCTTCGAATACGCCGACCAAACGCGCTCTCAAATTGAAAGGCTTGGGTGCTTCTTCGGTGGATTCGATTTTGACTTCTAAAACCAAAAACCACAATTTGTCGTTTTCTTGTACCCTTCTCACCGTACGGGAGAATTGCGGTTTAATTTCAAACTTCGTATCCTTATCCATCTTGATACGGTTCATGGAGAAATTGAGTTCTTCGGCGGTGATGCCTCTTAATGCGTATTTCATACGATACCTCTTTGTTTCATTTTTATTTTAGTATATCACGTTCTTGCGGTTTTGTCAAGCCCCAAGCGGTGCGAGTACCGATTTATATATAAACGAGTTTTACGATTTGTAAACGAAATTGACGATTTTTTCACGAATTTTCGCAAGAAAAAAATTTTTTAATTTTTTTGAATTTTTTTTGAAAAACCGCGTTAAAATGCTTGCGTTTATTTTTTAGATATGGTATAGTATATAAGCTTTCGACGGAAGTTTAGCTCAGCTGGGAGAGCATCTGCCTTACAAGCAGAGGGTCATAGGTTCGA
>CAZDCO010000071.1:0-2974 GCA_964504025.1 uncultured Clostridia bacterium
CAGCGTCGAGGTAGGGCGAAGTGGCTAAGCTGCCCGTGCTCGACACTTCCGCGAAACGGTAATCCGCCGCGATGGAGAGAATTTCTTTTACGTCTTCGCCCTCCAAACCGCCGCTTTGCGAGAAGAATTTTAAGCCGTTGCGGTTGAAAGGCAGGTGGCTTGCGGTGATCATAATCGAACCGTGGCAAGGTTGCTCTTTCATACGCGCTTCGTCCTTCAACAGGGCGAACATGGACGGCGTAGTGGATAAACCGGTAACGACGACGTTATGCCCCGTAGAGAGGATAGCGTTGACGACCGTTTGACAAATCGACGGTGAAGTGATACGGGAATCGTATCCGACGGCAACGGTAACTTGCGTTTTGCCCGTACGGGAAATCAACCAAACGCAAAACGCCTTGGCGATATGTTCTACCGCTTCGTCGGTGAGGTTGACGTGTTCGCCCTCCACACCCTCGCAAGCGACGCCGCGGACGTCCGTTCCGTTTTTCAGCTGTAAATAATCGTTTAACGTCATAATTTTCAGTCCTTCCGTTTCGTTGCGGTACGCTTTACGGATAAAGCAAAATACCGTACGACACTATTATAATGGATTTATATAATTTTTTCAAGTCTTTTCAGAAAAAAAGTGATAATTTTTTTACAAAAAGCGTAAATTCCGTCTAATTTTTCGCATCGGTTGATTTTTTTATCGAAAAACGTTGCGTTTTTCGGACGATTTTGATATAATAGCGTCAAACTGAAAAGAGCTCGAGGTACTTTTTTTGCGGAAAAGGTTTAATAGGGAAGAGAGAAAGGCTGCGTGCCGTTGCTCCGCTGTCACCGCAACCGTAAGAGCGTTTGCTTTTTTTCACTGCGTTCGCGTGGGAAGGAAAAGAGCGCGGCGATTGCCGAAAACGCTGTAAGTCGGGAGACCTGCCTCGTGCTTAGACAACCGATTTCTGCGGAGGGACGGAAAAAAGGAGTTCAAAACTGCCCGTAACGGGGCAGGTTTTTGCGTTACGTTTTTGCCCGTCCGAACGGAAATATAAAAAATATTTTTTCACTAAGGAGGCGTTTTATGCAACGCAAAATTATTTCTGTACTACTTTCTTTGCTGACCGTAGCGTGCCTGTTATTCGCCGTAGGTTGCGACGAGAAAAAGACGTCGGCTACCGT
This sequence comes from uncultured Clostridia bacterium, assembly GCA_964504025.1. Lineage (GTDB taxonomy): Bacteria > Bacillota > Clostridia > Christensenellales > Borkfalkiaceae > Scatosoma. Next base: position 1,159 of record CAZDCO010000071.1, read on the forward strand.
ATCGACCGTCGGGGATACCAAGGTACTGATCTGTATCGACGAGGCGGCGGAGGGTACGACTTTGATCGACGTACTCAACGCGTTAAAAGAGGAAGATAAGTTGACGTTCGAGGCGGAAACGAGCGCGTACGGCGCGTTTATCACGTCCGTCAACGGCAAAGCGAACGTAACGGAAAGCGCGTCTTCGGGTTCAAGTTGGATGATCTATACCTCCAACGCGGAAAACGGTCTCGAAGACTTTACCGTTACGGTGGCGGGCGTCGTCTATTACAGCGCGGCTGTCGGTGTTTCTCAGCTTGCCGTAAAGACGGGCGAAACGATCGTGTTGTCGTACGAAGCGTGGTTGTATTAAGGGTAAACACATAGGGCAGGTACGAGATGAAAGGGAATAAACGTTGGGAAAACGGAGCGGTGTATTCGGCGAGGGAGTGTGCCTTTATCGCCGTGTTCGTCGCACTCGTCATAGCGGCGCAACTGGGCTTGTCGGCTATACCCGGCGTGGAAGTGGTAACACTGCTGTTCGTGGCGTACGCCTTTACGTTCGGCAGGGCGCGCGGCATGGCGGCTGCGACGGCGTTTACCGTACTCCGCCAGCTCGTATTCGGCGTATATCCTACCGTATTTTTGCTGTACTTCGTCTATTATAACCTGCTTGCGTTCGTATTCGGCTCGATCGGGCGGCGGCTGCGATGCACGCCGAAACGGTTGTGGATCGTCGTCCTCGTCGCCTGCGTTTGTACGATCGCGTTCACGCTGCTCGACGACGTGATCACGCCGTGGTTTTACGGCTATTCGGCAAAGTCTTGGCGGCTGTATTTCTACGCGTCCCTGCCCTTTATGGCGATGCAAACGGTTTGCACGGCAATCACGGTAGCCCTGCTGTTCTTGCCGCTGCACCGCGCCTTTGCGCTGGTGGCGAGGGTAACGCGGATTCCGTTGCCGAGGAAGAAGACGAAAGCGGAAGAACGAAAAACGGACTTTTCCGCGCCGAACGACGGCGGAGAAGAAATCGAAGAAGAAAACGGAGCGGAGTGAGAAACTTTCACTCCGTTTTTTCGCAGTGAAAGAATACCACAAAAAACGGAAAGATTTTTCGCGGAAATTATCGTAAAAAACTTGCAATTTCGATATGGATTTGTTACAATATAGATATATCAAGCATAAGGAGAGGACATTTATGACCTACGAACAAGCGAAAACGCTTTTGGAAAGCAAAAAGCAAACGCAGCTCTTGCGCTATTACGACGAGCTGGACGCGGCAGGCAAGGAAAAACTGCTTACGGCGATCGAAAATTTGAACTGGGACTTCGAGGACGCGTTGGCGCACCCCGTAGATTTGAGCGGTAAGGATAGAGATATTCGTCCGATCGCAGGTTTGCGCGTTGCGGCAATCGAAGCGAAAAAAGCGGAATATGAAAAAATCGGCGTCGAGGCGATCAAGGCGGGCAAAGTTGCCGCCGTGTTGCTGGCAGGCGGTATGGGCACGCGTTTGGGCGTGGACGGACCGAAAGGCGCGTACAATATCGGTATCACCAAACCCTTGTATATCTTCGAACAACAAATGAAGAACTTGCAAGAAGTCAACGACAAGTGCGGCGTGTTCGTTCCCTTGTATATTATGACGAGCGATAAGAACCACGAACAAACGACGGCGTTCTTTAAGGAACATAACTATTTCGGTTACGCGGAAAAGGACGTAAAGTTCTTCAAGCAAGATATGGCTCCGGCAGTCGATTACGACGGAAAAATCTTGTTGGAAACGAAGGACACCCCCGCGCTTTCCCCCAACGGTAACGGCGGTTGGTTCGCTTCGTTG
>CAZDCO010000072.1:0-2973 GCA_964504025.1 uncultured Clostridia bacterium
ACTCAACCCGGGTACGGGAATGAAACAACCGATACGGAACACCAACAAGAGAAGGAGCATCATATATACTTTACGTCTGATTTCCTTTACCTTAAAAGCATTGATAAGTGTCTGTAACATTTTTTTCTCCGTTAATGGATTTCTACTTACTCCGCGGCTGCCAAACGGCAAGTCGCAGGGTAGTGATAACGCTTACGCGTCAGGGGGAGAAATAACGCGAACTACGGAAAATCACCTTTTACGGCAATTTTCCGTATTACGGTTGTATCAATTAGAGGGTCTCCGCCGTTCCCTTCGCAGCTTCGATAGCTTCTTTCGCCGAAGCGGAGAATTTCGCTGCCTTTACGGTGAGTGCAACGTTCAATTCGCCGTTACCCAAAACCTTCAAGCCGCTGTTGTTCTTCACAGCTTTCGCAAGACCGTTTTCCATAACGAAGCCGTAGTCTACTACCGTACCTTCGGGCAATTGCGCCAAATCGGAAAGGTTTACGATAACGTACACTTTCTTGTCGTTGTGGTTGAAGCCTCTCTTAGGTACGCGACGTGCGATAGGCATTTGACCGCCTTCAAAGCCGGGACGTACACCGCCGCCGGAACGAGCCCATTGACCTTTATGACCCTTACCGGAGGTTTTACCCGTGCCCGAACCGATACCGCGACCAAGTCTTTTCGTCGCTTTTACTGCGCCTTCTGCAGGTGCAAGAGTATCTATTCTCATACTTAATCTCCTTAAACGTTTTCTACTTTGACGAGGTGCTTTACTTTCGTAATCATACCCTGAACCGCAGGGCAATCGTCAAGTTCTTTGGAAGAACGGATCTTTCTCAAACCAAGTGCTCTTACGGTTGCTTTTACCGAATCCACTTGACCAATCGTGCTCTTTACGAGCGTAACTTTAATTTTAGCCATTTCTTGTTCCTCCGTTTATCAGCTCAAAATTTCTTCTACGGTTTTACCGCGAAGCGCAGCAACTTGCTCAACCGACTTCAACTCTTTCAAGCCTTCGATCGCTGCTTTTACGCAGTTGCCGGGGTTTTGCGTGCCGTGGGATTTCGTTCTGATATTCTTTACGCCAACAGCTTCCATAACCGCACGAACGGGGCCGCCGGCGATAACGCCGGTACCTTCCGCAGCGGGCATCATCAACACCGCGCCGCGACCGAACTTACCGATCACTTTGTGAGGGATCGTTCCGTTGACGATCGATACGGAAACCATATTCTTCTTCGCGCGAAGGGTAGCCTTTTCGATTGCTTCGGGCACTTCTTTCGCTTTACCCGTAGCAACGCCGATCTTGCCGTTACCGTCGCCAACGATTACCAACGCGGCAAAACGCATGTTTTTACCACCTTTAACAACCTTGGTTACACGGTTTACTTCGATCAGCTTCTTGATCAGCCCGTCGTCTTCCGCTTGTCTTCTTTGAGGTCTTCTCTCTCTCTTTTCGTCTGCCATTGTATTCACCTCTTAAAATTTAAGTCCGGCTTCTCTCGCGCCGTCCGCAACCGCCTTTACACGTCCCGTGTAGAGGTAGCCGCCTCTGTCGAATACGACAGCTTCAACACCTTTTGCCATAGCTCTTTCCGCTACGACTGCGCCTACGACTTTCGCCGCGTCCGTCTTGGAAAGACCTGCGATCTTCTCTTTCACCGCTTTGTCCATCGTGGACGCCGCTGCTAAAGTGATACCGCCCTTTTCGTCACCCGCTCTATCGTCGATCACTTGTACATAGATGTGGTTAAGACTTCTATATACATTCATACGGGGCGTTTCCGCCGTGCCGACAACGTTCTTTCTAACACGCGCGTGACGTCTTTGTCTGACTGCATTTTTATCAATTTTCGTAATCATACTTCAACGCTCCTTATTTCTTGCCCTTACCGGAAGTCTTACCTTCCTTGTGCTCTACGTTCTCGCCCTTATAGCGAATACCGTATCCGTGATAGGGTTCGGGTAATCTGATTGCACGGATGTTGGCAGCCGTTTGACCAACCAACTCTTTGCTGATACCGGAAACCAAAACTTCCGTCAAGCTGGGACATTCAAACTTGATGCCCTCGGGTGCAATTACTTCTACGGGGTGGGAGAAACCTACGTTCAAAACGAGCTTGTTGCCCTGAACGGCTGCTTTCCAACCTACACCCTTAACTTCCAACGACTTCACGAAGCCTGCGCTTACGCCCGTAACCATACCGTTTACGAGTGCTCTATACAAGCCGTGCTTTGCGTTCGTATCCGCGTTATCGTCCAAAGCTTTCAGCACTACGTTCGTGCCTTCCGTTTCGATCGATACGTTGCCGACGATTTCTCTCGTCAACGTACCCTTAGGACCTTTTACGGTAACTACGCTGTCCTTAAATTCAACCGTTACGCCTGCAGGAATGGCGATGGGCATTTTACCGATTCTCGACATGTGCCTCTACCTCCCTTACCAAACGTAGCAAAGGACTTCGCCGCCAACGTTGGCCGCCTTTGCCTTTTTACCGGTCATGATGCCCTTGTTGGTGGAAAGGATAACCGTACCGAATCCGCCAAGTACTCTGGGCATGTTAGCAACGCCTGCATACGTACGCAAGCCGGGTTTGGATACTCTTTCCAAACCGCTGATAACCGATTTCTTGTCTTCGTATTTCAACGTAACGGCAATTTTACCGTTGTAACCGTCTTCTACGATCTTCACGTCTTTTACCCAACCTTCGTTGAGCAAAATTTCCGCGATTGCCTTCTTTTCGTTGGAAGCGGGGATCTCCACGCATTCCTTCTTCGCCGTGATGGCGTTTCTAATTCTCGTGAGCATATCTGCGATAGGATCTGTCATGTTTCTTTACCTCCTATTACCAGCTGGACTTTTTAACGCCGGGAATTTCACCCTTGTACGCAAGGTTACGGAAGCAAATACGACATACGCCGTACTTTCTCAAAACCGCGTGAGGTCTTCCGCAAATCGAACATCTCGTGTAAGCTCTCGTAGAG
>CAZDCO010000073.1:0-2856 GCA_964504025.1 uncultured Clostridia bacterium
ACCCTGCTACCGGCGAAAAGGGACTTATGGGTGAGTTCTTGACCAATGCACAGGGCGAAGACGTCGTTGCAGGCGTTCGTACCCCGATGCCCATCGAGCAAATGAAAGAAGTGTTCCCCGAAGTGTACGAGCAATTCTTGAAAGTTTGCGACATTTTGGAAGATCACTATCGCGATATGCAAGACATGGAGTTCACCATTCAGGATAGAAAACTCTATATGTTGCAAACGCGTAACGGTAAGAGAACGGCTGCGGCTGCTATCAAGATCGCGTGCGATTTGATCGACGAAGGTATGATCACCGAAGAGCAAGCGTTGATGCAGATCGATGCGAAGAGCTTGGATATGCTTTTGCACCCTCAATTCGACGCAAAGGCGTTGAAGGACGCGGATAAGAACAACGTCGTCGGTAAGGGTATCGCGGCTTCCCCCGGTGCTGCTGCCGGTAAGATCGTATTCACGGCTGAAGACGCAGTCGTTGAAGGCAAGAAGGGTGAAAAGGTCGTCCTCGTTCGTTTGGAAACCTCTCCCGAAGACATCGAAGGTATGAAATACGCGCAAGGTATCTTGACGGTACGCGGCGGTCAAACTTCGCACGCGGCGGTCGTTGCGCGCGGTATGGGTACGTGCTGCGTTTCCGGTTGCGGCGACATCAAGATGCACGAAGAAGAAAAGTGGTTCGAGCTTGCAGGTAAAGTATTCAAAGAAGGCGACGTACTTTCCTTGGACGGTTCGACGGGTACGATCTACGATACGTTGATCAAAACCGTTCCCGCAGATCCCAACTCCGGCTACTTCGGAAGAATTATGGAACTTGCGGACAAGTATAAAGCACTCGGCGTAAGAACGAACGCGGATACGCCTGCGGACGCGAAACAGGCGGCGGCGTTCGGCGCGCAAGGTATCGGTCTTTGCCGTACCGAGCACATGTTCTTCGATCCGGAAAGAATCGGCGCGTTCCGTGAAATGATTTGCTCGGATACCGTAGAAGAACGAGAAGCGGCGTTGGCGAAAATCGAGCCGATGCAACAAGCGGACTTCGAGGGCTTGTTCGAAGCACTCGGCGGATACCCCGTAACCATTCGTTTCCTCGATCCTCCCCTTCACGAATTCGTTCCGACGGCGGAAGAGGACATCGCGGCGTTGGCAAAGACGCAAAACAAGACGGTTGGTCAAATTAAAGACATTATCGCTTCCTTGCACGAATTCAACCCCATGATGGGACACCGTGGTTGCCGTTTGAGCGTTACCTATCCCGAAATTGCGGTTATGCAAACGAAGGCGGTTATCAAGGCTGCAATCAACGTGAAGAAGAACCACCCCGATTGGGCAATCGTGCCTGAAATCATGATTCCTTTGACGGGCGAAACGAAAGAGTTGAAGTTCGTAAAAGACATCGTCGTTAAGACGGCTGACGAAGTGATCGCGGCTGCAGGCGTGGCGTTGAAGTACGAAGTGGGTACGATGATCGAAATTCCTCGTGCGTGCCTTACGGCGGAAGAGATTGCGAAAGAAGCGGAATTCTTCTGCTTCGGTACGAACGACTTGACGCAAATGACGTTCGGTTTCTCGCGTGACGACGCAGGCAAGTTCTTGCCTTCCTACTACGCGAACAAGATTTACGAATCCGATCCGTTCGCGCGTTTGGATACGACGGGCGTTGGTAAGTTGATGAAGATGGCTGTTGCCGACGGCAGAAAGGCACGTCCCGATATGCATTGCGGCATTTGCGGCGAACACGGCGGCGATCCTTCTTCCATCGAGTTCTGCCACGAAATCGGCCTTTCCTACGTTTCCTGCTCGCCTTACCGCGTGCCCATCGCACGTTTGAGCGCGGCGCAAGCGAACATTCGCAACCCGAGAAAGTAAGCTTTAGCACTGAAAAGCGGTAAAAATTCAATTTTTAATTAAAAAACTAAGTTTTAGTAGTCATTCTTTCAACAGAGTGACTACTTTTTTCTCTTCAAAATCTCTATTAAAGTTAAAAATCGGTCAAAAAAACTGGGTGTCCCTCAAACGTTACACTGTTCCGTATCTACCGCTATGGGTAAAAACGGGCGCGCCAAAGGAGATTTTTTATGAAAAATACAAATTGATCGTAGGAATTACGAAAAAGACGACAATAATAGTCAAATCGCTACTCATTGCAACTGTTCCCGAATGACTGTTTGGAGAGCTTTAAGTGGATTTCAAGCTTTAGAAGTTGCGTTTGTGGGCGTTTTGGAAATGAGCGAAACGTAATTTGCGCATTTATTGTTCCCCGAAAGGGCGAAAGCAGGGGATGGATATTTAATTCCCGACTTTGAGTGGGAAGAGTTCCAAATGTGTAAGCGCCAATCGTCTATTCGCTTGTGTCATCAAAGAGATTGCAAACGTGCCGCAAAACAAAGTCTAATGGCGTACAGTTGGAAGAGTTTTATAATATTATACAATGTCTATCGCAAGCCGAAGATTATAGTTGAAGACTCAAATGATAAAATTCGTAACAAACTAAAGGATTTTAACTTTTTAATATCGTGTTGTCCGCGTGGAAGTATAAATAACGAACGATTTTAACTCTATTTTCAAAAAAATCGGTAAAAAATACGCAAACGGCGGAAAAAGCGTTTGACATTTGCGTGCAAGGGTGCTATAATGACCCTTGTAAAAACGGAGGCATAGTCTCACTTGGTTAGAGCGCTCGCTTCACATGCGAGAGGTCGTAGGTTCGAGTCCTACTGTCTCCACCAACTTGGATGATTAGCTCAGCTGGTAGAGCAACTGACTCTTAATCAGTGGGCCCAGGGTTCGAGTCCCTGATCGTCCACCAAGACGGGAAAATTTCGACGGCTATTTTTCGTCGAAATTTTTTTGTGCA
>CAZDCO010000074.1:0-2741 GCA_964504025.1 uncultured Clostridia bacterium
AAATTGAGATAGAAACGGAAATTGCGGAAAATGTGACTGTCAAGGCAGACAGCGAGCTGCTGAGCCTTGTTTGGAACAACCTGTTTTCCAATGCGTTCAAATTCACCCCCACAGGCGGAACGGTCACGGTCAGTCTGACCGCAGATGAACAGTTTGCTGCTGTAACCATTCGAGACACTGGATGTGGCATGAGTGCGGAGGTTGGCAGTCACATTTTTGAGAAATTCTATCAGGGAGACACTTCTCGCGCCACACAGGGAAATGGACTTGGCTTGGCACTGGTCAAGCGCGTGGTGGATATTCTTCACGGCGAGATTTCCGTAGAAAGTACACTCGGTGTCGGAACGGCATTCACCGTCAAAATCCAGAGGGAATGATATGGAGCGGAAATGGCAATCTGTCTGATTGCCCACGGCAACAAAAAATTAAATATATGGAGAATGAATATGGAAAATAAAGATACTTTCAAAATGACCTATTCTGCCCAGCAGCAGGAAGAAGTGAATCAGATTCGTCAGAAATATGCGCCCAAAACACCGGACAAGATGGAACAGCTTCGGGCATTGGACGCTTCTGTGGAAAAGAAAGCAACTGCGGTTTCTATTGCCGTTGGTGTAATCGGAACCTTGATTTTAGGAATCGGCATGAGTCTTGCTATGTCCGACCTCGGCGCAATTCTCGGTTCTGCCGCTTTCATCGCTGGTATCATCATCGGTGTGGTAGGCATTGCTGTTCTTGGCTGTGCATATCCGCTTTATAACCGAACTCTGAAAAAAGAGCGAAAAAAAATCGCTCCTGAAATTTTAAAGCTGGCTGATGAATTTATGAAATAAGATATAATTGCCAAAAAAGCGGAACCTTGCTCAGTTTGAAGCAAAATGGCGCATCCGTTCCTCTGGAACGGATGCGCAGTTCTCGTAAAATTTGAATGTGAGCCTATTCCAATAGCCCATATGGTTGCATTTTCATAGTTTTTATACAAATTATATAAATGGCCATATTCTATCCTATCATATTGATCCACAGTATATCCGGCAATCGCTGTATTTATTAAATCGTCTGTTCTTCCTTCATATCCTCCGGGAACACCATCTGTTATAAATAATATCAATGCATCTTTATTCTGATCTTTCTTTAATTCCAGTTGTGCATGATAAAATGCGTAACTCCAGTTTGTCCCATTATAAGTGAAATCATTATTTATTTGTGTCTTGATTGCTTCTATATCATTTGTTAGCTCAAGCTTTTTCACACCATATGGTTGCATTTTCATAGTTTTTATACAAATTATATAAATGGCCATATTCTATCCTATCATATTGATCCACAGTATATCCGGCAATCGCTGTATTTATTAAATCGTCTGTTCTTCCTTCATATCCTCCGGGAACACCATCTGTTATAAATAATATCAATGCATCTTTATTCTGATCTTTCTTTAATTCCAGTTGTGCATGATAAAATGCGTAACTCCAGTTTGTCCCATTATAAGTGAAATCATTATTTATTTGTGTCTTGATTGCTTCTATATCATTTGTTAGCTCAAGCTTTTTCACACCATCTTGATGTGTGATCCCACCCTGGATTATTTCTGTCGTGTATAATCCATTTATGCAAATTCCACTTTCATTTGTCCAATCCCCATTTTCATCCGGAACATTTCCCCAAAATGGAATATATGCGATTTTATTGTCTGTTTTTTCTGATACTTTTTCTACAACTTCATTTAATAGTCTTTGGGATGAATTTAATCTGTTTTCTTCTACACACTCTGTTCCTTCAGGACATGTACATAATATCCATTTTCCATTATGTTTTTGAAGCTGGGATACATCTAAGAAATATCTTGGATTGTCATCGTTCGGACTATATTTGTCCCCGTTCTCATTCATTATAGATCCTGCATCCATACGGATAACACGCCTATCTTGTCTCAAATACTCTAATGCTTCATTACGATCTTTCAACATTACATAATGATGAAGATCCGTATTTGCAATGTGATATATTTGCTTACCACTTACCATGGTCCACGCTGAACAACTACCATTATATGTTGCACTTGTAGAATCTTTAATTGCAAGATAATAATGTCCATCTACCTGGCAAGGGGAATTATTGTACATATCACGATTAATATAAGTTCCATTAAATCCTACGATATTGGCAGTTGAAGTTCCACTTACCGGACGTGTTATATCTTCTAAATATTTGTCAGCACTATAACCGGCAATATTTTCAATGTCCTTCAAAACATCTTGTATTCTAATGCTGAGACCGCTTCCACTATTTTTAATAGGAAAGAACGCGACATCTTCTGCCTTATCCCATCCTTGTCTGTTTTTTTCAAGATTAAATCCGTAATTACTATCCATGGATCCGGATTTATCATGTAAAATTATAAGGTTCATATCTTTTACAGTTGTTGACGTACTATCTTCTGCAGAATACGAAACATTTATTTTGGCACTGCCATTTTCTGCATCCGTCCACTGTACCGTTTCTTTAATATGCATCAGTTTCTCTTCTGTGCCAGCAGCATACGTTTGTATCTGATTCTCAGCTTCTTCATTCTGGGTTTGCAGTTCCCCATTGGCTTTCGTGTTCTGCGACTGCATATATGCATAAGAAGATATTCCAATCAAAAGTGCTGCAATTGATGCGAACACCGCATAATATTTTTTATTTTTTAGCATAATCTCACCCTTTCTAATTTTCTATATTAAGTATGAAATATAAAG
>CAZDCO010000075.1:0-2498 GCA_964504025.1 uncultured Clostridia bacterium
CTAGTATATTAAGAGGGAGGAGCTAAAAACTTAGTTCCTCCTTGTGTATATAAATACAAATTACGAGGAGGTTATTCTGAATTAATGAGTGATATTAAGAAAGAAGAATTAATTAGAGGATTATCGGATACACAGGTTAGTGAAAGTAAATCGAAGTATGGAACAAATGAATTAGCAAAGAAAGAAGCAGAGTCATTATGGTCAATGTTTATTGGTGCATTTGATGATATTTGGATTAAGGTTCTATGTGCGGCGTTAGTTTTAAAAATTATATTAGCTATATTGGGTTTTTTTGTTCCTGCGTTGTCGGGTGGAAATGATGTTGTTGAAATTGTAAGTATTATATTAGCAATTGCTCTTGCAACAGGGTTTAGTACATTATCGGAATACAGAAATACATCGAGAAGTGAAGCTCTTCAAGAAGAGTATAATAAGACTTATGCCAAGGTAATGAGAAATGGAAAACTTGTTAATATTCTTACGAGTGAGATAGTAAAAGGGGATACAATTCTTGTGCAAGCAGGAGATAAAGTTCCGGTAGATGGGATTATTTTTGAGGGGAATATTAAAGTTTCTCAGGCTGCATTGAACGGTGAGTCAAGAGACGAGACAAAAACAGCTACTATGACTATGGATGAGGCAAGTTCTACAGATTATGCATCTTCTTGTAAGGTATTTATGGGCTCTGTTGTAACTTCTGGTGAAGGTTACATGGTAGCAACTGTAATTGGTGATGAATCAGAGTTAGGTAAGATAAATAAGTCATTAACAGATGATGAAGGAGAAGAAAGAAAAGATACATCAAGTCTTAAGCTTGAAGTTGTTGCTGCTGGTATTGGAAAACTAGGTGTTTCCGCAGCTGCAATTGCAGGTGTGCTACATGTTATACTCACGCTTGTTAGAGCAAACCAAGCAATTACTGTTGTTTCTGTATTGCTTTTAATTGCTGAAGCTGTAATGCTTATGGCATCTATAGTGATTATGGCAGTTCCAGAAGGACTTCCAATGATGAACAGTTTAGTTCAGTCTATGAATACTGAATCAATGTATAAGAAAAATATTCTTGTTAGTCATAAAGCGGCCTTCTCTGATTCAGCGTATATGAATGTATTATTTAGTGATAAAACAGGTACGATTACTCAGGGGGATTTATCATTAGTAGAGTTTATCACTGGTGATGGAAATATTGTTAGTGATATTCAAAGCAGAGAATTTATCGAAGCAATCACATTAAACAACCTAGCTAAAATTTCTTCTGAAGGAAAAGCTATCGGAAGTAATAATATGGATAGGGCGTTGCTTTCATATGCGATAAATAAGGGATATGATGATTCAAAGAATGATTCAGAAAAAATTGAGGAAATCAGTGGATTTGACTCTGAGAAAAAATGTGCAACAGTAAAACTCAAAAGTGGACTTATATATTGGAAAGGTGCAACGGAGAATATATTAGCTCAAGTGACACATTATCTGTTGCCAGATGGGGAAGAGAGAAAATTTACAATAGCTGATAAGAAGAAAGTTGAAGAACAGATGCTTGTGCAAGCAAAGAGAACAATGAAACTTCTTTCAGTAGCAAAGATTAGTGATGAAAAGATTGTACTTATGGCAGTTCTTTGTTTACGCGATAATGTAAGAATAGATGCAATTGAAACAGTGCAAATCCTTAATAATGCAGGTATTCAGGTAGTAATGGTTACTGGTGATGCAGAGGAAACTGCAGTGGCTATTGCAAAGGAAGCTGGTATTTTAAAGGATGAAAAAAAGGATGTTGTTCTTACTCATGAGCAGTTAGAAAAGATGTCTGATGACGAGTTAAAGAAAGTTCTTCCAAAATTGAAGGTGGTAAGTAGGGCAAAACCACTTGATAAGAAAAGACTTGTTTTTATAGCACAGCAACTTGATAATGTTTGTGGTATGACTGGAGATGGTGTAAATGATGCTCCTGCATTGAAGCAAGCAGATATTGGTTTTGCAATGGGTGATGGTACAGCAGTTGCGCAGGAGGCAGGAGATGTTGTTATTCTTAATAACAGTTTGACATCTATTAAGGACTGTGTTCTTAATAGTAGAACTATGGCTAAGTCAGTTGGAAAATTCCTTATTTTTCAGCTGACAGTTAATATCAGTACTTTATTAATGAATATAATTGCACCGATTTTAGGTTGGACAGAGCCATTTTCAATTGTTCAGATTCTTTGGATTAACTTGATTATGGATACCTTGGCAGCTATGGCTTTTGGTGGAGAGCCTATTCTTGATAGATATATGAAAGATCAGCCTGCTAAGAGAACAGATAATATTTTGACAACTTATATTAAGTCTGCTATTGGCACAAGTTCTATTTTTATTACATTAGGTTCCATTTTAATTCTTGAAAACATTGCTGGAATTACAAGCTTTGTTACACCAGAAACTTGTGCGGATCCAGAACTTTATAAGAAGACCTTTATGTTTGCATTTTTTATCTATGCAATTATCTTTAATAGCTTAAATAC
>CAZDCO010000076.1:0-2138 GCA_964504025.1 uncultured Clostridia bacterium
CACGTAGACTTCACAGTAGAGGTTGAACGTTCCCTTCGCGTACTCGACGGTGCGGTTGCAACGTTCTGTGCAAAGGGCGGCGTAGAGCCTCAATCTGAAACCGTATGGCGTCAAGCGGATAACTATAAAGTTCCCCGTATCGCCTACGTAAACAAAATGGACATCAACGGCGCGGACTACTTCCGCGTAGAAAAGATGATCCGTGAACGCCTTGGTGCGAACCCCGTAATTATCGAATTGCCTATCGGTAAGGAAGATACCTTCCGCGGTATCGTAGACCTTATCCGTATGGAAGCCGAGGTATATTACGACGATTTGGGAAGAGATTTCCGTAAAGAACCCATTCCCGAAGATATGATCGACTTGGCGAACGAATATCGTGCAAAACTCGTTGAAGAAGCGGCTTCCGCTAGCGACGAGTTGATGGAAAAATACTTCGAGGAAGGCGATTTGTCCGAAGAGGATATCATCGCAGGTTTGCGTACTCGTTGCTTGAAGATGGAAGCGATCCCTATGCTTTGCGGTTCGTCCTATAAGAACAAGGGTGTTCAATTCCTTCTCGACGCGGTTATCAACTTCCTTCCCAGCCCTCTCGACGTAGCACACGTAACGGGTACGAATCCCGATACGGGCGAAGAAGAAGAGAGAAAGACGTCCGACGACGAACCTTTCTCCGGTCTTGCATTCAAGATCGCAACCGACCCGTTCGTTGGTTCGTTGGCTTACTTCCGTGCTTATTCGGGCGTTTTGGAAGCAGGTTCGTACGTTTACAATTCCACGAAAGAGAAGAAAGAACGTGTTGGTCGTTTGGTACAAATGCACTCCAACGAAAGAAAGGATATCCCCGAAATTTGTTCGGGCGACATCTGCGCGATCGTTGGTTTGAAATACACCACGACGGGCGATACGCTTTGCGACGAAAAGCACCCCATCATTCTCGAAAAGATGGTATTCCCCGAACCCGTTATCCAGCTTTCCCTTGAACCCAAGACGAAAGCAGGTCAAGAAAAGATGACGATGGCACTTATCAAACTTGCGGAAGAAGATCCTACGTTCAAGACGTATACCGATCAAGAAACCGGTCAAACGATCATCGCAGGTATGGGTGAGTTGCACCTTGACATTATCGTAGACAGATTGTTGAGAGAATTCAAGGTAGAAGCAAACGTCGGCGCACCGCAAGTTGCTTATAGAGAAACGTTCCGTAAGGAAGTGGAAGCCGAAGGTATGTATAAGCGTCAATCCGGCGGTAAGGGTCAATACGGTCATTGTAAATTGCGCTTGATTCCCCAAGAACCCGGTCAAGGCTATGCGTTCGAAGATCAAACGGTTGGCGGATCTATTCCCAAAGAATATATTCCTGCAATCGATAAGGGTATCCAAGAAGCAGCAAAGAACGGTTTCCTTGCAGGCTACGAGATCGTAGACTTTAAGGTAGTCGTATACGACGGTTCGTATCACGAAGTCGACTCGTCTGAAATGGCGTTCAAGATCGCAGGTTCGATGGGCTTCAAGAACGGTGTTGCTAAGGCAAGCCCCGTATTGCTTGAACCGATCATGAAAGTGCAGATCATCACCCCCGAAGACTACTTCGGCGACTTGATGGGTAACGTTTCCGGTCGTCGCGGTACGATCCTCGGCACGGACGATAGAAACGGCGCGAAGATTATCGACGCGGAAATTCCTTTGTCCGAAATGTTCGGTTACGCAACCGAGTTGCGTTCGAGAACGCAAGGTCGTGGTCAATTCACGATGCAGTTCGATCATTACAGCGAAGTTCCTTCCAGCATTTCCAAGGAAATCATCGAAAAGCGCGGTAAGAAAGACTAATTTTTCAAAAAACGACTTCTTCACCTTGAAAAAGGTGGAGAAGACGTGAAATTCATCAAAAATTTTACGAAAATACCCGTAAAACGTTTGATAATTTCTGTAATTTAAGATATAATAGAATCGATACGAACGGTATCGACCGTTTATATCAATCGTCATTTGTGAAAATGATAGGTAGCTGCGTCCAAATCGGACAGGTTATCATTTTGAAAATCAATAAATATTTATAGAAAATCGGAGGATTTTAATTATGGCTAAAGCTAAATTTGACAGAAGCAAACCCCACGTTAACATTGGTACTATCGGCC
>CAZDCO010000077.1:0-1892 GCA_964504025.1 uncultured Clostridia bacterium
CGGGAAAACGAATTTACGGTGGCGTCGTCGGCGACGTCCGACGAGAACGTTTGGGACGGAATCGGCGCACCCGTGTATCCGCCGATTCGGAAATTGTTAGAAGTGCGCGGAATTTCCAGCGCGGAAAAACGGGCGCGACAACTGACGCGCGCGGACGGGGACGAGTTCGATTTGTTTTTGTGTATGGACGATAGCAACGTGCGGAACGCGCGCAGAATTTTGGGCGAGAAGAACGGGTACAAGTGTGTAAAACTCTTGTCGTACGCCGGCGAGAAGGGCGACGTCGCCGATCCGTGGTACACGCGCGATTTTCAGGCGGCGTACGACGACGTGGAACGCGGTTTGCGCGGTTTGTTGGACGAGATTTTATAACGCACTGAAGATAGAAAGAAACGAAATATACCTACAAAACGACGACCGTGCGGACGGCGTTGGCGATCAACGGGCGCAAAAAGGGGGAAACTCCGTGCGACAAAACGGGAACGAGGACGATTGCACGGCTTGACGGGTGAAAAACACTCTCTTTTTAGAAAAAAATTTGCTTACGCGATAAATAAATGAAAAAAAGTCTTGACAAAATCGTGAAATGGGTATAAAATAATATAGTAAAGAGCTACAATAGCAATCGGACTTAAAAAAATTAAGGAAGGAAAATATTATGAAAGCGAAGAAAGAAGCAGTCGTACAAGAAACGCCCGTGGTGGAAAGCGTACCCGTTGAACCGAAAACGTGGACGGTGAACTGCCCGAAATGCGGCGCGGCGTTGAATATGAAAGAGGGCGGCTTGGCGCATATGTGCCCCGTATGTAAAACCCTCCTTCGCGTGAAGACGGGATCGAGACTCGTTAAGAACCTCGGCGAACCCGAAAAGAACGTACATATCTTGTTGGGTGAGAACTCTTTGAAGTTGTTGCAATATACAGAAAACGATATGCAGCTTTCCCGTAAGGCAAAGAAAGCGCAAAAGTTGCTTTGGGCGGAACGCGTAACGAGCGCGTACGCTTGCGTATTGATGGAAAAGAACAAGAAAACGTCGAAAAAGCAGGCGATGAAACAGGCGCAAAGCGCGGTGAAAGCGTGGATGAAAGCGCCCGGCTTCAAACCCGTTTCCTTGGAAGAATTGTTGGCGGCAAACGTAGCGACGGCGGACGAACCGATCGCGATCGAATTTACCGAAAAGGGCTTTTGCGTCAAGAAAGCGTAACGTAATATTTTTGAACGAATAAAAAACGACGGCGTATCATGCGCCGTCGTTTTTGCTGCGTCGTAGTAAAGTTGAACGCGATGAACGTAACGTAACGCGGGAGGAAAAAACGTATAGGAACTATTCCAACTATTAGAAAGTGTTGCTGTTACATTCGTTCCTCCACTATTATAATTCATCCAAATTGTATCGACATCATCGTAAGTAATCCACGAACCATGAAATCCAACATTACCGCACTTTATATATGACGTAGCATGTATAGTGTGACATTTCACGCATTGCAACCTTTGTATGATAACTTGCTTAGTCCTGACGACAGTCAGGACTTTTCTTTTTACGACAAAATCGTTAGTATTCCCGTAATCGTAAATTATTCTCAATACCCGATAATAGGAAAAATTCGCTTGATTATGAGCGTATAATAACCAAAACGGCTATTTATTCCACGGTACTCTTGACAAGAGCCTCTGCGGAGTGCGTTGTAAAGGCTTAAAAGAGCCAACACCAACGCCCCGTGGGGGCTTTTTGTTGCCTTTGGCAGTAACGGCCTAACACACTCCTTTCTCCTGTCAAGAGTCTTTCGCGACATAGACCGCCGTTTTTAGCGCGAATTTTATATGGGCAGGTATTTATTCAAGGTAAAAAGAAAAGCGTTCCCACGGCAAAAGGAAACGCCTTAAAAACT
>CAZDCO010000078.1:0-1887 GCA_964504025.1 uncultured Clostridia bacterium
TAATAATACTGTTCCGTTTTTGTACCATCTTTTTCTCGTATTCCCTCAATTTTCTGCAACTGATACTTCCAAACATACTCATTTCCCATTACATCACAAGCAGTAACCATTAGAATTTCATTGTAACCTCCACCTTCAATAGTACTTTTTACAGAAAAAACTTTTTCCTCTCCTGACTTTAATAAGGCTTCATATTGGTCATCAATTTTTACATTTACAGCAACATATTCACTAACATTATTTACATGTACACTGAAAGGATTGTACTTTCCATTTAATCCAGAACCGCCATTAGGACGTAAAATAAGTAAAGGGCGATAATGTCGTAACATTTCATCTTTTAATTCATGTTCGTGCCGCTCATTTTGCATTGCAACCTCGACCCTATGGTTGGTATCCTGCTTTTCATAATACTTTATTGTTAAATAAATTGTTAATAACGTACAAATTCCACCAAGGCATCCCCCTATATAACTTGCCCAAAAACCAAGCCATTCTGAATTTCCTAACCCTATAGGTGTTGGAAATGGAAGATATAATAACACATTAACTGCAATAGGAATCAACAGAACAAGTATACTTCCTATTAGCAATATCCGTTTTACAACTTTCGATAATGAAGTGTTGTCATTAAAATTATCACTATTATCCACTGCTCTACCTCCCAAACCTTAAATCTCCTCTATACATTGCCTCATTTGGAATATTAGAATTAATATAACCATCCTGTTGCAATGCATCAAAATAAGTTGCTATCTGTAATAAAACCTCTATCTCATCTTTAGATTCATTATTATGAAATTCTACATACTCATTTACCCATGGTTTAATTTTATCCAAAACTTCTCTAGCACGATACACTTCATAACTGTATCTACTCTCCAAATGATTTACATAATCAAATGCACCTCTGTCATTTGCGAATTTGCTTCTGCCCTCTATCGGCTGATACAATTCATAAAACAGTGTTGCTTCCTCATCCTCATTCATTTCCTGTAAATATTCATGCAATCCGGCAAACATATATTTAATCGCATTCTTATAGCATTCTTTCTTATTTTCTATATCAGAATTTTGAAAACTAATCTGAAATACTTTTTTGTAGTAATCAAAAAGGTATATCTGTGCTTCTCCATCCCTGTGTTCGTACTCATTTTTCAAATTGTCTATATATTCCGTATATTTATTAAAATGTTCTGGCGGCAATATTTTTACTTTTTTTAATCGTTCTCTTTCTACTTTTGCAAACTGCCGAATACCCTCATAAATTTCATCTAACAAACCTACCCATTTTCGCAGATACTCGACGAATGGAACAACCTCTATTCCGATATACATCTCACTTTTCCCATATTTTGAAGTGTACACAACAGCTGTTAAATCTCTTCCATCATAACTTCCTATATCCCATACGATTCTAGCACAGGAATCAAATTCACTTGGCAAATGCACAGTTGGATGAAGGCTTGTTTCTTCTGGATGTACTGCACACAATGAACGAACATACTCAAAAACATCATTATCGCAGCCATCCCCGTAAGCAAATTCTGCAAAACAATTTTTCTGTTCTGTGATCTCCTTCACATTAATCCCAAAAATTTGGGCAAGTTCCTTAATGCAATGAATTATTACATATTCACAATTTAAAAATTCGATAAAATCAAAAGCATTTCTTCGTGAATAATTCGGTCTTAATTCATATGAATTAAGGTACTCCAATCCATCTTGCACTCGTTCTAAAATACAAATAATTTTATTTTCTACAACAAACTTCTTTCTTGATGCTCTCTCATTTTTAGACCTTTTTACCAACACCTCCGTTTCTTTATTATCACATATTGCAGTGAGGTGTTGGTAAAAAGGTCTAAAAATGAGAGAGCATCAAGA
>CAZDCO010000079.1:0-1868 GCA_964504025.1 uncultured Clostridia bacterium
CTCAAAACCGCGTGCGGTCTTCCGCAAATAGAACATCTCGTGTACGCTCTCGTAGAGAACTTGGGCGTTTTTTGCTGTTTATTGATCATTGACTTCTTTGCCATATTCGTATCTCCTTACTTCTTGAAAGGCATACCGAGTGCGCGGAGCAACTCTCTTGCCTCTTCGTCCGTATTTGCGGTGGTGACGATTGCAACGTCCATACCTCTAATCTTTTCCACTTGATCGTACGTGATTTCGGGGAAAATAAGCTGTTCTTTCAAGCCTACCGAGTAGTTACCGCGACCGTCGAACGCCTTGTCCGATACACCGCGGAAGTCGCGCAAACGGGGAAGTGCAATCGACACGAACTTGTCGTAGAAGTTGTACATTCTTTCGCCGCGAAGCGTTACTTTGATACCTACGTTCTGACCTTCTCTTACCTTGAAGTTTGCAACGGACTTCTTAGCCTTCGTCAAGATGGGTTGTTGACCAGAAATCATCTTGATTTCGTTTTCCGTCATTTGGATCGATTTCGCGTTATCCTTGATGTCGCCAAGACCGGTGTTGATAACAATCTTCACGAGTTTGGGGCATTGCATAACCGTTTTGTAACCGAACTTCTTCATAAGGAAAGGTACTACTTCTTTTTCGTACTTTTCTTTTACTCTGTTTTTATAAACTTTTTCTGCCATTTTACCTTACCTCGTTACTTGTTTTCCGTGGTCTCGGGTTGCGCTTCCGCAGCAGGTTTTGCCGCACGCTTTCTCGTTCTCTTCTTGGGTGCTTCTTCCGCAGCGGCAGTAGCTTTCGCCGTAGCCTTCTTGGAATACGCCTTATCGAGAACCGCGCCGCAAGCGCATACTCTCACTTTCTTACCGTCTACGACTGCGTGCTTAACGCGCGTAGCTTTGCCGCAGGTGGGGCAAACTACCATAACATTCGACGCGTCGATAGGACCGGGAACTTCTACGATCTTGCTCGTTTCATTCGCTCTTCTTGCTTTCTCGTGCTTCTTTTGTACGCGCACGCCTTCAACGACTACCGTATTTGCCTTAGGGGACGTGGCAAGGACTTTTCCCTGTACGCCTTTGTCTTTACCGGCAATTACAAGTACGCTATCATTTACTTTTACGTTCATTGTTTTAGTCCTCCTGACAAATTAAAGAACTTCGGGAGCAAGGGAGATGATCTTCATGTAGTCCTTGTCTCTCAATTCTCTTGCGATCGGCCCAAAGATACGCGTACCCTTGGGTTGTTTTTGGTTGTCGATAATAACGGCTGCGTTTTCGTCGAATTTAACGAACGTACCGTCAGCACGTCTAATACCCTTGGCGCTTCTTACGATAACCGCTTTTACAACGTCGCCTTTCTTCACTGCGCCGCCGGGGGTAGCCGTCTTTACGGACGCTACGATAACGTCGCCGATATTGCCCGTCTTACGGAAGGAGCCGCCTAATACTCTAATACACATAAGCTCTTTTGCACCGCTGTTATCAGCTGCCTTGAGCCTCGTTTGAGGTTGTATCATAACTCTTTCTTCTCCTTATAATTACTTCGCCTTCTCGACGATCTCAGCAACGCGCCAGTTCTTGTCCTTGCTGAGCTTTCTCGTCTCTACGATACGAACTTTGTCGCCTACGCCACATTCGTTCGCTTCGTCGTGCGCTTTGATGCGCTTGCTCTTCGTAATGGTTTTCTTGTAAAGGGGGTGCTTGCTCTTGTCGCTGATTTCTACGACAACCGTCTTATCCATCTTATCGGATACGACGAGCCCAACTCTTTCTTTTCTTAAATTTCTTTCCATAATTGCAGTCCTCCGATCTTACGCTTTGAGCTCTCTCGCACGGATCTCCGTGTTTACGCGAGCGATATCTCTCTTGCAGGTT
>CAZDCO010000080.1:0-1861 GCA_964504025.1 uncultured Clostridia bacterium
AATTATTATAAAATAATTTCTGTGATGAAAAGAAGCTGCCGCCGGCAGCTTTTTTTCGTTACATGACACTCTAAAATATTTAGAAAATGATCTTCCATTTCTCTCAACTATTTTTCATATATTTTTGCAAATTTCTCGCTTTTTTCCAGCCAGGCAAGCAGGAATTTTTCTGCAAGACTTCCATGTGAAATTGCTTCTCTCGCCTCACTCGGTGTATACCAAGCTGCATAATCTACTTCTGGCTTTGCTATATGCGACAAATCATCTGAATCTGCAATACAAGCGAAATTCAACATTAACGTATTGCTTTTCTTAAAATACTCACTCATATTATAACAGCAATCCGTTACATGAAGATGAAGTTCCTCCTGCACTTCACGCACCAAAGTCTGCTCCGCATTTTCTCCTTTATTCACATAACCGGCAACCAAAATATTCTTATCTTTTCCATACTGCTGAATCAACACAATTTTCTCACCTTTCGGATCATACACAATAGCACTGATTGCCACATTAAACAGTGGAAAACAAAACTTTTTACATGACTTGCAATAAGGAATCACACCTTCATTTTCCAAATATTTCAATTCCAGCTTCGTTCCACACTCTGTACAGTAATTCATTTTTCCTCTCCCCTAAAAATTCTGCCCTGTTTTATACTTCTTCGTCTTCCTCCAATGTAAACTCTTCTTCTATCTCAGAAGCTTCTAATATATTTTCCTCTTCCAGTAACAGAACTGTAATGTAATCCGCATTTCCTTCTTCATCTAAAATAATCTGTACAACATCTCCCGGCTGAATTTCTTCTAAAGAAATTTTTTCCAACACCACCTCAACGAACTCTTCGTCCATCTCTTCTCCAGAATTTTCCTCGTCACTATCATTTATCTGGGCATCTTCATCCTCGGTTTCCGCTGTATCATCCAGCTCTCTTTCGATAATCGTATTTAATGTAATTGCGATTGTGCGTTCTTCCTCTGACAATTCAAGAATTTCTGTGAGATCCTCATCTGATAAAATTTCTTCGATTTCTCCCTCTAAAATTTCTTCTTCGATCATATCATCACTGTTTAGATCTTCATTTTCTTCTACATCTTCCTCCATCATTTCTTCGGCAGATTCCTCATCTGAAGATTCTTCATCTAAAAATTCTTCGTCCGTGTCAATTTCATAGATTAAATCTCCTACAACGATCGTAATGCTGTCCTCACCTACTTCTTTTACCTGTCCACAGACCTCTTCCACGGTAATTTCTTCTTCTATCACCTCTTCATTTGCTGTATCCAAGCTCTCTGTATCTGTTGCATAAGCCACATTCATAGCTGTCAAAGACAGGGTTAATCCTAATATAAGTGCTGCATATTTACGTTTCATAAAATCAAATCCTTTCTATCAATCAACCAACATTTCCCATTTCAAAATAACTATATGCCTTAAATATGTTTTTCGAATGATTATCTTATGAAATTTCTATGTTCAAAAGAAAACTTCCATAAAATATTTATAGTTTTCCTCTTTCCACTCCATTCCACTTACTTCTTGCTTTATCTTTATACATATTTTGATCTGCCTGATATTTCCATTCGTTAATGGATTTTAAACTGCCATTTTTCTCTCGTAAATAGCTTCCGCCCTTCGCCATGGATAACTCATACTGGCTATCGCTGTTATACCGGCAAATTTCCTCTTCTAACGCTTTATACCATGCTATTTCTTCTTTCTTCGGATTTTTCAGGACAATACAAAATTCATCGCCACCGATTCGAAAATAATGTCCATCATTTCCAAACGTATTTTTTATACTAACTGCCGCAGCTTTAATCAATTCATCACCTGCGCTATGTCCGTATTTGTCATTAGT
>CAZDCO010000081.1:0-1845 GCA_964504025.1 uncultured Clostridia bacterium
AGGCAACGGTCTCTGACTCCGTTATTCGGGAGTTCGAATCTCTCATCCCCAGCCACGAATGATGTCGAATTTGTCTCGACGAAAAAGAGACGAATTCGGCATTTTTCTTGCCCTTTTTAGAGTAATTTATGCTTTTTAAGGTCGTGCGTGGGCTAAAAATACCGAGTTAGAGTGTCTCAAAATTGTAAGACTTTTTGTATTTTGTAAGGACAAAGGACATACGATTTGAACTGACTATGTAGGATTTGAATATGGGGAAACCGAGCAGAGCGTATCTGTTCGGTCTTTTTTTTATATTAAGGTGTCCGTAATTTTGTATAAGTTGACCTTTACAAATGTTATACAATTTGATATAATAGAGAAGATGAAAATGGAAAGATATAATTGATAACAAAAAAGCACTCATTGGTATATGAGCGCTTTAAGTGAAAATATATAATAAGATAATTATGTTGTTAGATTATGAAACGAAACGATAATCACGCTTCCGAGTTCTTTCACTTCACTTTGTTTTTTATAAGCAACACCTTCATTTGCTGTTTTATTAATTACAGCACCATATGGAGTATCAAACAATCCATTACTAGCTTTAAGAGTATCATTATATTCGTATATATTTCCATCTTTTTCCAATAACAAATCGACATCAAATGTTTGAAAGACTTGGTAATGCCGAGGCAAGAGCCGAATATAAGAGACTTTCAAAAGCCGAAAAATTATATCTTAATGCTATTGAAAAAGCCGGATATAAATACCGTAATGGAAAAATACTTGTTCGTAGAGATAGTGATGAGATTGACTCAACTTCTCAAAATGAGTATAATAATAGTGAAATACAATCTTCAAGAAAATTTAGTTTTCAACACCAAAACTTTCCGGGAGAAAAAGAAAGTGGCGGAAGTGAAGCTCATAGACTTGCTATTTGGTGGGCTTCAAAAGAGTCTACTATATCCGGAGACCAAACGCTTATATCAATGAATGGCTCTTGGTATTTGGTTGAAAAGTTTGATGATGCCGATAATGGTTATCAAGTTGAAGATATAATCACAAAGAAAGAATATGATACTATCTATGAGGAGATAAAAGAAAATGGCAAAAGCGGAAAAATTCTCTCAATACAAAGAGCATTTACTGACTATGATAAATTCTATAAACTCAACAATTCCATTGAAAGAAGAGAATCAAGTGTTGATAGTATACAAACTCAACACAGTGGAGAAGATACAGAACTTCTTCGAGTGGATACGAAAAAATCTTCAAGAGGGCAAACTGAAAGCAACGGAAGAGGAAATAGTGAGGGCGGCAGTCAAAGCAAGCAAGTAAAATTCTCATTAAAGCCTTCCGAGTATCAAAAAGCGGTAGAGAACATTGATTCGTTTGAGTCTATTGATGCCATTAAAGATTATTTTGGAGAAGTAATGAGTGAAATAAATCACGAGCCTTACTATCCAAAAACTATAATTGATTTTGTTTCAAGGTTTTTTTATTGCGATTTTGCTTGTGTTCCACACTTTTTCAAAAAAATTAAAAAATTTTCCAAAAACTATTGAAAAACGCTTGACTGATCACAAGTGTTTTTCTAAGGGAAATTGTCAGGTTTGCAAACTTTTTTGAAAAAGCGGAGAAAAAGCGAGAAAAGATAGGGGAGAAAACGCAAAAACAGTTCCGTCGAAAACGGAACTGTTTCGCATTTGGTGGACGATCAGGGACTCGAACCCTGGGCCCACTGATTAAGAGTCAGTTGCTCTACCAGCTGAGCTAATCATCCAAATTGGTGGTCCATCGGAGGCTCGAACTCCGGACACCTTGATTAAAAGTCAAGTGCTCTACCTACTGAGCTAATGG
>CAZDCO010000082.1:0-1824 GCA_964504025.1 uncultured Clostridia bacterium
TGTCTACCCGGTAGAACCGCTCGAAGATGCGGGGGATATCTTCCTTCGGAATGCCGATTCCGGAATCTTTCACCACAATCTCAACCTGACTTCCCAAGTCGCGAATCATGACTCTGACGTTTCCGTTTTCTCTGTTGTACTTAATGGCATTATCCATTACATTATAGAGGATTTCCGCCATGACTTTTTCCACACATTCCGCCGTGCAGTGACCCCCACCCAGATGCAGATGAACCTTCTGCCTGTTGGCGGTCGGTTCCAGATGTGTGATTGTAGAGCGTGCCATCTCATAGAGATCCGGCTCCGTCCACTCGTATGTAATGGTATCATCGTCAAGCTGACTGAGCTGAATGATATCATTAACCAGAGAGATCATTCTTGCCGCTTCGTTGTAAATTGTGTGGGAAAAGTCCTTCACCATGTCCTCGGGCACACCGCCGTTCATCATCAGTTCCGCAAAACCCGAGATGGAAGTAAGAGGCGTTTTCAATTCATGCGATACATTGGCCGTGTACTCTCTCCGATAATTCTCCTCTTTTTTCAGTTCATTCCGCTGCTGTTCCAGAATTTCCTTCTGCTGCTCATCGATCTTCTTCAGCAGCGGACGGATCTCCTCATAAGTGTCATTCTGTTCAGGGTGGTCCAGATCGATGTTATTGATTGGTTTCAGAATGCTGTCCGTTACCTGTCCGGACAGAAACAACGACACAAGAACCACACACATGAACATAATAATCGCGGGTTTTACGAGGCTCCGTAAAATCGCCCAGATGGAATTCTGCGACACCGACACTCTGAGCACATTCCCACCTGACAGCAGCTTCGCGTAATACAGCGTTTCCGTCAACATCGTGTCGGATCGTCGGACACTCTGGCCGCTTCCCGTCTTCCTGGCCTCTTCGATTTCTTCTCGTCCGTTGTGATTCGGCATGTTCCGATAGTCTGCCTCATTATCATAAAGTACCGTTCCGTCATCGGACACCAGTGTGATTCTGTGCGTACTTTCTATTCTGGAAAAATCATCCGGTTCATCTCCGATACCGGACAAAATATCGGCTTCTTCTCTTAACTCCTGAAAAGTCTGATTTTCCATCATCCGAAACAGCAGAACGGCCGTCATTACCATAGTAATCGCACATATAATGACGGAGACCAGAAAGGATGCTCTGAAAACCTTGCTTCTCATTTTTTCTTCCTCTTGCTCTTATGTTCTTTCTTCTTCGTACCATTTTTGCTCCCATGTTCTTTTTTCCCGGTCCGATCAGAGGTATCGGCGTCGATCTTGTATCCTATTCCCTTTACCGTCTGAATATATTTTCCGGCCACTTTACCCAGTTTTTCTCTGAGGTTTGAAATATGCATATCCAGCGTTCGGGACTCACCGTAGAATTCACCCCATATCTTAGAAAGAAGTTCCTCTCTCGGGACCACTCTGCCCTCCGCCTCCAGCAATTCCAGAAGAAGACGGTACTCCTTGTAGGATAAGGTGACGTCTTTTCCGTCCACCCGAATGATGTGCCTCGCCGCATCTACATACAGGATGCCTTCCTGATATTGCCTGGCAACCGTCTCGTTCATCCCCGCCCGTCTCAGAACCGCGCGCACCCTTGAGGTCATTTCCAGCACGCCGAAGGGCTTGGCGATATAATCATCCGCACCACGGTCCAGTCCCGTCGCTTTATCAATCTCGCTGCTCCTCGCCGTAAGCATAATAACCGGAAGCCGCCGGGTCACCGGATCATTTCGAATACCGTCCAGAATCGTCAGCCCATCCTCTCCGGGCAGCATAATATCCAGCATGACAAGTTCCGGAAGCGCCTCTTC
>CAZDCO010000083.1:0-101 GCA_964504025.1 uncultured Clostridia bacterium
GTTTGTTGAGTGGTACAACGGCGTCGCCGTTCGGTTACGTACTTCTGTACGCGCCTTCACGGCTTCTTGAACTGCTTGTAAATCAGCACTTTTACTTCGGG
>CAZDCO010000083.1:201-1804 GCA_964504025.1 uncultured Clostridia bacterium
GTTTGTTGAGTGGTACAACGGCGTCGCCGTTCGGTTACGTACTTCTGTACGCGCCCTCACAGCTTCTTGAACTGCTTGTAACGGAACGCTTTTGCGCCTACCTCGTCATTGCGAGGAGCAACGCGACGAAGCAATCTCTTGCGGCTTTTCCGAAAACGAGATTGCCACGCCTACGGCTTGCAATGACGAAATACGCCCGAAAAACGAGATTGCCGCGCCTGCGGCTCGCAATGACGGGCGGCGGTTCGGGAAACGGCTCGCAAAAACGGAATAACAAACGGTATTTATAAGGAGGAAAAATATGGAAAGAGAAAACTTTATCGTACAATCGGACTTTGACGGTTTAGAATTACACGGCACGTTGCTCGTGCCGCAAAACCCGAAAGCCGTCCTGCAAGTGCTGCACGGCATGTGCGAATTTAAGGAACGCTACGCCGAATTTACGTCCTACTTCGCCGAGAACGGCTACGTCGTCGTTTGCCACGATCATCGCGGACACGGCGACAGCGTGAAAGCGGAAGAGGATAGGGGCTTTTTTTACGATAAGTCGTCGCGCGCAATCGTGGACGACGCCGCGCTCGTAACGCGCTACGTCAAAACGCGCTTCCCCGATTTACCCGTCTATCTGTTCGGGCATAGCATGGGCTCTATGGTGGCGCGTTGCTATTTGCAACGGTACGACGATTTGATCGATAAAGCGGTGATTTGCGGCTCGCCGAGTAAAAATCACTTCGTTGGGTTGGCGATTGCCATGGCAAAGACGGTAAGCGCACTCCGCGGCGAACGGTATCGCAGCAAAACGCTCGCGTATTTGGCGACGGGTAAGGGCGACGAACGCTTCAAGGAAGAGGGCAAGGGCAATTGGCTCAGCCGCAACCGCGAAAACGTAGAGGCGTACCTGTCCCACCCCAAGGGGAATATTCGCTTTACCGCCAACGGGTACGAAAATCTTTTCAAATTGATGAAACATACCTATTGCAAAAAGGAATACGCCGTCAAGAATTCCTCGTTGCCCGTGCGCTTCGTATCGGGGAGCGACGACGCGGTACTCATCAACGAAAAGAAGTGGCGCGCGGCGGTGGATATGCTGAAGGAAGTCGGCTATACCGACGTTGCAGGCAAACTCTATCCGAAATTCCGCCACGAGATTTTTAACGATATCGGCAGGGAAGAGGTGCTTGCCGACTTGCTCGCCTTTTTCAATGGCGACGCATAATCCCCGTCGCCTTGCCCATACTGCTTGCAGGAGGGGAAAAGGTATGTTGATTGCAAATATGATCGCTTATATTTTGGTCATCGTAGGCGCGCTCAATTGGGGACTGTTCGGGTTCTTCGACGTGAACGTAGTTTCCATGGTATTCAACGGTGCGCGTACCGCCGGTTCGATCGTCGTTTATTCGTTGATCGCGTTGGCGTCGTTGTGGCTGATTTTGTCGCCTATCATCACGAACGGTGCGTTGTGGTTAAAAAATAAGCCTGCGAAATAACGCGGCGACGATAGGACGAACGAAAAACGACTTCTCTCCCATTTTTCAAGGAGTGAAGTCGTTTTTTTTCGGGGAAAGTATTGACAATTCGCGCGGCGGGTAGTATAATGAAAGTA
>CAZDCO010000084.1:0-1802 GCA_964504025.1 uncultured Clostridia bacterium
GTGCGTAATTTCTTCTCCAACGGCGGTATTGTCAATACAATCTGCAGCAATATCGGTCTGACCGATTTCCTCAGAAGCATTGGTCTGGTATCAACTAGCTATATTCCGTTCCTTTCCGCACCGGGCTGGGCACATGTGATGATCATTCTGATCAATATCTGGATCGGTGTACCGTATCAGATGCTGATCGCTACCGGTGTGCTGATGAATCTGCCGACAGATCAGCTGGAGAGCGCGAGAGTAGACGGTGCAAGCAAATTCCAGATCTTTAAAAAAATCACGATGCCGTACCTGCTTTTCGTTACAGGACCGGCTCTGGTTACTGATTTTGTAAAGAATATCAATAACTTTAATGTTATTTATCTGCTGACACAGGATGTATACACAACAACGAATCAGGCTATGGCTAATTCACAGGCAAAGGAAGTAGACCTTCTGGTTACATGGCTGTTCCGATTGACACAGGACTATTATAACTACAAGATGGCATCCACGATCGGTATTGTTTTGTTTATCATCTGTGCAGTATTTACTCTGGTTGCATTCAACTGGATGATTAAGGGAGATAAGGAGGAAACATATCAATAATGAAAAAGATGAAAGATAACCGTATGTCTTCAATTATTTTACATAACTTATTGATCGCAGTTCTGGCAATTATCTGGCTGATACCGATCGTATGGCTGATATGTACATCCTTCAGTGCGTATTCAGGAATGAATACCAGTACCTTTTTCCCGAAGGAATGGAGCATTGCCAATTATGTGAAATTGTTTCATCCGGATTCTGTTTCACAGTTTCCAAGATGGTTTATGAATACGTTTATCATTGCGTGTTTTACCTGTGTGATTTCTACGCTGTTTGTATTGATGGTTGCTTATGCAACTTCGGTTATGCGTTTTAAGATGCGAAAACCACTGATGAATATAGCAGTTATTTTGAATCTGTTTCCAGGTATGCTGTCAATGATTGCTGTTTATTTTACATTGAAATCTTTTAATCTGACCAACAGTTATATTGGTCTTATCATGGTATATTCTGCATCTTCAGGCCTTGGTTATCTGATTGCAAAAGGTTTCTTTGATACGGTTCCGAGAGCACTTTGTGAAGCTGCAAAAATTGATGGCTGCAGTCAGTCCAGAATCTTTTTCCAGATTGTCATTCCAATGAGTCGTCCAATCATTGTTTATACAGTTATCAGCAGTTTCCTGGTACCATGGATGGATTTTGTATACGCAAAGATGATTTTGAATGCAGGAATTTCAGCAAAATATACGGTAGCGATCGGTTTGTATCGTATGCTGGATAAAAGCTTGATCAATACATATTTTACGCAGTTTTGTGCAGGTGGTGTTTTGGTATCTGTTCCAATTTCTATCTTATTTATGATCATGCAGAAATTCTATGTAGAAGGAATTACAGGCGGCGCTGTGAAAGGTTAATTTATGAGTCAGGCAATGGGAAAACGGGGAAGAGTCTGGAGAACCCCGGATATTACAGCGGATGGGCTGAAAATATTTGCATGCATTACCATGCTTATCCAGACAATTGGAATTGTTATTGTTGAAAAAGGGCTGATTCATCTGGAACAATATACACAGGAAAGCCTGAATGAAGCAATGGCAGCAGATTCCAGGCTGATGACATTAGCAGGAGTTGGTTCCATTATGCAACTGGTTGGAGGAATGGCGATACCGATTGTTGCTTTTTTACTCGTAGAAGGCTTTCGTAATACTTCCAGCTTAAAAAAATATTTGTGTACTGTATTTTTAGTTGCATTCTTAAGCGAAATCCCGTATGAT
>CAZDCO010000085.1:0-1781 GCA_964504025.1 uncultured Clostridia bacterium
GAATATATAAGCAACTTGATGGAATTATGGATAATCTGATAGATGAAAAAGGTTACTGTACTCGACCGGAAATAAAAGGGATGTACCACCTTGAAAATGAAATATACAAGAAAGAAGAAGTGAAGAAGTGTGATAAAGAGTTAGACTATGTTATATCGGTACACAAAATTCAAATAAACAAGGAATATTGGTATAAGCGACCTACGGAACAAGAAAAAGATGACTTTGGATTAAAAAGTGAAGAAAAGATATATATAAGGCGACAACCTAAGAGAGACTATGAAAAAATCTCTGTAAATTAAGATCTTTCATGAGATGATTTGAGGCTGATCGACAGTTTGAGTCGTTCGGCCTTTGATTATTATCTAACAAAAATCTACCGGCATGTCAAGAACGCTCAGTATGGCTGAGCGTTTCTATACCATTGTCCTGTCAGAGATTTTTATTATTCGGGGATTCTGTCTGGGTACATAATTGCCAATTCACCCCTGACCTTGCCCCAGTTCCGTATTGGCATAGTCCATTTTTTGGTAGCCTCAAAAGTTGCCAGGTACAACGCTTTCAGCAAGGCCTGGGAGCTCGGGAAAACGCTCCTCTGGCGGTTTAGACGCCTCAGGGTGGAATTCAGTGATTCAATTGCGTTTGTTGTATAAAAGGCCGTCCGGACATCCTTGGAAAATTTGAAAATCGGAGAAATGGCGTCCCAGTTGTCCTCCCAGCGTTTCATGGCATACGGGTACTGGCCGGACCATTTTTCAGTAACCTTTTCCAATTGATTCAGCGCACTTTTTTCGTCCGGTGCAGTATAAATAGTCTTTAGGTCTTTTGCAAAATTTTTCATGTCCTTATTGGCAACGTACTTCAGTGTATTCCGTACCATGTGGACAATGCAGCGCTGCTGCTCGGTCTTAGGGAATGCAGTTGTTATCGCGTCTTTTATTCCCGTAAGTCCGTCAGAGCAGAGAATCAGGATGTCCTGAACGCCCCGATTTTTCAGAGAATTCAGTACAGAAAGCCAGTATTTACTGCTCTCATTTTCACCAATGACAAGAGAAAGGACTTCTTTGCGGCCTTCAAAGTTGATTCCCAGCACGACATAGGCTGCGAGCTTGCGGATGACACTGTCATCTCTCACAGAAAAGTGAATGGCATCAATAAACACAATTGGATAAACGGCAGAAAGCGGCCGGTTCTGCCATTCCTCAATCTCTGGCATGATCTTATCGGTAACGTCGGATATAAATCCCTCTGATGCTTCAAAGCCATAGATATCCTGGAGAGTATCAGAAATTTGCTTTGTGGTTAGGCCTTTTGCATACATTGATATGATTTTCTGGTCGATATCAGAAATATCTTTCTGACGCTTTTTGACAATCTTAGGCTCAAAAGTTGAATTTCTATCCTGAGGCACATCGATATCCATGCTGCCATAGCTGGAATTAATCCGCTTGCTTTTGTAGCCATTCCGATAATCACGATCTTCAGCGTCATTTGAAGTTCTCTGAGACTTTTCGTACCCGAGATGATGATCCATTTCAGCTTCCATCATTTCTTTGATGGTTCCTCCAAGGAGATCTTTCAACGCATCCTGAATATCCTGAGCATTCTGGATGTCGTACTCCTGAAGCAACCCCTGGATGATGGCTCGCTTGCCATCGGTCATTTCAACATGATGTACGGGTTTTCTTTCTTTTCTGGCCATAATAAAAGGTCCTCCATGAATGAATTGTATCATGAAAGACCTTAAGAATGTGTTTTTACAGACTTTATTTCATAGGCTC
>CAZDCO010000086.1:0-1733 GCA_964504025.1 uncultured Clostridia bacterium
TAACGTCAACTTGTCATAATCCACCGCTTGCCCTACGCGAGTAGGTTCAACCGAGTAGTTCACGCGCTGTACGGGAGTGTAGATCGAATCGATTGCGATATAATCGATAATCGGCTTCTTGTTTTCTTTTGCAGGTTTATACCCTCTGCCTCTACCGATCGTGAGTTCCACGTCAAACTTCGCGCCCTCGTCGATGGTGCAAATGTATTGATCGCCGTTTACCACTTCGATCTCAGCGTCTACGTTCAAGTCCTTGCCCGTAAGTACCGCCGGACCTTCCTTGCAAATATGCAATACCTTTTCGTAATCTTTATCGATCACTTTGGTACGGATCGCAAGCGTTTTGAGGTTCAGGATAATCTCCGTAACGTCCTCTTTCACGCCTTCCACCGCGGAAAATTCGTGCTTTACGCTACCGTCGGTGAATTTGATGCCTTCTACCGCCGCACCGGGCAAAGCAGCAAGCAAAATTCTACGCAGGCAGTTTCCTATGGTAAGACCGAAACCCTTTTCCAAAGGCTCGCACACGACCTTCGCATAAAAGTCGTCCGTTTCCAGCACTTCGAGTTTGGGCATATCCATTTCGATCATAAGTTACCTCCTTACTGTTCGTGTCAATTATTTGGAGTACAATTCGACAATCATATGCTCCGCAATTTGGCTGTCGATATCTTCTCTGGTAGGAAGAGCTAATACCTTTCCTTCAAGTTTTTCTCTGTCAAACTCAACCCACTTAACGAGGCTGTTGTTTTCCTTCGTTTCTTTCAATTCGGTAAAATACTTGTTACCCTTTCTGTTTTCCTTAACCACGATCACGTCGCCAGCTTTTACGATATAGGAAGGAACGTTAACCGTCTTTCCGTTTACGGACAAGTGGGAGTGGCTTACGATTTGACGAGCCGTCGTTCTGGAGGGTGCGATACCCATTCTGAATACGACGTTGTCCAAACGTCTTTCCAACAAGGAAAGCATGTTTTCACCCGTTACGCCCTTCATACGTTCTGCCATTTCGTAATATTTACGGAATTGGCTTTCTTGTACGCCGTAAATTCTCTTCGTCTTTTGCTTTTCACGAAGCTGCAAACCGTATTCGGAAACCTTCTTTCTATCTGCACCGTGTTGACCGGGAGCAACCGGACGCTTGTTGAACGGGCATTTTTCCATGTAGCACTTGTCGCCTTTCAAAAACAACTTCGCGCCTTCTCTTCTGCAAAGCTTACATTTAGCTTCTCTATATCTTGCCATTTTCTCTTATGCCTCCTGATTATACTCTACGACGCTTCGGGGGTCTGCAACCGTTGTGGGGAATGGGAGATACGTCGGAAATCAACGTAATTTCCAAATCGCAAGCAGCCAACGCGCGAATTGCGGATTCTCTACCTGCGCCGGGACCCTTTACGTATACTTCTACGCTACGAAGTCCGTGTTCCTTTGCAACCTTTGCCGCCGTTTCAGACGCCATTTGAGCTGCGAAAGGCGTACCCTTTCTGCTGCCCTTGTAACCAAGCGCACCTGCGCTCGACCAAGAGATTGCGTTGCCGTTCATATCAGTAATCGTTACCAAGGTATTATTGAACGAGGACTGGATATGAACCTGGCCTTTGTCAACTTTTTTAAGTTCTTTACGTCTTCTAGTTGCCGTAGCCTTTTTAGGTGCTGCCATTTATTTATCCTCCATCAATTATTTTTTCTTCTTAGCAACGGTACGACGAGGACCTTTCCTCGTTCTTGCG
>CAZDCO010000087.1:0-1685 GCA_964504025.1 uncultured Clostridia bacterium
GGATTTTCAAAGTTTAGTGGGGTCACTCTTTAGTAGGGTCTGTTAGTGGGGTCTATCAGTAGGGTTCGTTAGTAGGGTCTACTTTTACAATTAAAATAAGGGCAGGATATCATCAACTCGATGACTTCTTGCCCTTTTCTGTCTCTTTTTCTATGATATATCTGCAATGAAATGTCAAAAGAAAGGAGACAAATGAATAGTATCACAGAATTACTCGACTTGGAAGATGCTGATATTTTTATTTCAGACATCTCGATTTCTGGTACTCAAAAAATTTTAACTATTGAGACCAAACCTGAAACTCACTTCTGTCCTATTTGTGGTTTCAAAATGCACTCTCGTGGTTTAAAAACCAGAACTATTAATCATCCTGTCTTACAGGATACCTATCAGCTTATTTTAAAGCTTAAACAACGTCGTTGGCGTTGTACAAACCCTCAGTGTTCTTATACTACTAACGAAACTTTTAACTTTGTCGACAAAAGGCGTCGTAATACAAATGCAACAGATATGCTGATCATTCAGGCGTTTCGTGACTTATCCACTTCAGCCTCCAGCATTGCTGCAAAATACAATGTATCTGACACTTATGTCCTAGACACATTCGACCGTTATGTAAAAATGGACAGGCTTCCTCTCACTGATATCATCTCCATTGACGAAGTATTCCTTGAACTAGACGAACACTGTAAATACGCACTTGTTATTCAAGATTTTCATACCGGAAATCCGATTGATCTGCTCAGTAGTCGCAGAACAAACTCTACCGAACCTTATTTCATGGATATTCCACTAACTGAACGAGCCAGTGTAAAATATCTCATATCAGATATGTACAATCCTTATATCCAGTGGGTGGGTAAATACTTTCCTAATGCAGTTCCAGTTGTAGATGCATTTCATGTCATTCAATGGATGATACATAAAATCGACATGTATATCAGAAATCTTGTCAAACACTACAAACAGCGTGACCGTGAAATGTACGTTGTAAACAGAGGAACTATAACTGAAAGCACGACGATTCCTCTATCTCGCGAGGTATATTTATTACAAAAATATCGACGGTTAATTCTTTCTAATCAATCTAATATCATTTATCATACGGATCTTCGCAGGGATCCTCATCTCCGTTGTATGATGAATACCTTTGATTATGAAGACTCTCTTTTTATGATTGATCCAACACTTCGCGAACTACGTGACTTAAAAGAACTGTATATTTCTTTCAACAATCGTAATGCCGGCAAGCCTATGGATGCTCGACTTGAACTCGATAGACTTATTAATAAATATCTACACTGTGGCAATCCCATTTTTTACGATTTTGCCTGTTTACTAATTAAAAATCACGATTACATCATAAACTCTTTTGTAATGGCCGAAAAACATGGTCCTGGGAAAATCTATTCCTCACGACTTTCAAATGGACCGATTGAATCATTAAACAGAAAAGTCAAAGACTTAAAACGTTTAGGACGTGGTTACAGAAACTTTGAACATTTCCGAACTCGCTTCCTGTACGCAACCAGAGACAATCCTGTCATAAATGGTTCCTCAGGTTATAACCCTGTTACTTATTATGATACAGAAGACTAGATATTTCATTGCAATATAATACAGGTGGATCATATCGATCCACCTGCATAATTTTTCCTACTTATTCGTTTGTTTTCGTTCTGCCC
>CAZDCO010000088.1:0-1652 GCA_964504025.1 uncultured Clostridia bacterium
GAATATCTACCAAACATACATCCCACTGCGTAGGACAATAGGCTCTTAATATCTCTCTGCAAATCAGCCTTACGAACAGTAACATCTTTATCTTCTACTTCAGGTGTTAATTCATCCTGCAAGCCATAAATATCTATAAAAATACGGTTCAATTCTTCTTCATTGTCTTTGAGCTGATTAAAACGTTCTTCACATTCCTGCTGCCATTTCTCAAAATGCCATGAAATCAGGCCAAACTTTTCCATACGAGAAGAAGCAAATTGAGACGTTAATTGTTCATTCCATTCTATCTTCGATGGTACAAGTGGATGACGTATGAATCCCCATGATGTTTCAAATGCATTCCAATCTTTTCTAGAAATATCAATGTTGTTCTCTACTATATTATCAACTGTTTCTTTTTTTCTCACAACAATTGGTATCTGCGGAATATGTCCCGTACTATAATGCAAACCTTGGCAAATTAATTTCATAAATTCTTGTGTTGTATTTGAATTTAATACTCCTAATAAATATTTACGCATTTCAGAATGATTGCAAAAAAATTCTGGGCCACTCGCATCAAAGGCCGTTCCTTCATCTACAATACGACAACAAAACTTTGCTGTAGATACATCATTCCATGTAATAGCTTCTTTAAAGAAATATTGTATGTTTTGTGGCCGAGATTTCAATTTTCCGTTTTCATCTACGAAATTACATATTTCATGTCCTGAATGTTCCCAATTAACTAGGTAGTATATATTTCCAAACCACCTCCGAAAACCACCGCCTTTATTATAGAAATACCATTTGTTTGATATTTTATCTTTATTCACTTCAAACCACAGTCTCAAAAATCTTTCATTATCTGAAGTAATCAAGCCTTGTTTCGCAGTTCCAAAACTTCCTGCTTTCAAAGTGTTTTGTAAATGGTGAAGTAATGCACTTGACAACCAATATGCAAAAAGTGCATTTGGTATACATTGAATTTTTTCATATGCCATCTCAAAATATTCTTTTGCATTTTTTGTTTTCAAATACAAAGACTCTTTTTCTTTTTCATTATTACCATCTACAGCTCTAACATATATCGCCTTGTATTGATGTGCCACATGTTTTCTAACAACGTATGTTGTTGTTTGTACAACTTCTCCGCTTATTTCATCAAACGCTCTAGCCCCCAAATGTACCATACTATTCATAGTCGTAGTTGTTATAAGTTCATTACGCAATTTTTCATAGCTGCCCAAAAACATCCAACCATGTTGTGTTATCATTGCAAATAATCCGTTATTTTTACAAAGATTTCTGCAACGAATCATAAACACTGAGAACATATCATTTTTTGCACTATCATACTTATTCTTCACATATAAATTTAATTTTGAACTCATTCCTGAAGATGTCATATATGGCGGATTCGTCACTACTACTTCATATTTTCGTGCCATCGCCTCGCCGATTGCAATCAGTTCTTTCAACTGCTCCGCTGTTTCATCCAATCCATAAGTTTCAAAAGTAATCTGGCTTCCAGCACTCGTACTTCCTACAAATCGGCGCAGCAAATCCCAATCATAGTTCTCTACATTTAAAATAGAACCATATTCTTTTGCATCTACAAAAGTATGCAGTAATCCTGTGATCTGATTCATTGCAGTTTCTTTTTCACT
>CAZDCO010000089.1:0-1526 GCA_964504025.1 uncultured Clostridia bacterium
AGACTAAATTCCACCGGTCACATTGAAAAAATGTGAAATGTTTAATTCCGGTTTGACAGCAGATTTTGATTAGTTGGTTATTAGTGATTAAAGCGGATCAGCTTAGGCGTCAGATTGACTTCATCAGGAGCAATCGGTCTAAGCTGAAATGCGTTTAATACATCAATTCCTAAAGTTTCAAGTGCTACATCATAAGGCGTTCTTCCGCCCAGTATTTCTCGAGGGGTTGAGTTGATGTGGTTTACGATCAGATTCACATCCCATTGAGTAAGAAATTCAAAACTGGTTCCTTTTGGAAGAATCATGCGGAGCATCGTGTGTGCCTGTTCAAGCCCGCCTTTCTGACCGCTGCGCATCGGATCGCAATAATAAATACTGGTACGTTGGATATCATGTATACCGGTTTCCAAGGATACCGGATCACCGAATTCCGAGCCGCGATCGGTCAGAAGATATTCAAATACAGAACAGAATTCATAGGTACCAAGACGTTTTTCCAAGCGGTCGAATATACCCTTTACAGCTCCTTTTGTACATCGGTTCATCAGAAATGCCAGAAAAAGTTTTTCTTCTGTAAAAAAGAATGTTAACAGGGTTTTGTTTGATTCTCTTGAAGAATGAACGGTATCCATTTCGACAAAAGAGGTAAGCTGCAGATTCTGAAAATCATGATAAGTACGATTGACGAAAACAGTACGGTCAGAAATCTGTGTCTTATGACATTTGCGTGGCTTAAATTTAACTTTACGTTTTAGGTCTACGTTACGTGCAGTGAACAGCCCTTGATCGAGATAAGAATAAACAGTGCGGACAGAAAGTTCCAGTTCGGGATGATTTGTAACGATCTGATATGGAGACTGCCCCTGTTCGATAAGCGGAGAAATAATCCTGTCCTTACTGCGAAGTTCATGCTTTGTCAGATTTATACCGGCTCTTGAATCAGAAAGTTTTTCTCTGTATTTACGATCTGAAAATCTGGCATTGTAAGTATATTTATGAGCAATGGTACAGTGATTGATTTTTTTAGGACAGCCATTGCAGACATAAGGTGCTTTATCCAGTCGGGAACAGCGTTCTTTTTCGAAATCCTTACATGTTTGATTACAGGTTGGACATGAGGTGCATTTAATACCACAGAGAATAATCTTGCCACAAGCATTGGTCTTTTTGCATTGATATCGGTGGACACAGAAGTTTCTGGCATTATAGAACGTGCCTTTATGATACCAGTCAGATAAACGATGGGATCGAACTTCTTTAGAAATAGTGGTAGGATCCTTGCAAAGGAATCTGGCAATGTCTTTAAATGAAGTACCTTTGTTTAATTCGTTTTCAATGTAGATACGGTCTTCAAGAGTAAGATGTTTTTGGTTACCTGGAATATATTTACTCATAGTTATTCTCCTTCTACTGCTGTCAAAAGGAGCTATAACCATACTACTTTTGAGTGAAAGAGTAAACATCAACTGTGCAAGAGAGAATTCCACCGCATAAGCAGGCGGTGGAATTTAAAAATTCATTTTAGG
>CAZDCO010000090.1:0-1462 GCA_964504025.1 uncultured Clostridia bacterium
TGCCAAACAGCTAACGCATCCTTTATAAGTGTAATCATAAAGATTGAGCAACTCTGTATCAGCTCCCTCTGCAGCTTGTTTTAATAGCGTAATTGTATTCCAATCTCCTTTTCTAGGACTTCCATTTATCAATAATACTTTTTTAGGTTCTTTCTTATTCATATTGATTCTCCTGTTATCTTAAAATAGTATAAATCAACTTGTTTTAACATAAATATATTCCTCCCCAAAATTCCGTTTTTTCATTTCGTAAATTATACCACAGTTTTCCTAAAAATTTAATTTTACAGTGCCATTTAGAACCTTAGATTTTTAGACATCCGCATTTTACCAATATCCGCCAACTTTGCTGCACATATCATCTTCAATCTGATCAGCGTCTAAGTCCTCAGTTTCTTTCAATTCCATAATCTCCTCTACTTCTGCCAAATTATATTTTATAGTTCCTTTAAATAGAACAGAGAAATTTACGGTTTTGCAATTGTGAAAAATGGAGAGTGTGATAAAATGGAAATAGATAAATCGGAAGTTGGAGAATTGAATCATGTGGAATAAATCCACAGTATCTCCAATAGTATAGAGTCTTTGGAGAGAGACTATAAACAATACTACTTCATAACAGGAGAAATAAAAGAATGAAGTCTATGAATAGTGAAATGTTGGAAAAATTTATGCATAGTGCTCCAGCAAATATTTTTTTCAAAGATACGAAATGCAGATATTGTTTTGCGTCAGAAGTATGTGAGTTAGTTTCAGCAGGAGAAGATGGAACTATTTTGGGCAAGACGGATTTGGAGATACAACGTGATCCGGAACTTGGAAGAATGTATTATGAAGATGATAAAAAAATTCTTGCAACAGGTGAAGGTAGTGAATATATAAGTGAGTTTTCAATAGGTGATGGAAAAACACTGTATTATGAGATAAAAAAAAGTGCAGTACGGGATGAGAAGAATCATATTATTGGAATCACAGGAATTGTAGCCAATGTAACAGATCGTGTCCTTCTTGAAAAGAAAGTGGAGGAACTTTCGATTCTAGATAGTCTAACTGGTGTTTATAACCGAAATTATCTGAAGTATCAATTAGAAGAAAAAAAGAAAAGAATAAAATTTCCATTTACAGTAATTATGTCAGATTGTAATGATCTAAAACAGGTTAATGATCAATATGGTCATGAATATGGGGATATTATGCTTAAGATGATAGCAAATACTTTAAAGGAAGAACTGCCCGAGGAGTGTACGGTTATCCGGATGGGGGGAGATGAATTTATGATTTTGTGTAACGGGATATCAGAAGAAAAAGCGATAGGATTGATGGATTCTATTCGTGCGAGTTTAAAGAAAAAAAGTAAAGAACAGCTTCCACTTAGTCTTGCAATGGGAAGCTATACGGTACAGAATGGCGGCTTTTCAATAGAGGATGTCTATCGCGAAGCAGACCGTCGGATGTATGAGGA
>CAZDCO010000091.1:0-1368 GCA_964504025.1 uncultured Clostridia bacterium
TCCTCCGGATGCTTATTTTGCAGCGGTGGATAAAATGGCGGAAGCAGCACTTGCGGATGCATGTACTGCAACGAATCCGAGAGTTCCAACAAAAGAGGATATTATTAAAATTTATACAAAATTATGGTCATTCTGATCAGGGAATGCCAGTGACACAAAAACCTGGCAGAAATGTCAGGTTTTTGTGTATGAAATTTTTACCGAAGAAAACTGTCAGTGACAGAATTCGTAGGTTTGTATTTGAAAATATCATTTAAACCAGTGTGCTGACATTTATAAGGCATAATGTCATTATCAAAATGAAGTATGAAATGCGTTTTGATTTAGTTGTTATGAAGAAAGTGAACAGTACATCAGGGGGAATGTTGAGATGAGTATATATACGAAAAATGGAGACAAAGGTACCACTGAATTAGTAAATGCCAAAAATGTGTCTAAGTCCGATGACAGAATTGAGTTACTCGGAAGCATTGAAGAATTAACCAGTCATATTGGGCTTGTAAAAACATTGATTAATGACAAAGATACGTTTCAGGTATTAGAAAAAATTCAGTCTGTATTGAATATCATTACGTCAGGAACTGCGGATTCCTATAATCGAGAATATAAATTGCATGATGATAAAACAGAATTTCTTGAAGAAGAAATCAAACGTCTGGAAGGGCTGTTTCAGTGTCAAAAGGATGATGTGATTCTGGGAAAATGCCGTTTATCAGCAGAAATTGACATTACAAGAGCAGTTGCAAGAAGAACAGAGCGTGCGCTTGCTTCTGTTAGTGTGAAATTTGGTGCTGATGTGGGAGCGAAAAAATATCTGAATCGTCTTGCAGATTATTTGTATGTTTTGGCGAGATATGTTGATGCGTCGGAACTCGATAAGAAATCAGCAGAGATAGAAAGTGGTATTAAAATGGAACAGAAAGAAACCGTGAATGAGTCTATTATTCAGGAAGTCATTAAACGTCTTGGTATTATGGGGAAAATATCACTGGAAAGTGCAAAACGTTTGATTGGGATAGTAGAAGAAGAAGCGAAAAACCGTGGTAAAAAGGTAGCGATTGCTGTTTGCGGACCAGATGGTAATCCGATTGCAGTACATGCAATGGATGGTGCTTTTTTAGTGAGCTTTAATGTTGCTGTGAAAAAAGCTTATACGGCTGCAGGTGTGCAGATGTCAACGTATGAGTTTGGGAAATTGGCACAGCCTGGCGGTACTTTTTATGGAGTGGAAGCTATTGAAGGCGGAAATATGGTTATTTTTGGCGGTGGAGTACCAATAAAAATAGGAGAAACCATAATTGGAGCACTGGGGGTTAGCGGTGGAACTGGTGAAGAAGATCATGATCTTGCAATGTATGCGTTGTCTAG
>CAZDCO010000092.1:0-1353 GCA_964504025.1 uncultured Clostridia bacterium
TTTTTCCATCCGGATTTACATTCAGTATGAATTTCACTTTATTGTTTGCTGAAGTCAGAACACTGCTGTCATTTGTTGTATTCTTCCCAGGTTTTCCATCCGTACCTTTCT
The DNA here is from genome assembly GCA_964504025.1 of uncultured Clostridia bacterium. Classification (GTDB taxonomy): domain Bacteria; phylum Bacillota; class Clostridia; order Christensenellales; family Borkfalkiaceae; genus Scatosoma. The sequence goes on from CAZDCO010000092.1 coordinate 112, forward strand.
GATAATAAGCAATCGTCTTTGTTACATTCGGATATGTATAACTGAAATCAGTACTGCTGCTCATGTTATTCCATGCAGCAGTATTCTTCATCTTCAGTTCACTGTTATCAGAAGCTGCAGCTCTGGATTCAATTTTCTGATAAGAAGCATAGTCCTTCGGAATCAGAACATAGAACAGTGTGTAATAGTTGTAATAACCACCGTTGTTATCTTTCTGCGGAACATTGTTCAGATTGAATTTAAATCCTGTCCCTGCAGCGTTTTCAGTAATATTGTTTCTGACATCAATATTAGTTGATTCCGGCCACTGATCATTTGGTGCATAATCTCCATAGTAAAGGAATGCAGCATGATGTCCGTTCTGATACATTTGTTTCAGATCATTATCGTCTGCGATCTTAACCAATCCTTTCAGATTTTCATCATAGGTATCATTAATCTCAATTGAATCAGAATGAACCCCCTGCAGTGTAACCGCGAATTTCCATACAGGTACCTTTACAGTGTTTCCTTTTCCATCTGACATTTCACTGTAAATACTGTCACCCGAGAAATGTGATACAACTTTTGAAATGGAAGTTCTTGCAGGTACGGCATCAGCGTCTGCGGAAAGAGTTGAACCATAATCGAGTTCAACATGATTTCTGTGTACCATCTGATTGTTACTGCCGTTTTCAACACTGGTCAGCCATTCACTGTTATTACTGGATTCATAAGAAACAACGATGTTACGGTCTGCATCTGATGGTGCGAATCCCGGCACATTATTATCATGTGTAAATGTAATCGCAAACTTTACTGCATGATTTACATCAGAAGTAATGTTTCCGTTTTCATCAAACAGCTGAACAGAATGATTTTCATCTGCTTTCAGACCAGCGAACTGGATCTGAGATGGATCTGTTTTCAAAGTATCATGAAGCTGCCTGTTGTCATACCATACGCCCGGCAATGTATCCGTCACAACGGCTTTATCTGTTCCGCTCTTAGGTACGGTGATGGTATATCTCCAGCCAACCGAATCCCAGTTTGTCTGGGTTGCTTCTTTTGTCAGTTTCAGTTCCGTATTGGATGGTTTTACATTTACAGTACCGGTTTCACTTCTGCCTGTAGAAGTTGTAGTCGTTGTATTGGAAACTCTCGTTGTAACTTTAAAACCTGACGCATTCACATCTGTTGTATAGGTAATCCGGAAGCCTCTGTTTCCGGTATCTGCCGGAAATGTATAACTCCATCCATTGT
>CAZDCO010000093.1:0-1329 GCA_964504025.1 uncultured Clostridia bacterium
GACTTTATCAGTTTCTGTAAAAGGAAAATTTCATAAGAAATACAGCAGTTCTGACAGCAGTGTTGTTTCTGTAGATCAGAATGGAAAAATAACTGCAAAAAAGAACGGACAGGCAACAATTAAATATGTAACTGCCGGAAAAAATTATTATTATGCGAAAGTCAATGTCGTCGTCGGAAAAAAAGTTACGAAGGTGGCAACGGGCAAAACTAACGATACACTTCGAATCCTGAAAGGGAAAACTTATCAGTTGAAACCAAAAGTATCTCCGTCATCAGCTACAAATTCGACATTGTCATATAAGAGCTCTGATACGAAAGTGGCGACTGTTTCTTCAAAAGGTGTGATAACGGCGAAGAAACACGGTACTGCCGTTGTGACTATCAAGGCGACAGACGGAAGCGGAAAGTATGCAAGACTGAAAGTGGTCGTACAGGAGTCCCGTAATGAAACAATGTATACCAGTTGTGTGATTGCACACAGGGGCATGAGCAGCAGAGCGCCAGAAAATAGTCTTCCGGCATTTGAGCTGGCAGGAAGTTATGGATTCGATGCGGTGGAATGTGATGTGCAGGTAACAAAAGATGGCTATGTTGTTGTGTCACATGATAAATCATTGGAGCGTATGTGCGGCGTGAAAAAGAATATTTCTGACCTGACACTCAAGGAAGTGAAAAAGTATCCGATTATTAATGGTTCAAATGCATCGAACTATAAAAAGAATTATACACCGACTTTGGATGAATTTATTGAATGCTGTAACCGGTATATGATGACACCCGTGGTTGAAATTAAGGGTAATTTTACGGATGAAGCATTGCAGAAACTGTATGCTTCTATCAAAAAATCTTATAGAAAGCCAATTGTGATTTCATTTTATCGATATAATATGAGATGGCTTCGTGCGAAAGATGCTTCCCTGGAAATGTTTAATGTTGCCTGGGAGGCAGATGATCATGAGCTGAAATTCTGCAAAGAAATTCATGTGGGAATCAGTGTAGATGCAACACGACTGACAGAAGAACGCATGAGAATGGTTCTGAAGAAAGGCATCAAGATGAATGTATGGAACGTATCCAGTCCATTAAAAATCGAATATTATAAAAATGCAGGAATTGCTTATGTTTCCGCAGATTCGGATTTCTTGTAAATAAGAAATTGCTGAATAGGAAAGTTGTTATGGTTAACAGAAATTGTGAGTTACTGTGAAAGGAGTGAACAGTAACAATCGTAAATTTCAGTGACAAGAAATATAAGGAAAAGACTTGACGAAATGCTATGTCATGTGATACACTTGACAAGCGACATGGAAGTTAGGTCTTTTTTTTA
>CAZDCO010000094.1:0-1326 GCA_964504025.1 uncultured Clostridia bacterium
TGACCATTCCCTCTTTGACCATATTGCGGTCACGAAGCACCGTCGGATCCATTCCAAGTTTTTCTGCCAGCTCATTGACTGCAGATTCCAATGCAAAGATTCCCTGAGTTGCACCATAGCCGCGATATGCACCTGCTGCCTGATGATTGGTATAAACCACATCATAACTAAAACGATACGCTTCCAACGATCCGGTATATAACGGAATGGCTTTGTGACCTGATAATCCAACAGTTGTCGGTCCATGTTCCCCGTAAGCACCGGAATTGGACAATGTATAAAGATCCAAAACACGAATCTTTCCTTCTTTGCTGGCTCCCAAACGAACACGAATCTCCATTTCATGACGCGGTGATCCTGCGATCTGTGCTTCTTTTCGCGTATAGTTAATCTTTGCCGGACGACCGGTCTTCATGGCTACAAACGCCGGATAAACGTCACATACCGCGGTCTGTTTTGCACCAAATCCACCGCCGATTCGAGGTTTTTCCACACGGATACGGCTCTTCGGGATGCCAAGGGCACGAGACAGGATTCTTCTGGTATGGAATACGATCTGCGTCGAAGAAATCACATGCAGTCTTCCGTATCGATCCATTTCCGCATAACTGATAAATGGCTCCATCATCGCCTGATTAAATGCTTTCGTATGATATACATGATCGATCACGATATCACAGTCTTCCATAATTCCATCCACATCACCGTCGGAAGTTTCCTCACTTGCTACCAGATTTCGCAGATTTGTACCGCCTACTTCACATGGAGGGTACCAGTCTTCTTCCGGATGTACCAGTACCGAATTGTCCTTTGCTGTATGAAAATCCAACACTGGTTCCAGCACTTCATATTTCACTTTAATGATCTTCATCGCTTTTAACGCGGCTTTTTCCGTTTCTGCTGCAATGATCGCCACTGCATCTCCCGCAAAGCGAACATGACGGTCAATGATCAGACGGTCGTAAGGAGAAGGCTCCGGGTACGTCTGTCCCGCAATGGCAAAACGTGTCTGAGGCACATCTTCCCATGTGTAAATATCTACTACTCCCGGTACCAATTTTGCCGCCTTGGTATTAATTTCCTGTACGATCGCGTTGGCATGAGGACTTCGAAGGATCTTTACTACCAATGCATCCTTCGGCACTATGTCATCTGTGTAGACCGGTTTTCCTAACAGAAGCTGCATGGAATCCTTCTTTCTTACAGATTTATTGATCGATTTATATTCTTTATGTTCCATTTTGTCCTCCTTACCCTTTGCGGCTGTCCAGATAATTTCGGATACCGCGAAGCTGTCCGTCATAGCCGGAACAGCGGCAGAGATTT
>CAZDCO010000095.1:0-1268 GCA_964504025.1 uncultured Clostridia bacterium
GCCTACGCCCGTACAACAGCCGGTATACGTACCCACTCCCGTACAGCAACCGGTATACGTGCCTACGCCCGTATCTACGCCCGTGCACGTACCTGCTCCTGCCCCTGCTCCTGCGCCTGCACCGACGGTTCGTCCCGAACCTGCGCCTGCACCCGACTATTTGCGCCCCACGCCCTCGCCTGCGGCGATTGAAGCCGGCGCGACGGTAGAAGAGGAGCAAAAGACGAAGAAGGAGTTGCGCGCGGAGAAGTTGGAAGCAAAGCGCGCGGCAAAGCAAGAAAAGAAAACGGCAAAGCTTGCGGCAAAGCAAGAAAAGAAAACGGCAAAGCTTGCGGCAAAGGCGTCGAAGAAAGACGGCAAGGCTGCAAAAGCGGCGGCGAAAGAAGAAGCGAAAAAGCAAAAGGCGGAGAAGCAGTCGGAAAAGCAAGCGGCTAAACTTGCAAAGAAAAACGCTAAAAAGGCGGCGAAAGCGGCGAAGCGCGATTTACTCGCGGCGAACGCGGTAGAAGAGAACGAAACGGACTTTGAAGAAGAAACGATCGATTTCTCGAAAATCGTACCTACGCCTGCGCCCACGACGACGGAAACGAAAAAGACTTGGGCGGTGAAATGTCCCCAGTGCGGCAAGGAATTGAACGTAAACGATAAAGCGTCCTATCACCGTTGTCCGTCCTGCAGCAAGATTTTCACCTTGCGGAAGTTTGAAACGTTGACCAAACGGGACGTATAACGCACGCGGACGGATAGAACCGAGATAGCGTAAAACGCCATTGAAAGCGAGTTTTCGTTTTTAATCGGCGTTTTTTACGGCGACAGAAAAGAGAAAATGCGTTCCGCTACCGCCGAGTATCGGAACAAGGAGAGTAGAGATTTATGGCAAAAGAAAATCAATTCGTAGAACAAATCGCGGACATCAACGAAGATTTCCCGAAGTGGTACACCGATGTCGTCATTAAGACGAAACTCGTAGACTACGGCCCCGTCAAGGGCACGATGGTCATTCGTCCGTACGGCTATGCCATTTGGGAGAACATTCAAAAGGAATTGAACGCGCGCTTCAAGACGCGCGGCGTGGAGAACGCTTACTTCCCGTTGTTGATTCCCATGAGCTATTTCACCAAAGAGGCGGAACACGTCGAGGGATTTGCGCCCGAAGTTGCCGTCGTTACCGTGGCAGGCGGCGAAAAGCTTGCCGAGCCTTTGGCGATCCGTCCTACGTCCGAAACGATTATCGGCACGATGATGGCGAAATGGGTACAATCGTACCG
>CAZDCO010000096.1:0-1258 GCA_964504025.1 uncultured Clostridia bacterium
TCCAGATACAGGTCGTAGCCGCGGACGTAATGGTGATACCGCGTTCCTGTTCCTGTTCCATCCAGTCCATCGTTGCGGTACCTTCGTGCGTGTCGCCGATCTTGTGCGTTTTACCCGTATAGAACAGGATACGCTCGGTCGTCGTCGTCTTACCTGCGTCGATGTGCGCCATGATACCGAAGTTTCTGGTATGGAATAAATCGAATTCTCTAGCCATGGATTACCTCTCTCAGAATCTGAAGTGAGCGAATGCTTTGTTCGCTTCTGCCATTCTGTGCGTGTCTTCTTTCTTCTTTACAGAACCGCCGGCGTTGTTGTACGCGTCCATGAGTTCTGCGGCAAGTCTTTTTGCCATTTCTCTTTCGCTTCTCTTTCTGGTGTTGATAACGATCCAACGGATAGCGAGAGTTTGACGTCTTTCGGGTCTGATTTCAATAGGAACTTGGTAGTTAGCACCACCCACACGGCGAGCTTTTACTTCTACGACGGGCATGATGTTTTCCATCGCCTGCTTGAAGATTTCCATCGGCTCCATATTTAATTTCTCACCCATAATTTTGAATGCATCGTAAACGATCGTTTGTGCAGTACCCTTTTTACCGTCAAGCATGATTTGGTTGATGAGCTTGGTTACGACCTTGCTGTTATACATAGGATCGGGCAGCACGTCTCTTTTAGGGACATTACCTCTTCTAGGCATAGTTGTTATCCTCCTTTTAATAATTTTGATAAGGGCATTACCCTTCAGTACAGCTATCGCGCTTATCGTATATCGTATAAGTGCGAATCTTCTGCAACTCTCGTTGCATACTGCCTACTTTTATTCGGGGCTATCGAGCTATATTCCGATTGCAAGTAGGTCTTTTGCGTTTTGGTTTATGCCGTCTTAAAACGCAACCGACTTCAAAGGTTTTTTATAAGCTCCTTTGACGCTTACCGAAAAGCAACTGCTTTCGGATCGAGAAACAATCTCTTCTTACTTAGGGCGTTTTGCGCCGTATTTAGAACGGGATTGCTTACGCTTTGCTACGCCGGCGGTATCAAGCGCGCCACGGATGATGTGATAACGTACACCGGGCAAGTCTTTAACACGGCCGCCTCTGATCAAAACGGAGCTGTGCTCTTGAAGGTTGTGTCCTTCGCCGGGAATGTAAACCGTACCTTCTTGCTTATTCGTAAGACGTACACGTGCGATCTTACGCATAGCGGAGTTAGGCTTCTTAGGAGAAGTCGTGGTAACGGACAAACATACGCCGCG
>CAZDCO010000097.1:0-1254 GCA_964504025.1 uncultured Clostridia bacterium
TAGGTGACCGCGTCCGCATAGCTTAATCCCTTAGTATTTTTCATAAACATCTATCCATACCCCGGACTCAGACAGGAGTCTGTTGTCCGGGACGCTTCCGCTCGCTCGCTCCAGCAGCGGTACTAACGTTCGCGCGGCGCCTCTGGCTTGCGTTCACGAAGTACCGGCGTCGCTCGATCGCCCGGAACAATCAGACTCCTGCCTGAGTCCTCTTTCCACATGCGTTTATTATATCAGCTCGGCTCGTCCGTAAGTCTTCCCGCGCCGTAGACGAGTGTGTTCGAGGTGCTGAGTGTCACGTGTGAGCTGGAGTTGGCCCGGATGGCGATGCTGACCCAGTCACCTTCTTTGAGTTTCACTCCGCCGGCGAGGAGTTTACCGGAATTGATGTAGGTCGTGTCGTAGATGGTGTTGTTGACTTTCAGCGCGCAAGACTGCGTCAGATTTCTGCCGTAAATCTCATAGACGCCGTCGTCATCATTGCCCAGTTTATGAAGTGAGGTGATCGACACGGGCTTGACACCCATTCCCAGAAGGGTCGGCGAATAGGGGTTAGTCTGTCCGTAGACGTACTTTTTGCCATAGAGCATATCGTATTGAAGTACCTGCATATCATAGAGATAATCCGGCTTCTTCGCCATGGTCTGCTGAAATCTGAACATGGTGCCTTCATGAATGCCCAGCCGGTTGAAGAGGCTGGCCACTGCCTGATAGGAAATCAGGTTCTGTTTCTGTTTCTTCAGACCGATATTGTCCCAGATCAGATAATTCGTGTCAAAAAGCGAGTGGGTGGTCAGATCGGATTCCGACAGACCCATCGTCGGCAGATGATCGCCGTAGAGCATAAGCACTGTCGGCTCTTTCCGTTTGCCGAGATCGTCAATGAGGCTCTGCACAAACTGGTCTTCTTCATAGATCTGGTTGGCATAATATGTCCAGGCATTGTTGATGCCGTCATTTCTGCCTCCTGTGACCGAAATCCGCGGATTGTTCAGCACCGGTTCCGTCGGGTAGGCGCCGTGAGGCTGAACGGAAACGGTATAGACAAAGTCGTGGTTTTGGGTCGAGTTTAGTGCGTCATTGACCGGGCCGATCAGGTTTCTGTCACGCATCCAGCCATTTTCATTGACATCGTCCTGGGTGTCCATGTATTCCGATGAGGTAAATGAGTTAAACCCGAGATTGGCGTAAACATAGTGCCGCCCGTAAAATGTCGCCGTATTGTCGTGAACCGCGTGGGCCGTATAGCCCAGC
>CAZDCO010000098.1:0-1249 GCA_964504025.1 uncultured Clostridia bacterium
GTAATCAGCAAAGAGTGCATTCCAAGCATCTTCTGCCTTACCTTTTTCTTCTGTGATTGCTCTGTAATTAGCATATACTTCTTCCGGTACGTAGAAATCCTTATCAGCCGGGAATCCAAGATTCTCCTTCAATGCTGCAACATTCTCTACTCCCAGCGGTTCACCATGAGCGCTTGCCTTGCCCTGTTTAGCCGGACATCCGTAACCGATCTGTGTCTTAACAGTAATCATGGTAGGTCTTGTTGTGTCTGCTTTGGCTTCTTCAATCGCTCTTCCGATCTCTTCCAGATCATTTCCATCTTCTACAACGAGAGTCTGGAAACCGAACGCCTCAAAACGCTTTCTTACATCTTCTGTAAATGCAATATCTGTACTTCCTTCGATAGAAATCTTATTGGAATCATATAACACAATCAACTTGCCAAGTCCTAATGTTCCTGCAAGTGAAAATGCCTCTGAGGAAATACCTTCCATCATACATCCGTCTCCACCGAGTACGTAAGTATAGTGATCTACTACCGGATATCCTTCCTTGTTAAATACGCTTGCAAGGTGAGCTTCAGCCATTGCCATACCAACAGCCATACCCATACCAGCACCAAGAGGACCCGTTGTAGCTTCTACACCAACAGTATGTCCAAACTCAGGATGTCCAGGTGTCAGAGAACCTTCCTGACGGAACTGTGCCAGCTCTTCTACCGGAAGATCACCATATCCAAATAAATGGAATAAAGAATATAATAAAGTTGAACCATGTCCACCGGAGAGAATGAATCTGTCGCGGTTAGCCCAATTTGGGTTCTTTGGATTGTGGTTCATATGCTTTGCCCACAGTTCATAGGCCATAGCAGCTGCTCCAAGAGGAAGTCCCGGATGTCCGGATTTAGCCTTCTGAATGGCATCTGCCGCCAGCACACGAATCGCGTTTACTGACATTGTATCAATATTACTCATACTAGAAACCCTCCTATATAGTTCTTATTTATTATTCTCCAAATACTGCAATATAGTCCTTCTGGAATTTCTCAATACCTGCTGTTGTTAATGGATGTTTTGTCATTGTCTCAATAACGCTGTAAGGAACTGTTGCGATGTCTGCACCTGCCAGCGCGCAGTCTGTTACGTGGATTGGATTACGAACGCTTGCTGCGATAATCTCTGTCTCAATTCCGTGAACGGAGAAAATCTCTGCAATGTCACGAATCAGATCGATACCTGGCTGTGAAATATCGTCCAGACGACCAAGGAA
>CAZDCO010000099.1:0-1230 GCA_964504025.1 uncultured Clostridia bacterium
TTCGAATCGGTCACAAACATCATGCTTCCTGCGCCTCGAGGAGAAGAGCCTGTTTTTTCAATAATGATGCACAAAACGCCCGGTTCTGTGGTCTCTAACAGTTCTCTGGAAGCAGACGCACTCTGTTTTGTATTTTTTTCGAAGATAATCTGTCCGAGAATGCTGATGGCAATTTCTGCTGGTGTAACTGCATGAATTTCCAGTCCGATTGGGGCAAAAATACTGGCAATCTTTTCTTTCGGCACACCGGCATTTTCCAATTTTTCAAAGGTCTTTTTCACTTTCAGCTTGCTTCCGATCATGCCAAGATACTGATAGGAATGAGAAAGAATTGTTTTTACACAATCATAATCTTCCTTATGTCCACGCGTCACAACCACATAATAGGCATTCGGCTCCAGATATTTTTCCAGATGGTCAAACGTATCACAAATCAGTTCATCTGCTTCCGGGAAACGTTCACGATTCACAAATTCCTCACGATCGTCCATAACCTTAATACGAAAATCCAGACAAGATGCCATTTTTACCAAATCACTTGAAACATGACCTGCGCCGCAGATCATCAGCGTCGGCTGCGGCTGAAACCATTCTTTTTTCAGCATTGAAACGTCAGCTTCTGCTTCCAGAAGCTTTGCAATCGCTCTCTGATACAATGAATCATCTGTCGTTGGTTTAATCACAATATTTTTTTCTGGATATTTCTCTCGCATAGGTTCCACGTATCCTTTCATCACCAATTTTTGCATATGAGAGGGCTGAAGCACTTCGTCCTCTTTTATCTGCAGACATTGCTTCACAAGTTCCACTCTGTGAGCAGCTTCAGATAAACTTCTGCCAAGGGCATGAAGTCCGCATATTACAACAACCTTATCTACATTTTCATAAATAACCGGCTCACCTTCCTTCGGATATTTCACCGGCATATGCTTTGAACCATCAGCCTCAATCAGCACAATATCTGCATGCTGGCAGACCTTTTCATAGGTTTCTTTGGAAAGCGAACGGATTTTTATCCCCTCTGGGATTCCCGCCATCACATAATGCTCTTGTTCCAGTTTGCGAATTATATAATCGGCATCATCCGTCAGCTGCGTATCTTCTTCGATAAACATATGCGTTGTCGTTGTCACAAACACTTTCTTACCTTGCTGCAGATATTCCTTCGCTTTCTCTTTTATATAGGAAGTTTTTCCTCCTGCCCCAACTACCGCAATCACCATAATTATT
>CAZDCO010000100.1:0-1227 GCA_964504025.1 uncultured Clostridia bacterium
GCACGGACAAAATAAAGACGCGTTGGCGAAAACAAAACTCGGTTCGTGGGAATACGATATAATCGGGACTTGGTACAAGTGTAACATGACGGACGTTGCTGCGGCGATCGGGTTGGCTCAATTTAAGAGATACGACGCCATGCTTGCCCGTCGAAGAGAAATTATTGAGAAATACGACGCGGCGTTTTTGCCTCTAGGCGTGAAGACGCTTGCGCATTACAACGATGAAAGACAATCGTCCGGGCATTTGTATTTGACGCGTATTCCCGATATAACGGTTGAACAACGTAACGAAATTATCGTAAAAATGGCGAAACGAGGGATCGCTTGTAACGTTCATTATAAACCGTTACCTATGCATACGGCGTATAAAAAACTCGGTTTCGATATTTCCGATTATCCAAATGCGTATCGTTTGTTTGCTAATGAAATTACGTTGCCGTTACATACTTGCTTGTCGGACGAACAGGTAGAGTATATCATTACGAATTATAAAAATATTTTGAGAGAATATATCTGATGCGTTTGATTACATGGGAAAAACTTCCTGCGGAAATGCAAGTGGAAGAAGTGAGAAAATATTACGACGTTTTAAGAAAAAAGAAATTTAGTTTGTTCTTAAAGAGAGTATTTGACGTTTTCGTATCTTTGCTTATGCTGATTTTATTGTCGCCGTTGTTTTTGATTTTAGCAATCGCGATAAAAATCGATTCTAAAGGACCCGTGTTTTATAGACAGGTTCGGGTAACGCAATACGGCAAGCATTTTCACATTTTTAAGTTTCGCACGATGGTGCAAAACGCCGACAAGATAGGTTCGCAAGTGACGGTGAATAACGATAGCCGTATTACGCGCGTCGGAAAGCTGATTCGCAAATGCCGTTTGGATGAGATATGTCAACTGATCGACGTGTTTCGCGGAACGATGACGTTCGTCGGTACGAGACCGGAAGTGCCGAAATACGTGGAAAAATATACGCCGGAAATGTTGGCGACACTCTTGTTGCCGGCAGGCGTAACGTCGTTGGCGAGCATTTGCTATAAGGACGAGGATACGCTGTTGGACGGTGCGGAAGACGTAGATACGGTATACGTAGAAAACGTGTTGCCCGATAAAATGCGATATAACTTGGCGGCGATTAAGCGTTTTAGCTTTTGGTACGATATAAAGACGATGTTTATGACTGTATTTGCGGTGTTGGGAAAAGAATATAAGGGCGATTATGAG
>CAZDCO010000101.1:0-1191 GCA_964504025.1 uncultured Clostridia bacterium
CCCATAGGTATCACGCTCCTTCCTAAAAATCAGCATAAGAAAAGCACCTGCAAAAACAGATGCTTAACCTTATCCATATATCGTTTCCCTTATTTTTTTAGTATTTTTAAGGGAATAGTTGTTTTTTTGTGAGAATCACTTCAATCTATAATAGCAAGTATTCTTCCCGACACCCTCTCTTTTCAATTCACCGGATGACACTAACTTTCTCAGTGCTCCTTCAATAGAACTTATACTAAGAGAAGGACAAAGTTCACGGATATCCTGTTTGGTAAATCTACCAATCTTATTCATGGTAGCACGTCTTACCACTTCAAGAGCCGGTAACTTTGTTTCCACTAAAGCAAATCTATCTTCGAAATCCTTGTATGCTGCAAGAACTGTTCCCAACAGATATTTAATAAACGGAACAACATTCTCAATACCTTCGTGCCAACCACTTTGTGCCTGTCGAAGTGCATCATAATATAAGTCTTTATTCTTTGCGATTTTTGCTTCCAAAGAAATGTATTTTCCGACATAAAAGCCACTCCTATATAACAAAAGTGTTGTCAGCAAGCGACTCATTCTTCCGTTACCATCATTAAAAGGATGTATACAGAGAAAATCGTGAATAAATACAGGGATTACTATTAAAGGTTCAACTTCCATATTCCCGATTACTCGGTTGTATTCCTCACAAATTTTATCGAGTGCCTCTGGAGTTTCAAATGGAGCAAGCGGAGTAAATAATGTTTCTACATGACCATCTGGATATGTGGCACTGATGTAATTTTGTACGCTTTTTGTTCTTCCTGCCATCGGATTGTTCATATGACTATACAGGATTTTATGAAGTTGCAGAATATAATTCTGTGAAATAGGAATCGCATCAAAACTCTCGTGTATAATATTCAACACATCACGATAACCTGCAATTTCCTGTTCATCTCGATTTTTAGGTGTTGTTTTTTCTTCCACCAACTGTTTAACACGGGTGCTTGTTGTTACTATACCTTCAATAGCATTTGAACTTTCCGTACTTTGAATCTTTGCAATCTCAACCAGTTTCTCTAATTCCTCTGGACGCTGTTTCAAATACATTTCTTGCTTTCCAGCCTCTTTATAGATTGCAGCAATCAGACCAAGGATATCAGAATCCCACTTTTGATTTTTGATTTCAGAATAATTAAATGGTCTCACTGTTCCACC
>CAZDCO010000102.1:0-1161 GCA_964504025.1 uncultured Clostridia bacterium
CTCATCGGCAACCTGGTCAGCTATGAATATTATCTGAGCCAGGGAGATGCTACCGTATCTATCGGAGCATCCGGCGCGATTTATGCTGTAATGGGAGCTTTGATCTGGGTCGTCATTCGGAATAAAGGGCGGGTTGCCGGCTATTCGATTCAGCAGATGCTGCTTCTGCTCGCATTTTCGCTGTATTTCGGTTTTACCTCTGCTGGTGTGGCCAACAGCGCACATGTGGCAGGTCTCATTTCAGGATTTCTGGCTGCTATCCTGCTGTATCGCAAGCCCAAATCCATACGAAATTAAAGGAGGAAATTTTATGTCTGATTGTATCTTCTGTAAACTGGCAAATGGGGATATTCCCACAACAAAACTGTATGAAGACGATGATTTCACTGTCATCCTGGATGCCAATCCGGCAACAAAGGGGCACTGCCTGATTCTTCCGAAGCAGCATTATGCCAATATCTATGAGATGCCGGAAGATCTGACTGCAAAGGCATTTGTCCTGGCAAAGAAGATCGCCACAAAGATGACAAAGGCCATGAACTGCGACGGCTTCAATATCGTCCAGAACAACGGGGAAGTTGCCGGACAGACTGTCTTCCATTTTCATATTCATCTGATTCCGCGCTATAAAGGCGGCGAACCAATCGTAGCAAACTGGAAACAGCACGAACTGACCGATGCATGGAAGGATGAAATTGTAAAGAAATTTCAGGAAGCCTGAATCTTCCATCCGATCAGCAGACTGCAAAAGATCGTTTCCTGCTAATCGCATTTGAACTTTACAATGCTAAATACAGAAAAAAATATCTCCGGATGCAAAATCCAAACGGGTTGAGCACCGGAGATATTTTTCTGTATGAAACTCACACAGCTTATTGAAATTATGCTTTCAAAGCCTTTGTTCTTCTTGCAATTCCCTTCTGAATCACAGCCACGATCACGACAACCGCAAGTCCGGCCAGATCCGTTACGATTCCAGGAATAATCAGCAGCAGGCCGCCTGCTGCAATCACGATACGCAATACCGGATTGAGCTTTGCAAAGAGGTACCCTTCCAGAGCTGCTGCCACACCAAAGATTCCGATAAATGCCGTAATACCGATCTGTACCACCTCAAGAGGCGTTGAATTAATCAGAAGCATCGACGGATTATAAGCAAAC
>CAZDCO010000103.1:0-1137 GCA_964504025.1 uncultured Clostridia bacterium
GAATAGATTTTCTTCCTGACCTGATGCTTGAAAATTTACTGCAGAAACATTAGAAGAAAACTCTGCTGCGGCCGCCATGGAATTTCCAAACATAGACTTGGAATGTCCATTGAAATATCCCAGATAACTAAATAAGAAACTTGTTACAACAGATTCCAGTGCAAAACCTTTCAGATATTCAAATGCCCGGCTGATAACCTGCTCATCATTTGTAAAAATGGATGCAAGTAAATCGCCTTTAAAGAACACAAATATCGCAATCGCAACACCGATACTTGCTCCAATCGTCATGCCGTACAACATTCCCTTTCGTGCTCTGTCTTCTTTTCTGGCACCCACGTTCTGCGCAACAAAAGATGCCATACACTGCATCAGTGATGAAGGAATCAATAAAATAAATGACTGAATTTTTTGCCCGATGCCGTAACCAGATGATGCATCCAATCCCAATTTGTTAATAAACGCACACAATGCCAAAAAAGAAATATTTGTCAAAAATTCCTGCATTGCAAGCGGTGCGCCGATTGCAACAAAAGTTTTAATCTCATGTCCAAGACGGATATCATTTTTTCAATTTAAGATGAAATAAAATAAAGCCCCTAAGGGCTTTATTTCGCTAAAATTTGCTGCAGTCACATTTAAAAAATAAACATCAAAAGCGCTGCAATTACCCCTATTGCCATAAGCACATAAGTTAAACAACCTCCGCCGTACGGTCTCCTATGATATCCGCCATATCTATGTGGCGGCGGTGGTGGTGGCGGCATTCCCGGTCCACCCATCGGGCCTCCCGGTCTTCTTCCTGGGCCTCCCGGGCCCCTTCCTGGACCTCCCGGACCTCTTCCTGGGCCTCCCGGACCTCTTCCTGGACCTCCCGGACCCCTTCCTGGGCCTCCTGGACCCCTTCCTGGACCTCCCGGACCTCTTCCTGGGCCTCCTGGCCCCCTTCCTGGACCTCCCGGACCTCTTCCTGGGCCTCCTGGCATAAAACATTCCTCCTTTTTACCATTTATTCATCAAAATCTACACGATATACTTTTTCTCCTACATGAATTTCCACATACGGCAGATCAAATTCCTCGTCCATAATCTTCACACAGCCATGATAAGAAATTTCATCACTTTTCTTTATAATAA
>CAZDCO010000104.1:0-1118 GCA_964504025.1 uncultured Clostridia bacterium
GATGAAGAAATCAAAAAAGCATACCGGCAATTAAGCAGGAAATATCATCCGGATGCGAATATAAATAATCCGAATAAAGATCAGGCAGAAGAAAAATTTAAAGAAATTCAGCGTGCATATGATCAGATTATGAAAGAAAAGGAATATGGCGGAAATGCATCTGGATATGGTGGTTTCGGCGGATATGGCAGCTACAGAAATACCGCAGGACAGTCATCTTATCAGGATGATGAAGCGATACGCCGGCAGGCAGCTGCAAATTATGTTCAGAATGGTCATTATCAGGAAGCGTTGAATGTGCTGTCTTCCCTTAATAATCGCAATGGACAATGGTATTATTTGTCTGCGGTCGCGCATATGGGAATGGGAAATAATATCAATGCATTGAATTTTATAAGAGAAGCGGTTCGTCTGGAACCGGATAATATGCAGTATCGTATGCTTCTGGAGCGAATGGAGGGAGGCGGAAGCTGGTACAGACAGCAGCAGAATCCATTTGGCGGTATGCAGTATACGGGAGATGATTTTTGCATGAAGCTTTGTCTTGCAAATCTTGCCTGCAATCTTTGCTGTCCGGGCGGCTTCTTTTGTTGTTGATTTTGCTGAAAAAAATATGCTGCGGAAGCATATTTTTTTTATTCGCATAATTGACAATTAAGGATTGAAATATTAAGATATTAAAGTGTTAAAACGGCGAAGACAAGAGGAGGAAACAATTATGAGCATTCGCATTGGTATTTTTGGTTACGGTAATTTGGGACGCGGAGTGGAATGTGCGATCAAGCATAATCCTGATATGGAATTAAAAGCTGTATTTACTCGCCGTGATCCATCAACAGTTAAAATTCTTACAGAAACAGCAAAGGTTTGCCATGTAGATGAAGCGGAAAAAATGAAAGAGGAAATAGATGTCTTGATCCTCTGTGGCGGAAGTGCGACAGATCTGCCTGTTCAGACACCAAAGTATGCGCAGTGGTTTAATGTTGTGGACAGTTTTGATACACATGCAAAAATTCCGGAACATTTTGATCATGTAAATGAAACTGCGGAAAAGAGCGGTCATGTCGGAATCATTTCTGTGGGCTGGGATCCGGGAATGTTTTCTTTGAATCGTATGT
>CAZDCO010000105.1:0-1068 GCA_964504025.1 uncultured Clostridia bacterium
TCCTTAATCTGTACCAGGTCTTCTTCTGATACGGCAATGTCCAGTGCCGTGCTAACCGATTCCAGATGTGTAATCTCACTTCGTGTCTCAAGAATCAATTCTTCCAGCGCCTCGCAAGTACGCTTCAGTTTGTTATATTTGTTGAAATATTTCTGTGCGTTTTCGGCGGTTGTCAGCTGTTTGTCCAGTGGAATGGTAATCATTTCATTGGTATAGTAGTTCAACGCTTCGAATGACGTTGCCCCTTCTTCCACGGAGTAACCGTAAGTGTGAATCAGTTCGCCGTATACTTTGTATTTGTCCCGTTTCTCCGTATCCTTTAACTGCTTCAGCTGTAGATCGTACTTTTTGCGGTTACGTTCCAAAGCCGTCTGAACGATTCGGCGAAGATCAACGGACTTCTGTCTGATTCGTGTAAATGCATTTCGGTCGGCATAATATTTCTCCAATACTTCGGACATGCTTTCAAAGGTGTGATGCTCCATAGTTTCGTAGCGGCTTAAAGGAAGTGCTGCGAATTCTACCGGTTCGTCGCCGTTGTATACGATGACTGGCTGGAACTTCTCTTCCTTGACGTCTTCCATCATATTGAGAAATGTCCGGCTGAGATGAAGCTTCTCCATCGAGGACAGGGTATTGACCGGCTGGGCAGATTCCACAGATGCAATGTGGCAGATCTCTTCGGCCATGGTCGGGCTGATTCCGGTAAATCCATTGTAGAGAGCCTTTCCTGTGTTGGCTGCTGTCTCGGACAGCAAAGAGATACATTGGTTTTCCGTAATGGAAAGGGGATTCTGCTTGTGCATGGTCTCCGGGATAAAGTATTGTCTGCCCGGAAGTACTTCACGGACGGAACTCATCTGGGCGGATACATGCTTGATACTGTCGATAATCATATTGTCGTCGTTGCAGAAAATGATGTTGCTGTGCTTGCCCATCAGCTCTACAATCAGGTGCTTGCTGCACAAGTCTCCCAGTTCATTTAAGTGTTCAATACGGATGTCCAGCACTCGTTCCAGTCCCGGCTGGGTAATGTCAGTGATGCGGCCGTTTTGTATGTGCTTGCGA
>CAZDCO010000106.1:0-1057 GCA_964504025.1 uncultured Clostridia bacterium
TTTGCGTATTGCTTGATAAGAGAAATCCATGTTTCCGCATCGACAGTCGTTTGCTTTTCAGATTCAAGTTCAGCAGTCAGCCTTTCGATCTTCTCCGTAAGCTCTTGCTGCTCGGTCTGAAATTTCTGAGACATCATATTGAAGTTATACTCCGTGATACGACCATCCGCCCAGTCCTCATACAGCTTCGCAAATTTTCGATCAACCTCTGCTCTTCGCTTTTCAGACCGTGCAAGCTCTGCACTCTGCCTTTTGGCGTTGGCGGCAAGCTCCTGTTCGCTCCCTTTCAGCAGACGATGCAGCAGCTCTTTTTCATCCAACTGTGCCTGTCTCGATAAATCCTGTATTCTGGAAAGAACATAGCTGTAGAGATAGTCATAGCGGATATAGTGTGCGGAGCAGACACCGCCGACCTTGCCAAGCTGTCTGTAAGAGGTACAGTTGAAATAGCTGTATGGTTTACTGTTCTGCTTGTTTGTGCCGAAACTCATTGACCACCCACAATCAGCGCAGCGGACAAGTCCTGCGAATATTTGTGTAGTGGCATTCTTTTGCTGTCTGCGGCGGCTGGCGATCTGCTCCTGCACCTGTTCAAAGACTTGCTTGGAAATAATGGCTTCGTGGGTGTTCTCCACTCTGAACCATTCTTCCTGTGGCTTGCGTACCTTTTTCTTATTTTTGTAAGAAATATTGGTCTGCTTGTTGTGTACGCTGTTGCCGATATAGGTTTCGTCTTTTAGGATGCACTTGACCTGTGATACCGTCCACGCATAGGATTTTTCAGCAGGTGCGCCCTCGTAGATATGAGCGAATTTCCCATATCGCTGATAATTCAACCATCCGGCAGTAGGGACTTGTTCCTCCACCAAAGTCCTTGTAATCTTGGCAGCACCTGCACCATGGTAGGCAAGATCAAAGATTTTTTCAATAATCCAGCGTGTTTCCGTATCGATCACAATGGTATTCTTGATTTCGGGGTGTCGGATGTATCCCAGAGGGGCGTAGGTGAAGGTACGCTCTCCTGCGGCATACTTGGCATGAAGTGCGGTTTTGACCT
>CAZDCO010000107.1:0-1056 GCA_964504025.1 uncultured Clostridia bacterium
CAGTGCGTATTTGTGGAGAAAGAAGGCGCTGATTATGGTGTGTCAAAATCATTTGCAGAAATGCTACAAAATGAAGATTTTTACCACATTTTAGAGGAACTTATTGATTTCGGTATCTCTCGTTATAAAGAAAATTTCAGTATGCGATATCAAGATACAGATTTGGTTTTATATCAGAAATATACCTATGAAGATGCGTGCCGTTTACTGAATTGGGAGAGAAATGAAGTGCCGTTGAATATTGGTGGTTACAAATATGATAAGAAAACAAAGACTTTCCCAGTGTTTATCAACTATGACAAACAGGATGATATCAGCGATACCACAAAATACGAAGACCATTTTACAAGCTACAATCGATTGATTGCGATTTCTAAAAGTGGACGAAGTGTGGAATCGGAAGATGTACAGAACTTCTTAAATGCAAAGAAACGTGGCATCGATGTACAACTTTTTGTGCGAAAAAATAAAGATGATAAAATATCAAAAGAATTCTATTACCTAGGCCGTATGTATGCAACGGGTGAAGTGAAAGAATTTATCATGCCAAATACAGATAAGTCGGCAGTAGAAATCGAATGGGCATTAGATACGCCGGTTCGAGAAGATATTTATGAGTACATTGTCAATGGCTAAAGATTTTGATGATGGGAAGAAAGGATTACATTTACATGAAGACAATAAGAGTAGTTGCTGCCATAATCATTGAAAATGGCAAAGTGTTTGCAACACAGCGTGGATATGGTGAATTTAAAGACGGATGGGAATTTCCAGGCGGAAAGATCGAGCCAAACGAGACACCGGAAGATGCAATTGTAAGAGAGATAAAAGAAGAATTAGATACAGAAGTAGAAGTGCAGGAATTACTGGATACGGTGGAATACGATTATCCGAACTTCCATCTGTCCATGGACTGCTTTATTTGCAAGATTAAGTCCGGAGATTTGGTGCTGAAGGAGCATGAAGCTGCAAAGTGGCTGACGAAGGAAACGCTGGGGAGCGTAGAGTGGCTACCGGCGGATCTTGGGTTGATTGAGGAGATTGGGAAGCAATTGT
>CAZDCO010000108.1:0-1053 GCA_964504025.1 uncultured Clostridia bacterium
GCCCGGATTTCCAAAGAATGATTAAAGAAAGTGCCAACGGTTTATTTGATATTGTTATCGTTTGGAAATTAGACCGTTTTGCAAGAAATCGTTACGATTCCGCACACTATAAATCTGTTTTGCAGAAAAACGGTGTCAAAGTGATTTCCGCTACCGAGAAAATTTCTCAAAACTCCGAGGGTATTTTACTTGAATCCTTACTTGAGGGAATGGCTGAATATTATTCTGCCGAGCTTTCGGAAAAGGTCACAAGAGGACTTACCGAAAACGCACTCAAGTGTAAATATAACGGCGGAACTATGCCAATCGGATATTGCACAGACGAAAAACAATATTACATTATTGACACTCTGACAGCTCCGGCAGTTCTTGATGCTTTCAAGCATTATGCCGAGGGTTCAACTATGCAGGAAATAACGGACGAACTTAATTTGAAAGGCATACGCACCAAAAAGAACACCCGAATTTCTCTTAATACCGTTACCAGAATGTTGCACAACAGAAAATATATCGGCGAGTACAGATACAATGATATTGTTATACCTAACGGAATACCGGCAATAGTTCCGACAGATTTGTTTGAAAGGGTGCAGGAAATGATGATTGCAAATAAAAAAGCTCCGGCAAAGCATAAAGCGGAAGATGAATACTTGCTGACAACAAAGCTGTTTTGCGGAAAGTGTAAATGCCTTATGGTAGGCGAAAGCGGCACAAGTAAAACAGGCTTTGTGCATAGATATTATAAATGTGTAAGTGTAAAATATCACAGAGGTTGCGATAAAAAGACGGTTCGCAAGGAATGGATTGAGGATATAGTTATTTCTCATTTAATGCGAATAATATTTGATGATGCATTAATGGATAAATTAGCCGATGCATTGCTTGAACATTTGAATAAAGAAAATAACACCCTGCCAATACTCCAAAAACAATTTACAGAGGTGCAGAAAAACATTGATAATATGCTTAATGCCATTCAGCAAGGAATTTTTACCACGTCAACAAAAGAACGTCTTGAAAGCCTTGAAAGAGAAAAAAGTGAGCTTTCAGTTC
>CAZDCO010000109.1:0-1048 GCA_964504025.1 uncultured Clostridia bacterium
CACCTTCAACTACTTCCAGATCATCTTCTGCGCCAGCAATTTCTGAATCTATATCTTCTGTGTAATCCCACTCATCGTCTACATCTTCCACAGTAACATTTTCGCCTACTGTTGCATCTTCTGTAGAGCCTGCGATTACATCTTCACCAAGGATACTTTCGTCCAGATCAGCAAGAATGCTGTCCAGTTCTTCCTCTGCTTCGGAATCTGATTCTGTATCTGTTTCTGGTGCAGCACCTGTTACATTAGATTCTACGTTTTCAAGAGTTTCTTTAATTGCATCGTAATCGTAATCCTGTGCGGAAATTCCTGCCAGAAGAGAAACGATATCATCTAACTGTTCTGCTGTCAGTACGATATTATTCTGATCTGCTATGTTGATAACGATATTATAAATCTCATCCGCATTCTGTACACTATTTTCCAGAACTTCCATTTTTGCTTCATTTACAACGCTTGTAGCCTCATCCTGTCCAACTTCATCACCAAGATCTGCTGTAATGATCATTTCCTGTGTAGCAAGTTCAACCTTTGTTTCGTCAAGTTTTTCGCCGCTTGCTGTTTCATACGCCATGATAACACCTGTCAGAGCACCTGTACCAGATACTTCAAATGGACAAGCTGCAACAACTTCGCAGTTTGTAACACCAGATGTAGATAAAGTACTTGCGATCATATTGCAGGTTACCCAGTTAAGGTTGGCTGTACGAACTTTAATACCACCAGAAGAGGTTGGTTTTACATATGCACAGCTTACTGTACGTGTACCAATCTGCTCCATCGGAACATAAGAACTAAGATGTGCCACTTCGTCAGCATTTGTGATTTCGATAATCTGCACTTCATTTGTATTTACTTTAAAATAATTCAACATTGTCTGTTTCTGTGCATCAGAAAGGTCTGCACCAAGTGTTACAACTTTTACTGCATCTGCCATAGCCGGTACTGCGCTGGAAGCTACCAGGCATACACTGCAGAGAACTGCGCCTAAAATATTTCTTTTTTTCATTTTTCGATCCTCCATCTTTTTATTTTACTAGATTAAGAT
>CAZDCO010000110.1:0-1044 GCA_964504025.1 uncultured Clostridia bacterium
GAGATAAACGCTGAAAGCATCTAAGCGTGAAACTCGCTTCAAGATAAGGTATCCCACAGCGTAGGCTGGTAAGACTCCTTGTAGACAACAAGGTTGATAGGTCGGGAGTGGAAGTGCAGCAATGTACGTAGCTGACCGATACTAATAGGTCGAGGGCTTGATCTCGAAGTTTTCGAGAGAATAGCTTGAGTATACGAACTCTTTTCGATTGAAAGATGATTCTATAATTTTTACGAGCTCAAAACGATTTTTTAATGGCTGATATGATAAATGGAAATTGCAATTTTGCTATGTAGTTGTTAGTCTTCTGAGAAGAAAGACTGAAACGTTCCGAAAGCTGCGAGCCTTGGTAAAGGGGTTAGCGTTAGGAACATACAAAAGTATATACGTTGCCGTGAAAACGGTGATTGATATAACCATAGCGGTGATGATGGCAAAGAGGTCCCACCTGTTCCCATTCCGAACACAGAAGTTAAGCTCTTTTACGCCGAAAGTACTTGCAGGTTACTGCCGGGAGGATAGGTAATTGCCGCTTTTCAATTTTGAAAGCCTTGCTACTAAGCAAGGCTTTCTTTTGCTTGTTGCGCGCGTAGGAGTAGGGCAGGTATGCGTTGAATTTTGTCCGTGGTGGGCAGGTATGCGTTGAGTACATGGCGCGTATCTGCCCTGTTTTATTGCGACAAAAGGGAGAGATTGCTTCGTCGTGTTTGCTCCTCGCAATGACAGTATTGCCGTATCGTTTCGTTTTTAGGAAGCGTTGATTTGCTGCGCAATGCTTCGTCGCGTTTCGGTTACGCACTTCTCGTGTGCGCCCTCGACGCTTCTTGCCTTGTTTGCAACTGAACGCTTTTCGTTGCCCATTGTCATTGCGAGCGAAGCGTGGCAATCTCTTGTCGGGGTTTCGGTTGTGTAACGTGAGATTGCTTCGTCGCTACACTCCTTGCAATGACAAGAAGAGGGCGAGATTGCTTCGTCGTTACACTCCTCGCAATGACAAAAATGGGAAAAGTCCTCGCAATGACAAAAAGAGCAACGATAAAAAGC
>CAZDCO010000111.1:0-1043 GCA_964504025.1 uncultured Clostridia bacterium
ATGCCAAAACAATTGCTTTACTTTCTTCTGTTTTATTTTGATTATATTCTTTCAAAAGAACAATTGTCACAATCATACATCCAGCACCCAATAATAAATGAGTCGCAAACAGCATTTCAATAAATTCAAAATAACCAAAGTAATTTAAAATGCCCTGCAAAATTGCATTTACATAAAATAAAACAATCAAGATATCAAAAGTGTTACATTTTTTTTCTTTTTTTTCAAATGTATTTTTCAAAAAATGCAGCATTGGAACTGCCAGTAACATAAATGAATAAAAAGATAAATCATAAATCTTCTGATAGTGATAACTTGTCTGCTGAACAATTACCGAATCCGTCAAACACCATATACTGCATATAATCAAAAATAAAGAAACGTTCACGAACCTTTTGTCGTAAATATTCAATCTTTTCATATAAATCCCGACACCAAATGCAAATATGCTAAGCGCAATCATGATAATCGCAATTGATGCTTTAAAAGCAACATCTTTATAATGACTGCTTGTAATGCTGCTTCCAACACCTATATAAACAATCGGCAAATTATATTCTGCATTTTTTTCATTGAAAAATTCTAATTTCAACGTCTTGGTTCCCACAAGATTCGGAAGCACTCCATCACAATTAATCTGCGATTTTGTCTGTGTATTTCTTGGAAATCCCCCATCGTCATATTGATAAAGAATTTCATCACCATAGGACATAATCAAATCATAATTGGCAGCTTTCGTCGTTATTGTCAAACCAGCCTCATCCTGCGTTAAATCTTCATTATAAATAATCAATGGATTCTCTTCACTTATGATTTCATGAGGTAAGCTAATTTCTTTTTTCTCACCATTTTCTATATAATACCAGCCATTTGATAATTCCCAGATAGATTCTTTTGCATTATTTAAATTATCATTTTCAAAAGATTTTCCTTTTATCATAAAAATAGCAACCAGAAGAACTATGAAAAAAAACTCTAATATAAATTTTTTAGATACAATTTTTTTACTTTCCAATTTCCTCACCTCTCTCCTTATCTTATAC
>CAZDCO010000112.1:0-1043 GCA_964504025.1 uncultured Clostridia bacterium
AGTTCTGAGCCATCCCGGTCGACAGGAACATATCCCCATTCATCCAGGATCAGAAGATCCTGCTGGTTCAGGACGTTTCTGAGACGCTCAAGAGTACCGTTTTTCCTGGCTTCAGCCAGTTTCAGCACAAGTTCTGTAACAGTATAGAATCTTGCCTTATAGCCCTTCTTACAGGCCAGCATTCCTGCTGCGATTGCCATATGTGTCTTGCCAACACCCACCGGCCCGTACAGGACAAGGTTCTGTTTCTTTTCAATAAATGAGACATTGAAAAGATCTTCTTTTGAAAACGCCGGCGGCATTTTTACAGCATTGAACTCATATCCGTCAAAGGTCTTGTAAACCGGGAATCTTGCCCGCTTGATCAGCCTCTGTATCCGGTTGGCTTCTCTTTTTTCGGTTTCAGCTTTCAGCGCATCTCTCAGGTATTCGATCTGTTTCGGTGTCCCCTCATTCTGACACATTTCCGGAACCGCAGTTGTGAAAAACAGTTTCTTACAGTATCCGCTGATTTCTTCCAGAAGATCATTCTGTTCTCTGGATGACATCATGACGCTTCACCTCCTTCTGCAGAAGGGAGGAAAGCTTCGTCATACACCTTCAGGGACGGACCAGCATCCGGCGGTGTATCTATCCCATATCCTGTAATTCTGGAGGCAAGAATCTTTGCATCTGATTCGTTGACACTTCCATTTTTCAGGGCCATGTTCATAGCATTCACTGCGGCCTCATAGCCATACTGATCCTTAAGTTCATTCATCAGACGCAGTCTGGATTTCAGGGCAGGTTTCTCAAGACCGTCCATATATTCCCGCAGTGGATCAGGAATGTCGCGCCTTACACCGCTGTTGTTCCATGCACCTGCATTTCGTGACAGAACAGACAGCGTTGTGCTGTAATCAGAAGTATCCGTACGCTGCTTCCCGAATTCACGGCGATGGCGGACAAGCAGGGTGTTATCATTATTCAGGATGTCGATATAATGCGCCCTGATTTCTGCAAGCACCTCCTGACCGTGATTCTCCGGGCGGGTGGAATAATAG
>CAZDCO010000113.1:0-1038 GCA_964504025.1 uncultured Clostridia bacterium
CTCTGCATCTTCTCCACATCGCCCCTGGTCATCTTGTCGTACATAATTACCGGTTCACCTCTTTAAACTAATGCACCTCAAAGGGGAACGCTCTCCTACGCATTTTCCTATAAGGTGCAGCATTCCCTGTCACTTTACTCTTCAAGAACCTGGATCTCCAGGAAATCAAAATCCACATCCTCAATAAAGCTGTCCTGCCTGAACCGTGTCTTTGCCATGCGCTGAAATTCACTGACATTGGCGTCCAGCCAGATCGGCTTCTGAAGATCAAAGGCATAGCAGATCTCGTCGAGTGCGTGAAAGACCCGGTGCGTCCGGGTATCATCGTCGACATCAACCGCCATGTCCCTGAGCATATGATTATTTTTCCAGATTTTACCCCAGATTTTCATCTTTTTTAGAAATACCTTTGATTCCCCGCCGGATCAGACAAATTCCTCATAGTGCTTCATCATGTGCTCAACCAGGCGTGCGCAGTGATCCGCCGCTGCCGCCTCGAAATCCGGATAGGCCATCGTCGAGCTTTCATCAGCCTTGTCGGAAATGGCCCGCACAATAACGAACGGAATATGATTCACATGCGCCGCCTGGGCAATCGCGCAGCCTTCCATTTCCACGCAGTAAGCATCCGGAAAATGAGACAGCACGGCCTTTTTCTGTGCCTTCGTGCCGACAAACTGGTCTCCACTGGCCACGCGTCCCTCAAAGACACCGATCTCCGGATCCGCTTCCTTCACTGCCTTCACTGCCGCCTTGCGCATCTTCTCGTCAGCCTTGAAAGACTGAGAACCGATCTGCGGAACCTCACCGTATTTATAACCGAATACCGTCACATCAAAGTCGTGATAAACCGCGTCCGTCGAAATGACGACATCGCCGATGTTGATATCATTGTTCAGGGATCCCGCGATACCTGTATTCAGTACATGTGTGATGTGGAACACATCCACCAGAATCTGCACGCAGATCGCGGCGTTGATCTTGCCGATGCCGCTCTGCACAACAACCGCATGTGTCGTGCCGAATTCGCCCTCGCAG
>CAZDCO010000114.1:0-1027 GCA_964504025.1 uncultured Clostridia bacterium
GGAAAAGCGGCAGTTGGTATAGAAGTTCCGAATAGAGAAAACAGTGTTGTTATGCTTCGTGATCTTTTGGCGTCAAAGGAATTTCAGGCATCTCCTTCGAAGGTTGCGTTTGCAGTAGGAAAGGATATTGCCGGAGGAACCGTGGTGACAGATATTGCAAAGATGCCGCATCTTCTGATTGCGGGGTCTACGGGTTCTGGTAAATCGGTATGTATCAATACGATTATTATCAGTATTCTTTATAAAGCAAATCCGGACGAAGTGAAGCTGATCATGATTGATCCGAAGGTCGTTGAACTGAGTGTTTATAACGGAATCCCACATCTTCTGATTCCAGTTGTGACGGATCCGAAAAAAGCAGCAGGCGCTTTAAACTGGGCGGTTTCTGAAATGACGACCCGTTATAATACATTCGCGGAATATGGTGTAAGAAATATCAGCGAATACAATAAAAAGATTGAAACCATGACGTTTACGGAAGAGGATATCAAACCGGATAAAATGCCGCAGATTATTGTGATTGTAGACGAGCTTGCAGATTTGATGATGGTTGCACCGGGAGAAGTAGAAGATGCTATCTGCCGTCTGGCACAGTTAGCACGTGCCGCAGGTATTCATCTGATCATTGCAACCCAGCGTCCGTCAGTAAATGTCATTACAGGACTGATTAAGGCGAATATGCCTTCCCGTATTGCGTTTGCGGTCTCTTCCGGTGTGGATTCCAGAACGATTCTGGACTCTGTCGGAGCCGAAAAACTGTTGGGAAAAGGAGATATGCTCTTTTATCCGCAGGGGTATCCAAATCCGGTGCGTCTGCAGGGGGCATTTGTCACAGATGAAGAAGTGAGCAGAGTCGTGGAATATGTATCTGATAAAAATCCGGGGGTCACATACAATACACAGGTGGAGCAGCATGTAAATACCATGCCTCTTCCGGGAAGCGGCATGTCTGGTGATAACGAACGAGACACTTATTTCGAAGAAGCCGGAAAGTTTATCATTGATAAAGAAAAGGCATCTATCGGAA
>CAZDCO010000115.1:0-1020 GCA_964504025.1 uncultured Clostridia bacterium
GTCTTGCCTTCCAGGAATTCCAGGGAAGCGCCGCCGCCGGTGGAGATGTGGCTCATCTTGTCACCATAGCCAAGCTGGTTCACTGCTGCTGCGGAATCACCGCCACCGATGATTGTTGTTGCATCTGTATCTGCAAGAGCAGCTGCAACTGCCTTTGTTCCTGCTGCAAGAGTCGGATTCTCGAAGATTCCCATCGGTCCGTTCCAGACAACCGTCTTAGCAGACTTGACAGCATCGCTGTACAGCTCAATTGTCTTCGGTCCGATATCCGCTCCTTCCTGATCTGCCGGAATCTTATCAACCGGATATACAGTTGTTTCTACCGGAGCATCGATCGGATCCGGGAATGACTTGATGCAGACTGTATCAACCGGAAGAAGAAGCTTCTTGCCAAGCTTTTCAGCCTTTTCCATCATTTCCTTGCAGTAGTCAATCTTAGACTCATCAAGAAGAGAATTGCCGACTTCATATCCCTTAGCCTTCA
Source organism: uncultured Clostridia bacterium (assembly GCA_964504025.1). Taxonomy (GTDB): domain Bacteria; phylum Bacillota; class Clostridia; order Christensenellales; family Borkfalkiaceae; genus Scatosoma. The sequence continues at coordinate 485 of CAZDCO010000115.1, forward strand.
GGAAAGTATAAGCCATGCCGCCGCCGATGATCAAAGTATCGCACTTCTCAAGGAGATTGTTGATAACACTGAGCTTGTCAGCTACCTTTGCACCGCCAAGGATTGCAACAAACGGACGAACCGGATTCTCAACTGCATTTCCGAGGAAGTTGATCTCCTTCTGCATCAGATATCCGACTACGCAAGGCTTGCCTTCCTTCTTGAGAACTTCTGTAACACCGACATTGGAGCAATGTGAACGATGAGCTGTTCCGAATGCGTCATTGACGAAAACATCAGCCAGAGAAGCAAGATCCTTGGAGAATGCCTCTCCATTCTTTGTCTCTTCCGGACGGAAACGTGTATTCTCAAGAAGAATGACATCTCCATCCTTCATAGCAGCAACAGCTGCTCTTGCGTTCGGACCTACAACCTCAGGATCAGCAGCAAACTTGACCTCCTGGCCAAGAAGCTCGCTTAAACGCTTTGCGACAGGAGCCAGTGTCTTTGTCTTCTTATCTTCTTCAGTCTTAACTTTGCCAAGATGTGAGCAAAGG
>CAZDCO010000116.1:0-1008 GCA_964504025.1 uncultured Clostridia bacterium
CTTCTACATGGTCCATGACCCAGACCTCTTTCACCTGTACATGCTTTTTTTTCAACTGTTTTGTCAATTCACCTTGAAGTGCTTCACTGCCTTTTGCGATATCATAAATATCTTCTGTCACAGTACGCATAATCTTTGCCATCTCCGAGAGCTGCTGCGCCACCGCCAAACGATTTTCAATCATGCGATTACTCCAGAAAAGATTTTGCTTTTCTTTTTGAAATTCCTCTTTTAAGAGCTCCGTATACTGGGAATATTTGTTGCAGATTCCCAGCCATTCCCCACGAAGGCGCATATATTCTGCTTCGTCTCCTTCTTCCATGGACCTGATCATTGCCTGCGCATACCGATACATCTGCTCCGCATATTCATGCCAGCAGATTTCTCTCTGGTAACATTTGCTGCAAATGCTTTCATTAACATTTTCCAGAATACGTCCAACCTGTCCCTGGCTGAAATACTCCTTTCGATAAGGCATTCCGTAAAATGTATCTGCAAGCTTCTGAAAAGCCTCTGCATACCGTTCAATTTTTTCTCTCTGAGGATGGCATTCCATAATGGCCGCTGCCGCTTCCTCCCCTGGCTCTCTGCCCTTGAAAAAAGTTTTTGCCATGTCCCGAAAAATCAGCATCACGCTGATGACGAGCATGGCAATTATCCATTCCTGCATATTCTCTCCTCCCCGCAAACACCTCATGAAAAGGATTATAAGGAAGGTCTTTTAAAATATATGTCAAACACCGACGATTACATAAAAAAAGTTTTCGTCAAATTCTTCTATTCTTCTTCAAAAACGATTTCGTTTTCTTTGACAAGTCCAAGTCTTTCTCTGGCCACTTCTTCCGCATATTCATCTGTAAGCATATATTCACGCAGTGCTTCTATTTCTTCTGTACGTTCTTTCTCTTCCTGGATTTCTTCTTCCAGTGCAGCGGCTCTCGCATCATAAACAACCAGACGATTTTCCAACTCATTGCTCGCACTTACCATGAACACAAACAATACAGA